>SYMT01000710.1 GCA_005805375.1 Actinomycetota bacterium
GCACCGCAGCCGATGGGCTGGATCCGGTGCTGTCCCGCCTCGAACACCGGTACGACACGCTGAAGGCGGAACTCGACTCCGTCAACCGCCAGATCCGGCGGGCGCTGACTGCAGCAGAGGTCTGCCCGAACTGCAGCGGTCAGGGCTACCGGCTGGTGCGCGGCGGGCTTTACGGCGAGGTGCAGCGCGTCCCGTGCTCCTGCCAACCCGGCCAAGGCGGAGAGTAACACGAAGGAAGCGGCAGCATCCATCCCGACCCGCCCCCGGGTGCCGTCCATGCATCGAGCGAACACGTCGCGGCTCACGTAACGCGGACAACGCGTCGCCAGGCTGCGCGGGTCTCGGCGCGCCGCCGGCCGTCGCTTCAGGAAGCCTGACTCGGAGATGCGCCCTGTGGCGCGGCGCCCCCGCGGCACGTTATCGCCAGGAAATCACACCCGGCGACGTTCCGCCCGTCGCGTCCAGCGCCCGGCTCCGCACCGCCTCGGCGGTCCGTTGGAGCGCGAGGCGATATTCACCATTTCGCGCACCCCCCGGCTCGTGCCATCAAAGTCGCGATGGGTGCGAATTTGCAGACCGATGGCCGGTTCATCCCCTGGGGCCGGCAGGCAGGGCGTTTCCTGGTTCTCCGTACGGAGCTTCAACCCGTGCCCTCACTCAAAGGCGGGGCCCACTTCCGACTGTTGACCCGAAAGCGCCGTCGGAGGCCTTACGGTGGTTTCGGCTTCAGCGATTTCCGCTTCGGAGCCCCCTCGGCGCCGGGGGGACGACCGGACGGAGCGCGGGGCGCCGCGTGTGAAGTCTCGTCCCGCAGAGCTTCGCGCAGGCGACCGGGCCGGTGATAGCGGTCCCAGTAGCGATCTACGCGGGCCAGGGCGCCGGCCACGTTCCATCGGATCAGCGGACCAAAGTCCGGTGATCCGTCGAGCCACCCCTCTTCGGCGTGGGTGAGCCAGCGGCGCCCCTCTGTTTCGGGTGAGCCCCCCGGCACTGCACAGAAGGTGACTCGGCGCCGTCCGGTAACCGCATCCCGAAGTGCGACACCCGCATCCGTAATCTCAACGGGGAGGCGCATCGCTGCGGGAAATGCGGAGTAGTCTGCCGGCGCGGGGATGCGCCGCTGCCCGAGCACGTCCCACCACAACACTTCTCCGTCCCGATCGCGACTGCACAAGACCTGTCCATCGCTTGAGAACGCCAGTGCGACTACCTCGGACGCATGCCCTTCCAGGATCCCCATGTGGGAGAGCGTCTCGGCGCTCCAGAGCCAGACGGCGCTTTCGCCACGCCCGCGGGTAGCCAGGGTCCGCCCGTCCGGCGAGAACCGGCAGCCGGTCACAGTCAACTGCTGGCTGTAGAGGCGGCCACGCAAACCCGTGGTACGCACATCCCAAAGCTTGATCTCTCCCCCCGCCGGGCGGTTTGCCACGATGCGGTCGGCCCCCACCGCCAGCAGGCTGCCATCCGGTGAAAACGTGAGGCTCGGCCACGCGCCTACCGAGCCCGGGAGAGTCGCTCTCAGGCGGGCACGTTCCACATCCCACAGCCGCACAGCGCTGAAAGGCACGGCACTGCCGGTGGTCAGATCCAACCCTCCGCCGGCAGTTACCAGGGTACGGCCGTCGGGAGAAAACGCAAGGGCCGAGACCGATCCCTCGGGCGCCGCATGGAGTTTCAGCTTCCAGGTGGCGCCGGGAGCACTGTCGAGCACGGGCGCCACCCAGACACGGATGGCTCCTTGCTCGTCGGCAGTGGAGAGGATGCGCCCATCCTGGGAGAACGCCACCTCGGAAACCGGCGCACGATGCCGAAACGTGGCGAGCGGACGCCCCCAACCGGCAGGGCTGCGACATTGCCAGAGCGTGAGTTCCGACTGGCTGCCGGCCTGATTCCCGGCCGCCCTGTCTACAGAGTCACCGCCCGTTGCGAGGACGCCTCCCAGCCGCACCGCATCGCCGCCCGGAACGAACTCCAGTGGCGGCCGCACCCGTGGGATGACACTCTTCAGCTCACCGGTTTCTCGGTCCCACAGGCGGGCAACGCCGTCCTCTCCCCAGGTAGCGATCACTCGCCCGTCGGGAGAAACCAGCGCCTGCACCGGTCGAAGCGGTGGAGGCGGGGTCGGGAGGAGGGTCAGCGAAAACGCCCGTCCCGAGCCGGCCGACGCCGCAGTGTTCTGTCCGACTTGCCAGATGCGAAGGTCGCCGGGGACGCTGACCGCGGGTGAACCGGCCCCGGCGGCCAGCACTTCCCCGTTGGGCGCAAAGGCGAGCGCTCCTGCCGAGCCTCCCGATTGCCGAATTACGGAACGCGTGCGCTCGGAACCGGGTACGAACGGCAGATGCGTATCCCAGAGCCGGATTTCGCCGTCGTCACTTCCTACCGCAAGTATCTCCCCGTCCGGCGAGAAGGAAAGGCCGACCAGTTGACCAATCGGGCCGGTGAGCGACAGCCGGCCGAGGATGGTCTGATTCCCGTCGCCATCGCCCCCCGGTGGTGCGTGACCCTCCAGTGCCCGGAGATCCCACACGATCGCACGCGAGGCAGCCCCGGTGCCGCCGCCGGCTGCCAGGCGGCGGCCGTCCGGGGAAAAAACCAGTTGGGCCAGGCCCCCGGCGGGCCCATGCAGTCCTGCCAGGCGCCGGAGCCGGGAAACGACAGGCGCGGGTCGCGAGGCAGGGCGCGCGCGCGCGGGGCCGGGTTGCGCGGAAATGGGGGAACGGCCCGCCGAATGACCGCTCCGCCCCAGTGCGGAGGGCGCGGTTGTTGGAGTGCGAGCCAGGCGCTTCCTTGCCGAAGCCGCCGTCGGGCTACTTCGGGCGCGGCGGCTGGTCCGGCGTGTAGTGGCGGCCGACGGAGGGGCGGTCCGGCCCACACCCGCGGGAGGCGGCGCCGGCGCACCGGGCTTCGTTGAGCCACCCAGCGACCAGAGTTCCACACGAGACTGGCCACCGAGCGTGCTGCCGATCGCAAGCGTTCGCCCATCGGGCGCAAAGGCGAGGACGCAGGCGCCGGGAAGCCGCGCCGGCAGACGGATCACATCCGGACCACCCCGCCAGATTCGCACATCACCATCACGCGAGGCGCTGGCGAAGAGACCATCCCGGGGAGAGAAAGCGGTCGCACTGATCGCCGTCTCGTGGGGAGTAAGCTGCGGACCGGGGAGGCCGGTTCCCAGTTTCCAGAGCCGCAGCGTTCGATCGAGGCCCCAGGTCGCAAGGTACTGTCCTCCTCCGGGGAATCCCACGCCCCGCACCGGTCCCTGATGCCCGCGCAAAGAAAACCGGCGCTCGCCGGTGCGCGGATCCCAGAGGGCGGCGGAGCCATCCTCGCTGCATGTGGCGGCCCAACGACCATCGGGAGAGATCGCCGCCGACCACACAAGGGCGCGGTGTCCGGCGAGCGTCGCCAGCACCACCCAGCCGGTACGGCCCCGATCCGGGTCGCGCACCCAGACACGCGCGGTATGATCGCGGCTTCCCGTGATCAGCATCCGGCCATCGCGGCGGAACGCCAGGCAGGTAATACTGTCGCCATGCCCCACCTGCAGCGTGAGACGCGGGGCGGGAGCTGCAACGGGTGTCCCAGCCGGAGCTGCGGCGGAACGAATCACCATCAGAATCAGTGCTGAGATGAGTAACGACGCGGCGGGGCGGGACCACACGGACCGCCGCCACGGCGCGACGACCCGGACGGGGTCCTTTGCGGCGGGGCGGGCTTCTTCGGGCGCGGCTCCGGGGTCGGCGCCCGTTTCGGATGGCCGGCCCCGGGGCCTCCAACCGGGCGCACCTCTCCTGGCGCAGACCTGCATTGCGCGCTCCTACTCCTGCCTCTTCGCGCCGGATAAACGGTAGCCTGGTATGAAGCGCAAAAAGCGGGGAGCAAATTCCGCTCCCCGCTTCATTGTCCCTCGCGACAGCTACGTCTTACTTACTCATACATACTGGCGATCGCAACAGCCTTCGCCTCCAATCGACGTCCGCCCGGCGCACGGTACTCCGCCTGGATCGTGCTCCGGCTGCCGTCACGCAACGGGCTCGTGTTGATCGGCACCGCGAGCACGTTCCGCGCCGCTCGATGCTGTACGAACGTGCCGGTGGGGTTCGCGAAGGAAACCTGAGCGTCTCGTGTCACGTCGTGCCAGCGCCCGTCGTTGCCTTTGGCTTCGACCTTGAACTCGCGGCGGGTGCCGCGCCCGATGATGGCAAACATCGGGTTCACCCGCAGTTCGGCCGGGCGGAAGGACGTATCCCGACCCTGCCCCACACGCACTGCCGAAGCCACCCGGGCCGTAGACGCGGCCCGTGCGCCGGTAACCGACGCGCTCAGGTCCCGTTCGTTCGGGATCGTCTCGTCAACGAATCCGGGCTCGGCGGTGCCGAGATATCCCGGGGTGGGATCTGACCCGACAATCGCATCCGCGACCGTGCTGCCCACAATGCCGGACGCCGCACTCGTGGCCACCGCTGTGCCGAGGCCACCCAGGCCGCCCAGCAGGCCGCCGGCGGCCGACGTCAGCACGCCCGGAAGCGCAGAAGCGGCGGCCGCAACCGAGGCAGTGCTGGCGGCCGCTCCACCGACGCCCGCCGCAGACAGACCCGGGCCGGCGAACACGGCGACTGCGTCCGCCAGTGCCGGATTAGTCGTCACACAGATCGGCACGTCCAACTGGCTGAGCGCTGCTGCGACGGAATCCGGACTCGCGCCCACCGGGAAAATCTGCAGGTCCGGAGGACGCAGATTGGAGAACTGCTGCTCCAGGATCTGTGTCTCCGCTGCGATTGGCCCACGCGGCCGCGCGGGGAGTCCCCGGCGGAAGAGCACCAACTCGGCCCGTCGCACCGCACAACGGCGACGGCGGCGGCGCGGCCATCGCTGGCCGGCAACCAGTTGGGTAACGGCCGAGGCCACACCGCTGCGGCCGGTGCGACCCCACGCCGGAGGCAGCGCGCCGATCGTGACACCCGGTGCGGCGCCCCCAGCCCCAGCCGCCCCGGAGGCGCCGGGCCCGCTTCCCGGCAGCGGCACTGTGCCGGGCACACTGCCCGGAGGCGCCGCACCTGGCACACCACCCGGAGGCACTGTGCCGGGCGGAGGGGCGGTAACACCGGCCCCACCGGCGACAGAACGGTCACCACCCGGGACCGAGCCATCCGGACCCGGAGCGGGAAGCCCCGTCGCCGCAGGTCCGTTCCCGTCCGTGCTCGCCTGCGTTCCCTGGTTCTGCTGCGTGCCCCTGGGGAGCACCAGCATCCAGACCGCAGCCGCCACGAGGAATCCCGCGCAGAGGAACGCCGCCAGAAGCTTCAAGAGATTGTTCCACCAGGGGGTGGGAGGCGGCGTGCCCCGGCCGGGCCGGGACGAATTCGTGGGCGGCACTCGCCGTCGTGTAACGTCATTCGGGTCCATTGCGTTCCTCGTTTCCCTTTTTCCTACGCTCGCCCCAACTCGCGCGACCGGCCATCTTGCCCGGTCGCGGCCACGCCCAAACCGAGCGCGACCCAGAGGAACAGAGAGCACTCGGCAAACTCCCAGGAGGGGTTCGCGATAGCACAGATCATTTGCGCGACGATGGCCCCTACCAGCCCCGCAGCCAACCACCGCCGGGACGACTCCCGTGAGCGCAGAGCGGTCGGCACAACGGTCCGGAAATAGGCGACAAAAATTCCAAGGTACAGCGCCAGACCGGGATACCCCAGATCAGCAGCCAGTTGGAGGTACGTATTGTGTGCGTTCTCGCTGAGACTCGGACCCGTCGCCAGAATCTCGGATTGCTCCCGGCTGTAGCGATTGTAGAGCGCCTGCTGCAGCGGAAACGCACCAATGCCGACACCGGTCAGAGGCCGCTCCGCAGCAACCCACCGCGCAGCCTGCCACGACCGCATGCGAGAAACCCACCCGTCGTCTCGCTGCAACGTCGTCACTGTCGCTGCCCGTTTCAGCGAACTGCCCCCGGTCTGGGACAGCACCAGGAACATTCCTACGGCCGCAAGAATAGCCGCCGCAGGCACTACCATTTGCTTCCACCCCACGCCGCCGCGAGCGCGCGGTGTTCCGGTCCGCAGGCAGAGCAGCAGCACGGCCGTAATGCCCACCGCTCCTCCCACCCACGCACTCCGGTTGTGCGTGCCGAGCAGGGCCACCGCCGCCAGCATAGATGCCGCTCCCACCGCAGTGCGCGTGCGGGAATGATGCCCTCCTCCGGCCAGACCGGCCGCAATCGGCAGCGCCAGGCACAAGAAGCCGGCCAGCAGTTGGGGATCCACAAAGTTTCCGGCTACCCAGCCGTCGCGGTGCCGCGTCGAACCCACCAACCCCTGAAAGCCCGCCAGTGCCGCAGAAACGACGAGCGTCCCTGCCACTGCGCCCACCTGCCCGCCCGAAAGACCACAGACCACGCCGAAGTAGAGCAACACGCCGGTGCCGTGCCGGAGCAATTCGAACTGGCTGTACTGGGGCACCTCGCTCCAGAGGGAGGAGAGGGCCACCCAACCCAGAAACCCACCGATCGCCAGATGGAGAGGGTGGGCCAGGAATGCCCGAATCCGCGCCCACGGCCAGTCCTGCGTGACGACCACCCAGAACGCGAGCAGCACGACAACGACGTCAATCGCGAAACCCGCGCACGGAACCACTCGCGCGTGGGACCCACGGTCACGCCGACCACGGCGAGCATCAGGACACACAGGACCACTGTGTGCAGGCCCGACGCAAACCCGGCCGGAGTGCGCTGCTCACGCGGCAACGCACCGGGCTCCCACGTGTGGAGTGTCGAAGGGGATGCGGAAGACATCGTTCGTTCGCGCTCGCTCACGAATCCTGCCGCCGGCGGGGCGGGGGTGTGGACGCGGAACGCGCTTCGGACCCCAGCGCCCGTCGGTCCCGAGCGACCGCAGGAGGTACGGCGCGATCGGGGCGGGCCGGCCGGGCCCGCTCTTCGGGACCGTAACCACCGTACCCATAGCCATACCCATAGCCGTACCCATAGCCGTAGCCGTAACCCGAATGACGGCGAGCCCGATTGTAGACCAGACCGAGGAGACGCGCCCGGGAGCGCCCCAGCAGATCCAGCGTCTGCTTGATACTTCCCTTGCGGGTGTGCCCGACGTAGACCACCAGGATCACACCATCCATCCGACGGGCAATGACCAGCGGATCCGTTACCGGCGTGCAAGGCGGCGTGTCGAAGATCAACACGTCCGACATTTCCTCGAGCTGTTCCACTAACCGATCGAAGGCCGCGGAACTCAGCGCTTCCGCCGGATTCGGGGGGATCGGGCCGGAACTGACGAGACGCAGGTTGGGGACGTTCGTCTCCTGAATTGCTTCGTCCAACTCAGCGATTCCCGACAGGACGTCCGCCAATCCGTGATCGTTTTCTGCGCCCAGCAGGCGATGCAGGCTCGGCTTTCGCAGGTCGGCGTCCACCAGGATGACCCGCTTTCCTTCCATCGCCATCACTGTAGCGAGATTGACTGAGGTGATGGACTTACCCTCGCCTTTGGAGGCGCTGGTCACCATGATCCGGCGGATAGGAGCATCAAGCGCCGCGAAGTAGACACTGGAGCGAAGGCCCCGGTACGCTTCCGCCACATAGGAGTTCGGAGCGAGCGCGGTGAGCAGGCGCGGCTGGTCCTGCGGAATCATCGGCACGTGTGCCAGGCTCGGCAGTGTCGTGATCCGCTCCAAATCGTCCGGCTTGTTGACGCGATCGTCCAACCACTCCTGCGCAAACGTAAGCAGCGTGGCCAGCAGGAGTGCCGCCATCACAGAAATGAGCATCGTGGCGACGTGCTTGCCGGAACTGGCGGAAGGAGGCACAACGGCGACTTGGGTCTGCCGGTGCCGGGTGTTTCGGACTTCCTGCTTCTGGCGGAGGGTCAAGTTCCGCAGTTCCCCGTTCAGTTCCTCGATGGATTTCTGGGCGGCGACCAGTTGGATCCGGAACTGTTGCCGCCGTTCGTCGAACTCCGCACGCAGGTCGGGAAGCGGTTGGCTCGCCGCCTGCTGCCACTGAGTACGCTTTACATTGAGTGCCGACAACGCACCGTTGTACTGACTCTGGGCTTCACTCACCCGCTCCCGCAACCGTTGGAGATCCGGATTCGGCACCTCTCGCGTTTCGGTGATGAACTGCTTCTGCTCCTTGAGGCTCTTCTGCACCTCCTTCCGACTGCTGTCCAGGTCCTGAATCGGGTCGGCTGTTTCTGCGAGTCCCGCTACCAGCAGCGCCTTCCGGTCGTCCGCGAGTTTCTGCAGTTCTGCCCTCAGGTGCTCCCAATCCGGATTCGGGACGTTGACCTTAATCTCTACAGTGGGACGGGCGAGTTGTGCCTGGTAGTCGCGGTCTGTCGCGGCTTTCGCCTCGGCAGCAGCGGCACACTCGGCCTCCGCGCTCAGAAACTCCGACCGGAGCGCGCTGCGCAGCTTGTTGGCTTCCTCACGCGCCTCCTTGTTTGAGCTCGGATTTGCCTGATCCAGCCTGTTCAGCTCCGCCCGTGCGCTGTCGAGCGCCTTTTGCTGGTCACCGAGGGTAGTTTCGATGAGCGTGATGCCCTGCTTCAGGCCCTCGGTATCGCGGCCCTTCAAGTCGGTCAGTTTCAGGTCGGCGATCTTATTAGCAAGCTCGGCAGCTTCCGAAGGGTCCGCCCCCGTCACATCAATATTCAGGATGCTGGTGGTGGAGTCGGCCTGGATGTCGACCTCCGGCGGCGCGATCCCGGGGCGCTCGCGTACAGTCGCCTTGATCGCCTCCTGGATCAGGCCGCCGGTGCGCATCTCCTGCACCTGCGTGGCCAGCGGCTCGGATTCCCATTGATCCGTGAAGGCGCTCAGTACACTATCCTGATTGATGATCGGGATGATCTCCCGGCGATTCCCCACCAAGATGGCCGCGCGGGACTGGTACACCGGCTTCGACATTGCCATCACAGCAATACCGGCAGCCACAACGACTACGAACACCTGAATGAACAACGCCTTGCGTCGGCGCAGCACATCCAGGTAATCGTTGATATTTACTTCGCCCCCGCCGAGGGCATCGTATTCCTGGGACATAGCCGCCTCATCTCTCCTGGTTAGGATGTGCGCCCACAGGCCGCCCTGTGCAACCCGACCGGAGCTGGTTCTTCGTTCACCGCTGTGGGGATGATACCCTTGAGGGAGTATCGTCCTCGTCCCCCATCAGGATTACCCCAATGCTCACCCGTGACCGCATTCCCGCCCTGAAGCGCCGACGCACCAAGATTGTCGCCACGGTCGGTCCCAGTTCCACCGATCCGGAGACGCTGGGACGTTTGATCCGCGCCGGAGTGAACATATTCCGCCTCAACATGTCGCATGGGGACCACACTACCCATCGTACAGCTTACGAGCGGATTCGTGCGGTGGCTACTCAACTTGAGGAGCCGATCGCCATCCTTGCTGATTTGTGCGGGCCGAAGATTCGCGTCGGGAGGTTCGTGGGAGGCGCGATCGAACTGGAGGATGGCGCGGCTGTCACGGTCACCACCCGGGAGGTGATGGGCGAGCCGGGTCTGATCCCCTCTCAGTATGAGGCGCTCGCTGAGGATCTGAAGAGTGGGGATCGGATTCTCCTATCGGACGGGCTACTGGAGTTGCGGGTCGAGCAGATAGAGGGCACTGAGATCCAATGCTCAGTGGTCCACGGCGGGACCCTCAAGGATCGGAAGGGGATGAACCTCCCGGGGGTGGCCGTGTCGGCGCCGTCGCTAACCGACAAGGACCGTGTGGATGCGCAGTTCGCCGTGGAGTTGGGGGTAGAGTTCCTCGCGCTGTCTTTTGTGCGCCGGGCTTCCGACGTCCACGAACTCCGCTCGCTGCTCCCTCACGGAAGTCAAATCGCCATCATTCCCAAGATCGAGCGTCCGGAAGCGCTGGACGACATTGATGCCATCCTGGAGGCCGCGGACGGGATCATGGTGGCTCGCGGCGACCTGGGCGTGGAGATGCCGCCC
>SYMT01000711.1 GCA_005805375.1 Actinomycetota bacterium
AGCAACGTGCGTTCCACCGGAAACGGCGCGCGACCCGTCAGGAACATCTCCTCTGCGCGAGCCATCAAGGCAGCCGAGTAGGTCACGTTCGGGTTCGGCGGTAAGTAGAACAGCGTGGAAAGCGGCTCAGGTTTGCCCTTGAGGCGGGCCGCGAACGTGAAGTCAGAGACCAGTCCGGTCAGCAAGAACATCGTCGTCTTCAGCCCATCCGAATATTCGATGCGGTAGGCGTAGGGCCGGCGCACCATCTCTCGCATCTGCGCGGGAGTGGGGTAGCGATGGCTGAAGGTGGCGCCCTGGGCGAGGGTCTGACTGCGGGAAAGGCACGCTTCGAACAGCCGCGGATCCCATGCCCGGCCTTCCATCGCCTTCCACACTTCGTCGCCGCTCAGTGCCTGGATCGCGGTGACGCCGGTCTCTCCGCCTTTGCGCCGTTCCACCATGCACTGGATGGTCTCAAGGGCGTGGAAATCATAGGAGTCCACGCCACCGTACGCTACACACATGGCCTCTTCCACCTCGGCGCCGTACGGGAGATCCACAGCGGGCATCCGCCAGGTTTGCGGCAACGAGGAGCCCGCCAGGAACGGGAAACGAAGGCGTCGGGCGGTATCCACCATCTCCTTCGCCCAGTCCCACTTCCACGAGAGGTGCTTGTCGTTGAACACCGGCACAGCGCGGCCGTCTTTCTCGAAAACGTCGGCGACCTGTTTGAAGAACTCATAGCGCGGATACTGAGTCTGCCCGAACTCACTGCGCGGGTAGCGGCCATGCTCACCGATGATGAGCACGGCGTCCACTGCCAATCGGCTTCCGCCGCCTCGCAGCGCCTCAGCGATCGAGGGGTAAAGCTTGAACCCGAACTCGGCGGCCCTCCCCCGGCTGAGATCTCCTTCCGGTGTCTGGTCCACGTAGGCGGACACCACATCCAGCGCCGGACGGCGCCACTTCCCCTCACTGGGATAGCCAGCCAGGAACCGCTCGCCCATGTGCCAGGCGTGCGAACCATAGCGCCAGACCGTGGTCACGATCGCAAGTTTCTTGCGCTCGCCGGTACCCTCCTGGGCTGCCCCAGGACTGGTCAGTCCCACCAATCCAGCCCCCGCCGTCCCCAGTACTGTTCTCCGCGAGATCATTGCGAAACCCTCCCACCTGGGTGTTATGCACCGGAGGCCCAAACCCCTTCCAGCAGCGCACTCGGGGTGGGGGTTCGGGCCCTCGGGCGGGCGCAACACCCGCCCCGGCAAGACCCACCGTTGCTGGTATAGGTGGATCCACGACGTCGGCCTCCACGGTGCACGTCACCAGCGAAGCGACGGTGTTGCTCGAATGCAGTGCCTGGGCCCATCCGCATTCAGTCGGAAACGGCGTGCAGTAAACCGCGAGTTGCTGCTCCATCCCATTCGCGATTGAGCCTGTCCCCGATGCCGGCGATCGCGGAAGGTGTCTGCTTCAGGATCCGGTCCAGCCTCGAGTCGTTGATCCCGATCACGAGCCCCGTCTCATCGGTCTCAAAGTACCGATCCCGACAATTCCGGCTATCTCCTCGCAGCATAATCCCATCGAACTGCGTCGCGCTGAACTCACTCAGCCTGCCGGTTTTCCTGTCGCAGAGCACGAACCCGAGCGAATTGTGGGCCCCACGCAGAGTTCGCGTCCACACGTCGGAGTGGAAGGTGTGGCGGACCGATGGGCAGTCGCGGGAGTGGGCGCCGTCCAACGGTTCAACGCGGTGCTCGCACTGGAGGAGGCCGGCTTGCCCCATGAGCTCCGGGTTGCGGGCGCTTCCCCTCCGCCGAAGCGGTCCACCGCCACGGGATCGCGTGCTGCAGTTCGACGCAGGCGGGGAATCAAGGGCGAAGGCTGAGGCGGCCTCGACGCCGATGTTCCCCGAACTGGCGCGGAACCTGCGGCACACCGTGGGCTACGGGCGCCCGCCGCCGGCCGTGCAGAGCGACGGCGGCGGGAATGAGCACGATGGACACCGGGCGGGGGAAGGCATCCATCACGAAGTGAGCCCCGACAGTGCTCTCTCGAAGTCCGCTACGCTGCCCGCCTGCACCACGGTCAGTAGCAGCCGATCCAGCGCGTCCGGCGCCCGCAGCGCGGCCACCTGTGCCTCCAGGGATTCCGGCGCCGCCGGAAACTTCTGGCGCAGCAGCGCGATCAACGTCTGCATTTTCACCCGCTGCGTGACCTGCTGCGTGACCTCTTGCGTAACCTGCTGCGTGACCTCTTGCGTAACCTGCTGCGTGACCTCTTGCGTAACCTGCTGCGTGACCTCTTGCGTAACCTGCTGCGTGACCTCTTGCGTAACCTCCTGGGAAAGCTCCTCCCGTAGTTTCGGCCGGAGCTCCTCCCGGAGTACAGGAATTAGTTCTTCGCGGAGCTTCGGGATCAGTGCTGCGCGGAGTTCCGGGTCTCGCCGCGCCACCACCTTGCGCTCCCAGGGGGAGTAGAGTTCCTCGAACTTCTTCTTGGTCATCTTCAGTACCTCCGCTTCATAGTGCTGGGCCTCCGGTTCGGGCAGCACCACCAGCCAGTCGAGAAACACCAGCAGATCGTCAATGTCAGTCTGCCCGAAACCCCGCTCGAGCAGACCCGTGGTGATTTCCACCTTCCAGGTCAGCCAGTCCGCTGCCTTGCGGTTGCGATCGAACGAATCCAGATGGATGCAGAACAACGTCGCCAGGAGGTCTCCTGCTGCGGCCATCTCTCGTAGGACCGGCTCGTGGTCCAGTAGCTTGCACGTGCGAAACCGGACAATGCTGCCCGTTCGCCAGCGTTCCCACCCGTGCTCCGTCGGCCGCCAGTTGGGATCGTCGTCCCCCAGGATCCCGAAGCTGTACACTTCCAGCCGATGCTTGTCATAGATGCGCGCCTGGTAGAGCCGCATGCGCAGGGAGAAGGAGTCATCCTTCTGCGCCTGAAACTCGATATGAATGAGCACCACAATGTCGGCGCCGTCCTTCAGCCAGACGCGCACAAGCTTGTCCACGGCGCCCTTGCGAGGCCGGATGCCGCGGGAGACCTGGTTGAGTTCCTGGTCGAGAAACTGAAAGCCGCGTTCCCATGCAATGTCCGCCGCCACGTCCGGGTACAGCAGTCGCATCAGCGCCTCAAGGAACGTCTCCATGAGCCACTTCCAGGCGGCGTCGTAGTCGAGGATGATCTCAGGCTTGGTACGGGAACGCATGCATGTGGTGCGGGAAGTGAAACCCCACACCTTCCAGTATACCTCACGGGGCTGGGGGCTTCGCCACGAACTCCGCTGTCTCTACCGCGTGGACCGCGAACGTGAGATTGACCTTTTGGACGCCGGCAGGCAGGCGAAAGCGTCCGAGCTTCAGGCGGTCCGCATCCCGCCCCTCGGCAACGGTGGTCCGGTTCGGCCAGGCGCGACCGGGCAGGGCGATCGCCCGGCCGCGTTCGGCCGATACGTCAAGTAGAGTCCACTGGAGCGCGTCACTATCCGCACGACCGACGAGAAGTCCCACCATGCATTCGTCGTTCCCGTTCGCGGATGCGGGAGTGCGGGTCAGGCGCACCGTGCGAACCACCGCTCCTGCTACGGTAGCATTCACCATGTAGCTGACGCTGCTTCGGGGACCGGGGGCAGCGAGGTTCCTGGCTGTAAAGGTGGCGACGGGCGCCGCGGTCTCGGGGTCTCGGTGGGCGAATCGAACGTTGAGCTTCCAGGCAGACTCGCGGCGGCATAGTGCCGGAAACGTAATGCGGTGCGCCGCAGTACCGTCAGCCGGCACCTCGAACTGATTGCCGGTGGCATCGGTAACCCGCACGGACGCCGGAAACCAACGACCGCCGGCTACACCGTCTCGGGAGTAGGCGAATTCCGCCACACAGGGGGAGGACCACTCCGGAGTGCTGGGTTCGGCGCGCATTTGGGTCAATGCGAACGTCCACCTCCCGCGAGTGGCACGCACCGGGTAGGGGAGGGCCTGCCAGCGCGGGTGCCGGCCCGGCGTGGGGTTGGCAATCGTGAAGGCGGCCGCCGGGTTGTTCCCGGACGCGTGCCGGAGCACGAAACGAAAGCTCCGCTCTCGTCGCGGGTACACCTCGGGCGCGAACAGGCGGAAACGAATCTGCTTGTCCTGTCGGAACGAGGGGGCGATGAACTCGCTTCCATAGAGCGGTGGGCCGAAAGTACAGCCGTGCTGATCTTCCACCAGCCACTCCGTTTCGGATGCCGCTTCCGCCATGGTGGGCGAGATCCGAAACCAGAGTTGGGGCGAATCGGCCGGCGCGTCCAGAGCGCAGCAACCGAAGCTGCCCGCCGCCCCTACGGCGGGCGCCATCCTGTGTAGCACGCGCACCCAGTTTGGGCCGTCGCAGTGGACGTGGGGATCGGTACCGTAGGTCGCGGCGCGAAGGGACATCACCGTGCCGTCCGGCAGGCGATGCGACGGTCCGGGCGGATCCTCGCAGGCAAACCAGATCAGAAAGGCAATCGTGAGCGCGAGGCATCCGCCGGCGCCGATGAGCCAGTGCCGGCGATGGCGATGCCCACCCACTTTGCGTCTCCTCGGCTCAGCGCGTGCGGCGCACCTGCTTCAGCAACTCTTCCACTGCCCGTCCCAGTTGCCGGTCATGGCCTTGCGCCACGTCAGCGGGCGTGTTCTCCACATAGATGTCCGGCGGGCAGCCGTTGTTCTCCATGTTGATGCCGTCGAGCGTGTAGGCGCCGGTAGAGGGGGTCCGAAGCGTGCTGCCGTCAATCAGGGTCGTCGCGCCGGTGCCGATACAGCCCCCGAATGTGGGCACTCCGACGATCTTCCCCAGCTTCAGCGCTTTGAAACCCCACGGGAATGCCTCGGCGTTGCTGAACGACCCCTCGTTGATGAGCACCACGACCGGGCGGGTGAATACCTGGAGCGGAGCGGGCAGTCTGGCGCTGCTCCCGCGCATCGTGCGGTAGGAAAAGATCCGATCCTGCAGGATGGCGAGCATCTCATCCGCGATGGAACCGCCGCCGTTGAACCGCAGATCGAGGACCAGTCCTTCTTTCTCCTGCCCTTCACCGAACGCAACCCGGCGGAAACGCTCCAGGTTGGCATCGTTCATCGCATTCAAGTGCAGGTAAACGAACCGGTTCTCGGACAGTTGGGCGGTCCTTTGCTTACGTTCCTTGACCCACCGATCATATTCCAGAGCACGGTAGGCGACGCCGCTGAGCGGGCGAAGCGTCACGGCGCGGGCGCCTTCTTCGCGTGGTCCTCGACCGACCAGGAGTTCGACAGATCGGCCTGCCTTCCCCGCCAGGCGATGGGCGTACTCTTCCGCCGTGTTCACGGCAAAACCGTCTACCTTGACGATGTATTCACCGGCCTGCAGGCGGGTCTTCTCGCGCGCGGCCGGACTTTCGGGCATAACGAATGCGATTTTCACACCGGGCCCCGGGTGGCGGTCATCCACGGCTACACCCGGATTGGCGGTGGCAGCACCGCCTCCCCCCCCGGCGGCGGAGATGCCGGTGTGGGACGCATTCAATTCACCGAGCACCAGGGAGAAGAGGGCGTAAAAGTCCTCCTTGTAGGTGATGTCACCCACGATGGGCCGGTAGGTGCTGCGCACCTGAATCCAGTTAGCGCCGTGGAGCCTCTCGTCGTAAAACGAGTCGCGCATCTTGCGCCATGCCTCGTCGAACATCTGGAACAGCTCGGCCCTCACGTCCAGATCCATCTGCGCCCGGAACAGAATCGGCATCACCGTACCGGCGGGAAGCGCCACACTTCGGGCCCCACCGCCCGCGCGGTACACGGCGCGCGCCCCATCCGCCGCGAAGTGCAACCCGAGGCCCGCCTCCCCGCTCTGCGTCACCCGGGTCGCCGTGCCGCTCCCGGTTGTGGGCGCGCGCCAGATATCAGTTCGCCCGAGTTGCGCCTGCGTGAAGAGTACGGAGCGCCCATCGGGCGCTACAGCGAAGCCCTGCACTCCGGTGTCCGCGCGCGTCACCTGTCGGGCCCGCTCATCCAGGTCCTGGTCCTCGATGGTGACCGGCCCGCCCTGCTCAACGCTGGGCGATCTCTCGCCCGCCGGATCGTTCCCCACTTCCGGTTCATCGCTGGCGTCCCCTCGCTGGAGGAGAACTCTCCACACCTGGGGGCTGCCGGTCCGGTCAGAGAGGAAGTAGAGCCGCTTTCCGTCCCGCGACCAGGCGGGCGCACGATTTACCACCGGGTAGGACGAAACATTGATCCGCCGGGCGTCTTCCAGCGACACGACAAAGACATCCGCCTGGGTTCCCGCCGAATGTGCTCTGGTGCGGGCATACGCGATCCAGCGAGCATCCGGGGACCAGGCGAGACCCGACATGGCCGGATCGCGCACCAGCACCCGTGGTTCGGCTCCGTCCGCCTCTCCGTCGGCGGGCGCGATACAAAGTTCGGCGCCATTGTAGCCGCGAAGGAAGGCGAGTGCCTTGCCGTCGGGCGAAAACACCGGGGAGTGCTCAGAGATGCCGGCAGTCCGGGTGAGGCGGCGCTGTGTCTTCCCGTCCACGTCCGCCACGAAGAGGTCCTGGTCCCCATCCCGGTCCGAGGCAAACGCGAGTTGCCTACTGTTGGGTGACCAGGCCACGTCCTCCTCGCGACTCGGTGTGGTGGTGATCCGCTTTGGAGAGTTTCCCCCGGCCGCCGGGAGCACGAACACCTCGCCACGGACGACCAACGCCAACTGTTTTCCGTCGGGCGAGAGCATTGCTTCCTGGGCGCCGGTGGTGTAGGCTTCCGGGCGGATCAGGTTGGAGCGATCGTCCGAAGGGGCAAAGATGCGGATTTCCTGGGGCTCTCCGCCCTTCGCATCCAGGATCCAGAGTCCGAAGTTTCGCTCAAAGACCAGCCGTGCACCGTTCCGGGCAAGGTTCGGGTAGAACAGGTTCCCGTCTCGGAACCGGGTCAGCGCAGTACGGTTGCCCCCTTCCGCCGACATTCGATAGAGATTATTGGCGCCGTCCCGGTCGCTCACGAAGTAGATGATCTTCCCATCCGGAGAGAACAGCGGCCAGCGCTCGTTTTCCGGATCCCGCGCAATCCACTGCCCGCCACCGGTTCGTGGTTCGCGCGCAGCAGTTATCGCATCCCCGGTCGGGTCCCCGGACTGTGTTCCCTCGCCCGGCGCTGGGGGAAGCCCCACCGGGAAGCGGATCAGGTTGGCGTTGCCACTCCCCCGGTACCCCTTGCGCCACCAGTCACGCCCTCGGGTGGCGGCGACCCACTTCCCGTCCGATGAGAGCGCTCCGTTGGCGAGCGCGATTTCGTCCGCCGCGAGCAGGTGGGAGCGGCCCATGACCAGGTCTACCGCATAGATCGCCGGCGTCCGGGTGGTTTCTCGAGCGGACGCAAACAACACCGCGCTTCCGTCCGGTGACCATGCCGACACGCTATCATCTGCCGAATGGAACGTCAACTGGCGCGCCTTCCCACCGCCGACGGGCATGACCCACACGTCGTAGTTGCCGGCGCGGTTCGAGGAAAAAGCGAGCCACTTCCCGTCCGGAGACCAGGCGGGCAACTGGTCGTGGCCCTCGTGCAGCGTCACGCGCAGGGCTCGCCCTCCCACAGTGGGTACTGTCCAGAGGTCACCCTGATACGCGAAGGCGACCTGCTGCCCGTCCGGCGACAGAGCCGGGTGTCTGGCAAAGCGAATCGGGGTGTCGGCCGGATCCTGTGCGGCCGAGCGGGCCAGGGGCAGCAGGGTCGCGAGGGTCACGAGGACGAACATGAAGGGGGATCGCGTGCGCATGTTTCAGGCTCAGGTGGTACGACGGCGCCGGACGGTCGCCGGAGCTACACAAAGGTATCGCGCTTCGGCGGAGCGCGACTAATTGCTGAGATCCACCCCGGGGCGGGGCGTGCCTCGTTCGGCACAACCCGAGAGCAGTGGAGCCAATGCGGCGCAACGCTGCGCCCCCGGGGCGCGTTCCTGAGACCCCTCCCGGCTGACGGCCTGCGATGGACAGCACCACGATGTCCCGGACCCCCCGACCAACGCCCGGGCGTTCGGGCGGCCCACCGGGGGCCACGGAGACAGCGCCTTTCCGCAGATGCTCGGGATGTACCTCTGTGAGTGTGGTACGCACGCCGTGGTGAACGCGCAGTTCGGCCCGTGCAGGCAGAGCAAGCCCAGGTGGGTGCGCCATTTGTTGCGTTCGGTGGACCAGGGGACGCTCATCATGTGGGATCGGGGGATCCAAAGCGCGGGCTGGGTGATGGCGATCCAGGCGCGCAGGGCCCAGGTCCTGGCGCGGCTGTCAGCCTCGCTCAAACCGACGGTGCTCCAGCCGTTGCCTGATGATTCCCTGTTGGTGGAACTCCAGCCCGCCGACCCGGAACGCCGTCGCCGCGGCGGGTGCGTCCGGCTCCGCCTGATCGAGTACACGCTGGATGATCCCGTGCTCAATCCGGAGAGCCACCACATCCGCGTGGTCACCACGCTGCCGGAGGCGCAGCAGTACCCCGCCGGGCTTCCGCGCATACCTACCACGAGCGCTTGAAAGAGGAGTTGGGGTTCGACGAGCAGGATACCCCCAGTGTGAACAACACCAGGCGTCGGCGCCGCTGCGGAGTCGGAAGCCGCGGGGCGTGATCCAGGAGCTGTACGGGAGATGGGATCCTCGTGATACAAGCAAGGAGTGGACGGTGATGTCCGGGAAGGGGAGTGACGAGTGGCGTGCGTACAATTCCGGGGACGGGCTCTGCTCTCAACCGCAGTGCTGGCGTTCATGGGAGTCGGCGCCGGTGCAGGACCCGAGTCCGCCGCCGTGGGGAACCACGCGATCGTGACTGCGGCGTATACGGCGGGGTGCGCGCCCATGCAGCCCGCACAAGAATCCCGCGTGGAAACGGTGCGCCTGCCGATCCCGCACGCGCGGGGACTGGCGCCGCTGCCCGGCGGACGCTGGCTGGTAGTGGCGTCCGCACGCAATGGGGTGTTCATTGCGCGCCGGCTGGAGCCGGGTGTACCCATCAGTGCTGTGACCGCGCTGGGCCCCCAGCTCGAAGGCAAGGTGGAACTGGAAGGGCTGGAGGACGTGGCGGCGGACGGGCAGGGCAACGTCTACCTCCTGGCGGCTCACGGACGCACTCCGCGGGGAGACGCGCCGGAGTCGCGCCTGCGGCTCGCCCGGCTGCGTTTCGACCCGCAGGGCGAATTGCTCGAGGCCCGCCAGACCCGTGCGCTCGCGGACGCCATCGTGAACCAGATCCCGTTTCTGGCCGACGCACTCCGCCGTCCCCCGGCACGGGCCGGCCTGAAACTAGAGGGCCTTGCCTGGAGCGCGGGTGGGGAGTTGCTCGTCGGCCTCCGCTCCCCCACCGTCACGGAGAGTCGTCCCCGCCCGGACGGCAGCCATGAAGATGCGGTGTTCCTGCGGATCCGGAATCCGGCAGGGCCGTTTTCCGCCGTGCCGGAGGAACTGGTGCTCGGAGAGGTGACCACACAGAATCTGGGCGGGCAGGGCGTCCGCGGCCTGGCGTGGGACGCAGCGCGCCGCCGGCACTGGATCGTCACAGGGCTCAGTGCGGAGCCGAATCACCCGGTGGCGAGTCCCTGGGGCCTGTTCGCCGGGGCGGAAGGATCGGCGCCGGCCCGCATGCGCCTTCCGGCGGGCGTCGCAGTGTCCGACCCAACCGGGGTGGCCCTCTCCAACGGCGGCACACACCTCCTCTTACTGGAAGGCAGCGCCGCAGATTCGCGGGTAAGCCGCATTCCGCTGCAATTCATTGAGGAAGAACCGGCCTCCACGCCGAAGGTGAAAGCAAGAGAGGAAGCCGGAGCATGACGTTTTGCCTGGGAATGCGCGTCCAACAGGGGCTGGTGGCGGTGGCGGACACCCGAATCACCAGCGGCTCTGAAGTGACCACCGCGAAGAAGATTTCGATCCATCAGCATGGACGCCACTCGATGTTCCTGATGACCTCCGGCCTCCGGTCGGTGCGGGACAAGGCCCTCACCTATCTGGACGAGGTCATTGAAGAGAGCGGCACCCGGTTTGACCGGCTGTACAAGGCCGCCAACGCATTTGCGGCGCAGGTCCGCCGGGTGGCGGCGGAAGACAAGCAGGCGCTGCGCGAGAGTGGGCTCAATTTCAACCTGCATGCGCTGTTGGGGGGGCAACTCGAAAACGACCGGGAGCACAAACTGTACCTGCTCTATCCCGAGGGAAACTGGGTAGAGGTGGGGGAGGGCACACCGTACTCCATCATCGGAGAGGCCAGCTATGGAAAGCCACTCGTGGATCGGGCGCTCCGGTTCGATACGCCCCAGGACCAGGCCCTGCGCATCGGCTACCTGGCGTTCGACGCCACCCGCACCAGCGCCTCCGATGTGGACTTCCCGATTGACGTGATCCTTTACCGCCGAGATACGTTTGACATGTTCGAATACCGGTTCGAGCGGGAGGACTTACTGGACGTGGCGAACTGGTGGCAAAACCGTATGCGCACCTCCATCCTGGAATTGGAAGAGGGGAAACTGGCAACCGTGTTCGAGCAATTCCGGAACACTGTGGAGCGGTAGGCGCGGCGCGGATCGCGCCGTTGCGGGCGGCAGTCAGGCGGCGTCCGGGAGTGGCAGGCGGAGGTCGGTACACGCTTCTCGATAGCTCTCCTCCAACTCCTCCAACTCCACCGGCGCCACCAGATCCGGCCCGAGCCGGAGAGGGACTGTCGGGAGCGGCTCCCCGATCTGCAGGCGGCGCAGCCAGATGTCCAGCCATTCCTCGCCTGCTTCAGGTCGGGGAGCATAGACCGTGATGGCCACTGGATGCGGGCGGTCCTCCGCGAGGCGCGGCACAGCCGGGCCTCCGAAGCGGTCGGCCCAGAGGTTGTGCAGACACGCCCGGTGCGATGTGACGGGATCTACCACAACGAGAGCGACCCCGGCCTGTAAGTACGTCTGCATCTTCGCGAGAAAGCCGTCGCGCGCCGCAGCACGGTCCTTGTGGCGCGGGCTGACCAGTTCAATCGCCCCGATCAGCCGGCCGGCCGGGTTCCGCACGAGTAGCCGCACCTCAGGGAGGGCGAACCAGGGGACCCGGCCATCCGGACCCGCGGACGCCTGCCGCATTGCCTCTGCAACAGCAACGTCGGCGGCGCTGCGCTCCGCGGTGATGAGCGAGCGCACCGCTGGGGACGTTGCCCCGATAGCGGATCCCGGGTCGGGAAGCGCGGGGGCGGTCCGGATCCCCGGCCCACCCCCGCGGCGCAGGAGCAGCACTCCAGCGTCTACTTCCAAGTGCGTGCCGAAATGGCGTTCGACAACGGTTCGATAGGACTCCGGCAGCCAGCGCCGATCCAGTAGCCGGGCGATGTACACGATCCACCGGCTGTGGAAGTCCTCCCACGCGGTCTCCTCCGAAATGGGTGGGTGAAAGTGGTCCAGCATTGGCATGACTTCCCCTTCGCCGGCGGACGGATTGACGCGCGCCGGCTCCCCCCATGCGTAATCCTGGATGGCTTCCGCATTGCCGGCGAGCGGATGGACGGACGCTAGCTCTCGCGTGCGTGATCCTGGATGGCCTCCACTTCGCCGGCGGGCGGATCTAGAGATGCGGGTTCAGTGTCCCCCATTCGGCGATAGGCGGCAGGATGCCGGCCGCAATCACTTCGTCACGCAGCTTGCAGAGGTGGGTGTAACTATCCCGCAGGTCCGCCAGATCTTCTGCGGTCCCTTCCGGAATGCTGCCCACCAGGCCGGCGGCGGTAAACTCGGTGTCAGCCGCCATCATCACATGGGCGAACTCGCCGGAGGAGAAATAGCAGCCGCAGGGCCAGGGGTAACCACCGTTCCGGATGCGACCCTGGAGCATGGCGATGCTCTGGTGCGACGGGGACTGGAACGACGAGCGGCCGCGCAACTGGATGATCCGGGACCCGCCGTTGCGCGTATCGCTCTGGATTTTCGCCCACTCGTCGGCACTGAGGCCACGTCCGTTGACCGTACCGCCGGCCAGCAGATCGGTCAGCTTCGCACCCTGGACGGCGATGCCTCCTCGGAAGACCGCCATCTTCTCGCCGTGCCCGCCATACGTGGCGCAGCCCGTGACCTCATGCTGCAGCACCCCGAAGTGCTGCCCCAGGCGAGTCTGGAGCCGGGTGCTGTCCAGCGCCGCCAGCGTGGTGACACACCCCGGAGACAGCCCGGAATGCACCAGCGTGGTCAAACCGGTGATGTCCGCCGGATTGAAGATGATGATGACCAGCTCGGCTCCGGGCGCATTCTGCTTGATCGCCTCCCCCAGGCCCTTCGCGATCTCACAGTTGCCGCGCAGGAGATCCTCGCGGGTCATGCCTTCCCGGCGGGGCGCCCCGCCGGAGGAGATGATGTACGACGCGCCCGCAAGCGCCTCGGCCTCATTGGTGGTCCAGGTCACCCGCGCGCCGGGGAAGGCGCAGTGGTAGATTTCCTCAGCCACCCCTTCCAGGCCGGCGGCGAAGGGGTCGTACAGCGCGATCTGATTCGCGGTCCCGGTGGAGAGAAGATCCTGGGCCATGTTGGACCCGATCATTCCCGCCGCACCGATCACGGCCACTTTCTTGTCAGTCAGGTATCCCATTGCTTGCTCCCACCCTTGTTGTGATACGGATCGGCTGTGTGCGTCCTCCGCCGGAGCGGGACGAACCCCATCCCGGCGGCGCGACGCACGTCTCCGGGGCCGTTCCTCTGCGACGCGGCGAGGTTCTCCCGCGCCACGTCGGGGGCGACCACGGGGGGTCGCCCCTACCCCAACCAACTGGGACGACCACGGGGGGTCGCCCCTACCCCAAACGCTCGCGCACCAGCGCGGGTACCTCCCGGCTACTGATCGGCACGGGCACGCCCACCGCCGTCAGCGCCTCCACTTTCGCCTGGGCCGTGCCCTTCCCGCCGGAAACGATGGCGCCGGCGTGGCCCATCCGCTTGCCGGGCGGCGCAGTGCGTCCGGAAATGAACGCCACGACCGGCTTGGTCATCGTCCGGATGTACTCCGCCGCGTCTTCCTCGTCGGTGCCGCCGATCTCGCCGATCATCACGACCACTTTCGTGTGCGGATCCGCCTCGAAGAGGGGCAGCACGTCAATGAAGCGCTGGCCGGGCACCGGGTCACCGCCGATTCCCACACACGTAGTCTGCCCCAACCCTTCCCGAGTCAGGCGGCTTACGATTTCGTAGGTAAGGGTCCCACTCCGGGCCACCAGCCCAACCGGACCGGGAATGACGATGTTCCCGGGCATGATTCCGACCTTACACTCGCCCGGAGTGATGAGGCCCGGGCAGTTGCCCCCCAGCAGCCGGGTCTGCGTCGTCCGGATGTGGGCTACCACGGCGACCATGTCGTTGATCGGAATGCCTTCGGTGATGCACACCGCCAGATCCACCCCGGCGTCCGCGGCTTCAAGGCAGGCATCCGGTGCGAACCGCGGAGGGACAAAAATGACGGAAACGTTGGCCCCGGTCGCCTTCACGGCCTGCGCCACCGTGTCGAACACCGGTACCGTATCCACGGCCTGGCCGCCCTTGCCCGGAGTAACCCCGGCCACAACCTGGGTGCCGTAGGCGCGCATCTGCCGGGTGTGAAATTCCCCTTCCCGGCCGGTGATCCCCTGAACAAGGACGCGGGAGTCTTTGTTGATGAGCACACTCATCGTCAGTCGTCTTCCTTCCCCGCCTCAGGCGGCCCGAGCCAATTCCACGATCTTCGCGGCGGCTTCCTGCATCGTTTCGGCCGGCACCAGCGTGGTCTGCGCCAGGAGCGCGCGCCCTTCGGCCTCGTTGGTTCCCGTCAGGCGGACGACGATCGGCACCTGGATGTTCAGGCGTGCCGAACCGGCAATGATTCCCCGCGCCACCTCGTCACCCCGGGTAATGCCCCCGAAAATGTTGAAGAGCACTCCCTTCACATTCGGATCCATCAACACCAGCTCCAGCGCGCTCGCCACCACCTCCGCTTTGGCGCCGCCACCGATGTCCAGGAAGTTGGCGGGCGTTCCGCCGGCGTCCTTCACCTCGTCCAGGGTGCCCATCACGAGACCCGCCCCGTTTCCGATGATCCCGATGTCGCCTCCCAGATACACATACTGGAGCCCGCGGCGATGCGCTTCGGCTTCCAGCGGATTGTCCTGGCCTTCCTCGGCCAGGTCGGCCAGATCGGCATGACGATACATCGCGTTGTCGTCAATGTTGATTTTGCCGTCAGCGGCGATGAGCGTGCCCTCGGCCGTCAACACCAGCGGGTTGATCTCCGCCAGCGAGCAATCCATATCAATGTAGGTCTGGTAGAGCGCCTTCAGGAACTTGCCCGCTCCCGCAATCGCCTCGCGATCCAGCCCCGCGGCATAGCAGGCATCTCGAATCTGGTAATCCCGCAGCCCCAGTGCCGGATCAATCAGCACCCGAGCGATCTTCTCGGGGGTCTCGGCCGCCACCTCTTCGATGTCTACGCCGCCGGCGGCGCTCACCATCAGGACGTTGCGCTGCGCACCGCGGTCCAGCGTGATCCCGAGGTAGTACTCGCGGGCGATGTTCAACGCCTCTTCGACGAGGACTTTTTCGACGGTGAGGCCCTTGATGTCCATCCCGAGGATGCGCGAAGCCACGGCCTCCGCTTCGTCGGGTGTATCGGCGAGCTTGATGCCTCCCGCCTTGCCGCGTCCCCCCACATGAACCTGGGACTTCACCACCACGCGCTTCCCCAGCTTCTCGGCAATGGCCCGCACTTCGGCCGGCGTGGTCGCCACCTCGCCGGCAGGCACGGGAACGCCGTACCGGGCCAGGACCTGTTTCGCCTGGTATTCGTGAATCTTCACTGGTCTCTCCTATCCAGGGGTCCGGGAGGCCCCCCGGAAGCGTATCACGCCCCCCGGAAGGTGCGAGGGAATTGGCACGCACAGTGTGAAAACCATTGTGGACTGTTAGTGTCCGGGCATATTAAAATAGTCCCGGTCTGTCGTCTCCCTGAGGAACAAGAGGGACAACGTGGCAACATCGCACTCATCGCGCCTGCGCGTGGCGCGCGACCTGGCACCGGAGCCGCAGCCGCTCCGCTGGGGTAGTCTGACCGCTGTCTACGTCGCCGCAAGCCTGATCTTCTGTGTGGCCGCCGGAGTGTTGCTGCTCGTGTTGCTGCCCCGTTGGAGGAATGCGCCGGCGGCCGAGCCGATCGCGCGCGCGGCCGATCGGCGCAACTCCAGCCGGATCGGCGCCGCGCTGTACGCTGACGGCGGCCATCCTTCGTTCCGCGGCGCCTATCGGGGCACGGCGAGCCTGCCGGACGATCGTGGGTCGCGTGCGCGTGCACGCCGAATCGGCCCGTCGCCGCGCGGCGAAGGAGAACAAACTCCGCTCGGTTCTGTCGTTCCGGTTCCTCCTGAACTCGAACGACACCCGCGAGCCCCGCGTGCCGACCTGAGCGGCGGCGCCCCACCATCCCCCAGGGCCGGAGCCGAGGAGGACCAACGTCCCGAGGCGCCGGCAGGGGAGGAAGCTGCCGATCAGGAAAACACCGAGGAACTGGTCGGCCAGGCCGAAGACCTGGAACAGCGCGCCCGGCAGGCCCGGCTGGATGCCGAAGCGATGGCGAGTGAATTAGAAGACCGGGCGGAAGCAGCGCACCGTGCAGCCGAGGCCGCCTACACCGCCCGCCGGGGCACCCTCGGCCGCATCGAGATGGCCCGGCGAGATCTGGTGCAGACGAAGGAACGAGCCCGCCAGATGCGCGAACAGGCCCATGACGCAGAGGAGAAGCTGCTGACAGAGGCGCACCGCATTCGGGAGCACGCCGAAACCCTGAGCTCGACCGACACCGCTGCTCCCCGGCGCTGAGGCTCGGGGACCCACCCCGGACCACATGAATGCCGCTTACCCCTCCTCCCGTATTCCCGGGCGCCGCCTGGATTCACCGTACGCCGCGCGAGGTCGGATTGGACCCCGGTCCCCTGGAAGAACTCGCTGCGCGGGCGGGGGGGGCGGGCTGCGTGGTCCGGCATGGATTCCTGGCATACGCGTGGGGACCGGTCCAGGAGAAGCGGGACTGGGCATCGGCCGCCAAGCCGGTGCTCTCCACACTGCTTCTGTTTGCCGTACGCGAGCGCATTCTCCCCGCCACCCGGAGCCGGGTGGACGAGCGCGGGTGGGACCTCATTGAGAAAGACCGCACCATGACGTTTCGGCACCTGGCCGACATGGTGAGCGGCTATTCCTGTGGGGAGGCTCCCGGCGCGGCCTGGGGTTACAACGACTTCGGCATCCAACTCTACGCACTCGCCCTGGAGAAGCTCTTCGGCGAGCCACTGGATGCTGCACTGACCCGGCGCCTGCGCCCACTCGGTTTGGAGGACGGGTCAGTGTTCTCGTCGCGCGGTGGGCGCGGCGTTACAACTACACCACGGGATTTTGCGCGTCTCGGGTGGCTATGGCTGAACCGGGGGATGTGGGAGGGTCAGGCACTCCTGCCCGCCGGCCTCTGGTCCGACGAAGCGCGGCCCGCCGTGCCGGTCACCCTGCCGCGCACGCGCCTACCCGGTACCGATTATCTGAAAATCGGCACCTACGGCGGCGGTACAAACCAGACCCCGCACGGTCCGGGCGTCTACGGCCTCAACTTCTGGTTCAATGAACCGGCGGGGATGGATGGGCACCGCGTGTGGCCGGCACTCCCCCCGGACACTTATCAGGCGAATGGTCTCTGGAACCGCGACACAGTGACCATAATCCCTAGTCTGGGGATGGTCGCCGCGGTCCGGGGCGCAGCAATGGGCGCCTTCGAACCGGGAAACCAGGCAGGGGCTGCCAATCAGGCGCTTGCTCTGCTGGCCCAGGCCGTCCGGAGTTGAAACAAGATGCAGTCCTCTCGGGGTGTCAGTCCGGTTGAGATCATCACCCTGCGCCTCAGCGCCGGGGAAGACCTGATCGAAACTTCGGCACGGGCAGTGCGGGATCTGGAACTGGGTGCGGGCACTGTGTTGAGCGGTAGTGGGACGCTGGATTCCGTTTGCCTTGAGGTGCCGACCGGCGCGGGCGACTCAGTGGCGGAAGTGGAACGCGGCGGTGTCACACTGCTGGTGAGCGCGCAGGGGCACACTACCGAGGGGGCGTTGCACCTCTACGTGATTGTCACCAGTTGGGGCGAAGTGCTGGCGGGCAAAGTGCTGCCGGGCACGCGTGTACAGCGCAGCGTAGAACTCGCACTGCTCCGGGGGGACGCTGCGGCCGGGGCCTCCGTGGGCAGAAGCACAACGCCGGGGGCCTCGCGAACCCAGCCCAAAGCTCCGCCGCCCCCCGGCTTCGCCCGAACGATTCTCTTCCGCGGGCGGCCCATTGACCCGGTACTGCTTTCGCTTGTCCCCCGGGAGATGCTGCGCCGTTTCGCGTGCCTGCCGATCGCCCGCAGCGGAGAGGCACTTGTGGTGGCAATGGCGGACCCCAATAACCCGTTTGCGCTGGACGAACTGCGCGACGCCACCGGGATGCGCATCCAGGCGCTGGGGGTAGACTCCCGCGATCTACTCCCCGCACTCCGAGAGGTGCTCCAGGCGCTGGGCGACCCGGCGGCGGTGTACGTGATGTCAGGCTGAGGATCCGCACAGCCGCTTGAGCGAGGCCAGACTTTCATTGTACTGGTCCCACTCGTACGCCAGGAGTTCTTCCGGGGGTGCGTCGCGCTCCCACGGGGTGCGCCAGTCTTCGGCGGCTGGACGGAGCCCATTCCACACCCGGCTCAACGCCGGGAGCGTGCTCTGCGCGGAACGTGCACCGTACTCGTCCCACCAGGACGGCTCCAGCATCGGGATCAGCCGTGCCTGCAGCGCCCCCATCTCGATATTGCGCGTGATCGGCCATTCCTGCGCATCGAAGAGCTGGAACAGGGCCGGAAAGTCCACCAATCCGGCGCCGAGCGGACACCGTACCAGACGATAGCCGTTCGGCGCCGGGTGCGCCGTGTAATCCTTCAGGTGCGCATGGCGCAGGTACGGGGCGATGCGCATGGCAAACGCGACCGGATCCTCCATTACCGCCAGGGGATTGCCGCAATCGAGCGTGATCCCCAGGTACCGGCTGCTGAAGCGTTCGCACAGCGCCAGCAGGTCGGCAGAATCGGCGTCCTGGTGATTCTCCAGCGCGAGCGCCACCCCGAGGCGTTCCGCCACCGGCACCACCGCGGCGAGTTCCTGCTCACAGAAGCGCAGACGCGCCCGCCACCCTCCCGGGAACCCGCGGCGGTCCCCGCACAGAATCCCGCTGAGCGTGCAACGCACCGTCGGAGCGCTGAGCTCCGACGCCACGTTCAGATGACGCCGGAGGTCTTCGGCAGACACCTGACCCCCCGGCACCACAAAGCGAATGCCGCGATCCCGGGCGAAGGCGCCCACATCCCGGAGCGAATCCGAAGCGCCGTCGTCCAGCATCCGCAGGGGCAGTTCCACCCACGACAGCCCGCTGTCGGCGGCCAGCACGATCACGTCCCGCGCCGACAACGGGTTCGGATTCGCCCGCGGCGTGCCGGCCCACGTCATGCCGCACGCATAGGTCAGACCGAAGACGCAGAGACCGGCGGGCAGCCGGCCGGGATCATGAGCGGGAAGGGCCATGTTGTTCTCTCTTTCAGCCCGGTGGGCACACACGCGACTCCGAGCCGGATGCACGCCGGCGCCCCCATGCCCGAACCACGCAGCGAGCGATCCGTTCAGTCGAATCCCATCTCGTCCAAACTTCGGGCTGTGAGGATACGTCGCAGTCGCTCCTTACACCAGGCGCGATCCGCTGCTTCGACCTGCGCCACATGCGCGTCTGGGATTTCTCCAAACTTCTCGCGCAGGAGCAGGAGCAGAATGGACCGTGCCTCAGTCGCCTGACCTCGGGCCTCTCCTCGGGCCTCTCCCCGAAGTTCGTAAGGACTGATGAGGAAGTTCACTTCCTGAAACTAAGGGGTGTGCACGATCTCCTGAAATTCCTTCTCTTCCAGCGGGTCGAGCGGTAGGTAGGTCTCGACCACGTGTTGGAGCAGCACCCTGCCGCCGCCGCTCACGTCCGCCTGCGCCACTCCACGCAGGCAATACGCCTTGTGGCTCACCCGGCTTTCGCCCGGGTGCTGCATCAGGGCTGCGAGCGCCGGTCCCAGTGGGTTCGGATCTTCCCTGTACTGTAGCCCATCCACCCCGCGCAGAGCAACACAGAGGATGCGGAACTCCACCACCTTCCGGCCCAGCACTGTTTCGACGTACACCTCTTCAGTGCGCCCCGCGGCGCCTGTGGTGAGATACAGCACCAACGGCAGAATGGGTCGTTGGAAACGCTGACGCAGCCAGCCGTAGGCATCAAACATCTCCTTCGGCAGCACTGCCCGGCGGTCGTACTCAATCTCGCCGTGGAGGATGACAATCTGTCCGTCCGGGGTGTCAGGACCCACTTCCGCCACTACGTCCAGGGTGCGCCGGGCGCCGTGCGGAAGGCCGGCGAAGAGATCCTGCCGGTGAAACTGTATGCGGTAGAAGTCGAGTTGGGCCGCCTCATCGGGATAGAACAGCCGCATGTACTCCGGCAGAAATGCTTCGAACAGGCGCTTGAAAAGCTGGTCGTGGTCCTTGCGCTCGGCGTTCGGTGGGGACATGGCTTGCGTGCTCAATGCGGGCGCTAACGCTCCAGCCCGGTCGGCACTCCGCTGGGAAACTGCACCCGGATGGCCTCCTGAATGCGCTCTACGCGACGCTCCGGGTTGGGATGGGTGCTGAAGAACTCGGGCTGCCGGCGACCACGGGCCAGGTCGCGGAGCACCTCCATCACGCGGATGATCGCGCGCGGATCGTAACCGGCCTCGCTCATGAAGCGGACCCCCAACCGGTCCGCCTCCAGTTCATCATCCCGGCCGAACTGCAGATTGACCAATTGGCCCACCAGCATCGCCACGTGCCGGCTTTGCTCCGATGAACCGGGGCGGCTCGGGTCCGATGCGGCGATCACGGCTGAGCTCCCCAATCCCCCGATGAGCTGCTGCTTGGCCAGCTGCTCGGCGCCGTGCCGTCCGATGACATGACCGATCTCGTGCCCGAGCACGCCCGCAATCTCCGCATCGGTCCGCATGCGTGCGGCGATGGCTTCGGTGAGGAACACCTGCCCACCGGGAAGGGCAAACGCATTCACCACGCGATCGTCGTCGAGCAGGTGAACTCGAAACCGGTACGGGCTCTTGCCGGCGCTGCTGCGCTCCAGCAGGCGCGCGCCGACGCGTTCCACCTGGGCGCGCCGCCGCGCATCTCGGCTCTCACCGCCGTGCTGAGCGGCGAGTTGCGGCGCCGCCTGAAGGCCGAGCGCGATCTCCTGGGCCGTAGACAGTGACACTCGCTGCTTCTCCCCCGTCACCGGATTGACCTGTTGACTGGTGAAGAAGCGCACAATGGCGATGATCGCAATGATTCCCGCGATGATCATACGCAGCCCCGTTCGTCCCATCGTTTCCCTCCCGTGTTGTGGGTCTCCGGCAGTCAGACCACAGCAGTCGTATGGCGCAGCAGCATGTCAAGATCAAGCTCGACTCCCAGCCCCGGTCCCTGGGGGACAGACAGCATACTATCCGAGTAGCGAAACGGTTCTCGCGTGAGTGCGTCGCGCAGCGGACTGGGGGTTCGATCGTACTCGAAAATCTCGAACGTGGGCGCGACGGCCGCCACATGGAGCGACGCAGCCAGGCAGACGGCTCCCGTCCAGGCGTGGGGGGCGATCGGACAACCCAGTTCCGCTGCCCGGCGTACGATCCGCACCATCTCCGTCAAGCCGCCGCAGCGCGCCACATCCGGTTGGGCCACATCCACCAGAGGCATCAGTGCGTCGAAACCCCACCGGCAATACTCTCCCTCGCCCGACGCAATGCGCACTTCGCGTTCCTGCTTCAGGGCTGCGTAGCCCCCCAGATCCTCAACCCGCAGCGGCTCCTCAAACCAGTCTACGTCGAACGGACGCAGGCGCCGTTCCATCTCGCGGGCAGCCGCCAGGGTATACGCGCAGTTCGCGTCCACCTTGAAATTCACGTCCGGGCCGATGGCTTCGCGCAGCGTCCGGACGCGGCACAGATCCTCGTCCTCTCCCAGCCCGATCTTCATCTTGATGGCGCGAAACCCCTCGTCCAGATACCCCCGCGCCTCGGACAGCAAATCGGCCAGCGGCTCATAGTACAGTCCTGTGGCATAGCAATCTACCCGGCGACGAATGTGCTGAGCGGGCACATCCAGGTCCTCGGCCAGCAGTTGCGAGACTGACTTCCCCAGGAATTGGCCTTTCAGGTCCCACAAGGCGATGTCCACTCCGGAGAGCGCCTCGACCATGGCGCCTTTCACCCCGCCATATCCGAGCCCGAAGTAGAGGCGATCCCAGAGCGGCTCACCCTCCAGCGGGTCCTGTCCGACGAGCATCGGCTTGAGCACATCGCGCACGATAACGCTGCCCACGGAAGGAACTGCGAACGACTCACCCCACCCCACGAGGCCCGTATTCGTCTCCACACGCACGAGCAGCGCCTGCCGCGAGTCCCAGCCCGCGGGATTGCGAAAGGCCCCTCCCATCTTCCGGGGCAGTCGGCAGGCGAGCGTGTAGGCACGTACATCAGTGATTTTCATGAGGGTCGGCTCCATTGATAGTCGCGTGGAAGGGCGGCAGCGCCCACCGGAGGTTGCGGCGCGCGCCGGGAGCAATCCTCCCCCGGCGGTTCACGATGCACCAGGCCTCTGCCGCCGCAAAGAAAGAAGGCAGGTGATGCCCACCCAGAGGAGCCATCCCTGCCTCACACCCCAAGCTCCACCGAGGAACCAGACGAGCGGCGCGAAGCCTGGACCAGCGCGACCAAGCCTGAGCGCCTCGACCGTCTGGAAGAGCAGAGTGCCGACGGACCCGAGGAGCCAGCCGACCCCGACATAGAACGCTGCGGACGGGAGCAGCAGGAAGACAGCAGTGAGGGCGGCGGCGAGCCAGCGGCCTCGGAGGGGCGCCCAGCCGTCCAGGGCTGACACCAGCACACGCACGCTACTGCCCTCCGCCATGCTGTCCCGCCATAGGTGACTTGCAAGGTAAACCGCCAGGGGCAGCAGCACCACAGCGGGCGCGCCCCAGGCAACGACCGCTTCCCAGTCCTGCATCGTCCGTCTTCTGCTAGCGAAGCACTTCCTTCCAATGGTCCGGGCGGGCGGGAGGGCGATAGGAAATGTCGAGATCCGGCGTTTCCAGACGGGCCCCTCCCTGGTGGTGGCTCTCCACCAGATACGCCAGGATGCCGGTGGTCAGATAGGTGCGCTCGCCCGGTTCGGTCGGGCGGCCCGTGAGGAACATGTCCTCCATCGAACGCACCAGGGCGGAAAAGTGCAGCCGCCGCGGGTACGGATCCAGCTTGTAGGCGGTGGCGAGAATCTGGCTGGAGCCCTGCTCGCGATAGGCGAAGCCGAATTCGCCGCAGTAACCATTCGCCATCAGGACGACCATACGCTGTCCGTCACGATACTCGATGTCGAAAGCATGCACGTTTTCGGTGTGGTCCTGCGGCCGGCCCTTCGGCTCCTTCACGGCCGCGAGGGCGGCTGCTGCAATGTCCCTCGGCCAGCGTCCGGCGGCGTGCGCCTCCCAGACAGCCGGCCCGGAAAGGCACTGTACCGCCCGCACTCCCACCTCCCCGCCGGCGCGCTGCTCCACGACGAACTGCCCGGTCTCGATCGCGTGGAACCCATAGGACTCCAGGCCGCCGTACCCGACCGCAACCACCGGGTCGAGCTTCTTCCCCCTGGGAAGTGGAACCACCGGATCGTACGGGGCGTACGGAAGGCTACTGCCCGCCATCCATGGGATCTGCTGGTCCCGAATGGTGCGCCACATATGCTTCGCCCACTCCCAGTTCCACGACATGTGCTTGTCGTTGAAGACCGGCGCCGCGCGCCCTGCCTGGCGGAAGACCCCCGCCACCTGGTCCAGGTACTCGCGCCGGGGGTAGAGATGCTGCCCCTTGTCGTTGAACGGATACGTGCCGTGTTCCCCGATGAGGACGACGCCATCCACCGCCAGGGTGTCCCCACCGCGACAGAGCGCCGTCGCAATGGAGTGGTAAAGCGGCACGCCGAGCTTCCGGGCCTTTTCTTCCCCAATGTCGTCCTTCGCCTTTTCCACCAATTGCATCGCGACGACCTCACAGCGAGGCGGATCACGCCTGTCACGGAACTCCAGTCCCTCGAGTAGCTTGGTGGCGATGCAGTCGCCGTGGCTGATTACACCATAGGAGTTGACGATGACGGCAAGTTTCGGGCGGTTCATAGTGCTCGTGTTCCTTGAGTATCGGGGCATGGGCCGGTACCGGCAGCAGTGAAGCCGACGTAGGGGTTGTATCCTCGCCTACGGAAGCGCCAGCAGGTCTTCCCACGTCTCCACCTCGAACAGACGCGCGCCGAGCGCTTCCAACCGGGATCCATCCGCAATGTCGTCCAATGCAGCCATCACCTGCGGTGACGGGGATCCCAAGCGGTTCTCCCCCAGCCGCACCAGCATCCTCCGCTCGCCTTGCAGTGCCCCACGCACCTCGCCGATGGCTTCACCCTTCTGAATGCCGATGGCCTCACCCTTCTGAATGCCGATGGCTTCGCCCTTCTGAATGCCGATGGCTTCGCCGCGCCGCAAAATGGCCTGGTACGTGGTTGACTCTTCCATATTTCCTACTCCCTGGAGCAGTGTGGCGGCCTTCTGCTCGGTGTTCCGGAGGCCCAGTAGCACGAAGGCTCTCGACCAGTAGTCTTTGCGCTCGGCCTCCGGCAACTCCTGCTCCAGTCGCTGCCGGACCCGTGCGATCACGTGGGGCAGTTGCTGCTGCGCGTCATCCGTCAGCAGCGCCAGCAGTAAGGTCCCCAGTCCGCCCGAAAGAAGGGGCTCGGCCGGCGACTGCCAGACGCGCCAGACGATCCATTGGACCAGCGTCCGGCCACGCCCCGTAGCAGGCCGCACGTCCCAGGCGTTCGGCACGCGCGGAGAATCCGCCTTGCGGCGCAGTAGAACCAGGACCGATTGGACCCCGATCCCGAAGCGCCGCGTGAGGAGGACATTATTGGCCCCGGCTTTGGCCGGCAACTCCGGGTCCGGGCCCGCAACGAATTCCCAGTGGCAAATCCACGGCGCCGGATCATCCACCAGCGCCACGCTGTCCGCGTCCCCACTCACTACCGAAACATCCGCGCTCTTGATCATCACCCGCCCGGTGTGGGTCAACCCTACGACCTGTACCCAGTCGGTGGGATGCTCTTTCACCAGGTCTTTGATGGTCGCATCGAACTTCAGCGGCATTGACGGCCTCCCGGTGGGCTGCTGGCACGGCGGCGATTCGTCCTTCCCCCGGCACTGGTTGCAAGATGCGTGTCTCGACCTGCTGGGTGCTACCGGCGCAACTCAACCCACCAGTTACCGCGCTCGTACCGCATAGGGACCTCCACGTAGCCTGCACGAAAGCCCTTTTGCCCCTTGCGCAGCACCCGAGGCATCACCGCCACCAGGAGCACATTGCCGTACCGTTTCCCCGTAGCCCGCAGTTGCAGGTCGGGGTAATACAGAATCTGCGAGATATCCCGCGCGCGCTGCGGACTCTTCCACAGCCAGGCACCGCTGCGCAGCGCGCGGCGGTTGCGGGCGGACACACGGCTCGAGAGCAGGCGCGCGGCCCGGTCGCGTCGATTCCGCTGCAGCGCAGAGAGGAATTGGGCCAGACGCGTCTCCGCGGCCCGCAGGTGCAGGTCAAGGGACGTGATTGAGAGAACCGGCGGGGCGTTTGCCGGCAACACCACCCGAGTGGCTGCCGGCGCGGGACTCGGGGTGCGCGCCGGTTTCGGAGCGGGGCCCACCCGGCGCAGTGTCCCTCCCGCGCTCTGGGCCTGCGCCGGGCAGGCCGCCGCTGCCGCGAGCGCCACCCCTACGACGGCCCACATCGCGGCGCCTCGAACCCTTTCGGCAACATCCCGGCGCGCCGTTATCACTCCCATCGCATCCTCCCTGAATCTCGAGCAGCTACACCAGTCTCTCGGCCCGCATCCAGGCTACGAAGCGAGCGAGGCCCTCTTCTACGTTGACACGCGGCTCATACCCGAGGATGCGACGCGCCTGCGAAATGTCCGCGTAGGTGATCAGCGGTTCGGACGGCGGCGCAGGAGTGTCCACAATCTGTGCGTCGCGACCGAGGAGTTGTTCGAGAATCCGGACGAACTCGAGATTCTCCACCGGCCGCCCGCACCCGAGGTTGATGATCTCCCACCCGGGTCGCGCATCCAGCGTCTTGAGGAAGCCGCTGACGATATCGTCCACGTAGGTCCAGTCGCGCTTGAGGCGCCCGCCGGCGTAGAGCGTGAGTGGCTCTCCCGCCAGGATCTGTTCGGTCCAACGCCAGGGCATCATGTCGGGGCGGCCGTGCGGGCCGTACACATTGAAAAAGCGCAGCACAGCGATCGGCAGGCCCCACAGATGGTGATAGGAATGGGCAAACAGTTCCATCGCCCGCTTGCTGGCGGGATACGGCGCGAGCGGCGCCGCAGCAGCGGCATCTTCACGAAACGGCGTCGGGGTGTCGGCGCCGTACACCGATCCGGTCGAGGCCAGGACGACGGCGGGCAACTCGCCGTCCACAGGATGCTGCCGGGCGGCATCGAGAACGTGTACCGAGCCCTGGACGTTCACCTGGCCGTAGAGGAGGGGGAACTGCACGCTGTAGCGCACGGCTGCCAATCCGGCCAGATGGGCGACGGCCTGCGGCTTGAACTCCTCGAACAGGCGCGTAACCCCGGCTGCGTCGCGCAGATCGCCCTCGACGAATCGGAACCCCGCCTCGTCCTTCAGATCACGGAGGTGGCGGTCCTTATGGACTTGTGGGTAGTACGCATCGAGATTGTCGAACCCGGCCACCTCATCGCCCCGGTCCAACAAGGCCCGGCTCAACCGGCTTCCTACAAATCCTGCCGCGCCCGTCACCAGTACCCGCAAGCGTTTCCCCTTCCGTCTCTCCGGCGCCAGCGACCCACTCGACGAAGGTCTGGTTGCGGAGAAACCCGATAGTCCCTCGCCGAGCGATCGCCGCTGCCCGAAGGAAGTCTGCTCTGCACATGCTACCCCGTTTCAGTGAAAACCGGGGAGTGTGTGGCGCGAAACTCACCGCTGACGCCGCCAACGGCGCACCGAATTCCGGCAGCGTGTGGCGTGTCCGGCGAGAATCGCACAGGAATTCGGTGCAATGGAGCGGAATCTACGGTTCCGGAAACCAGAAGTGCCGGGGGGGACAATCCACTCACCCGGCGAAACAGCATCGGAAAGGATCACATGCGGGATGACGAACCGAGGTTTTATTGCTGGACTGGTGGCAGGAGCCATCGTATCGTTCTCGCTGTTTGCCGTGGAACGAGAGGCGGCCGGACAGGGCGGAGATCGCCTGCCGCGCAATGAGGTCCAACGAGGCCTGGCCATCGCACCCGTGCGACTGAACGTGCGCGGCCTGAACCGGAAGTTCGTTGCCCTCGGCAGCTACATCGTCAACGGCCAGGGAGGCTGCAACGACTGCCACACCAACCCGTCGTACGCCAAGGGTGGGAGCCCGTTCGAAGGGCAACCGGAGCGGATCAACACCACGAACTATCTGGCCGGGGGGCAGCAGTTCGGGCCCGTCGTCTCCCGCAATATCACCCCCAACCCCCAGGGACTGCCTGCCGGACTGAATTTCCAGGAATTTCTGCGGCTCATGCGCACAGGTCGTGATCGCAGCGGCGAACTGCTGCAGGTGATGCCGTGGCCGGTGTACGGAAAGATGACGGATCAGGACCTGCGCCACGTGTGGGAGTACCTGCGGGCGATTCCTCCCGCCGAGCCGGGCGCCTGATACGCTGCCCGAATACTCTCGCGTTAGACGACCGGTGCGAACAACAGGGTGAAAGGAAGAGTCATGGAAGTAGCAGTACGCGATGCGAGTTTCTACCAGGTCGGATACACGACCGGGCTGGAAGCAATGCAAGCGCTGGGGGTGGAAGCGACCGAGGTGGCGATTGACCGGACGGGCGTGGTACGCTCCCTCACCTCGGCGGACATGCTGGATTTGACCGATACCGGACAGCTTTCCCGCTTCCGGGACGAACTGGCATCGGGCGGCGCCCACGTCTGCGCATTCCTCTGTTCGCAGAACTTCAACGCCGAGGACCGCGCGGCGCACATCGCGTGGGTCACGCAGGCAGTGCGGGCCGCCGACTTTCTCGGTGTGCCCGCACTCCGGATCGACTCGGCCATGAGCGGGCAGGCGGACCTGAGTCTGGAAGACCGGATTCGTATCTTTGCCGACGCAGTGACTGAGGTACTCCGGCAGACGCCCGAGAGCAACGTCGCGCTCGGCATTGAGAACCACGGTCGCCAGGGGAACGACCCGATCTGGATGCGCGGCGTCATCCAACGAGTGGGAAGCCCCCGCGTCGGACTCACACTGGATGTGGGAAACTGGTACTGGTACGGACACCCGCTCTCCCGGGTGTACGACATCTACCGGGAGTTCGGTCCACTGGTGAAAGCCACCCACGTCAAGAACATCAACTACCCTGCCGACATCCGCGAAACGCAGCGGGAGATCGGCTTCGAGTACGGCAAGTACTGCTGCCCGTTGGATGAAGGCAACCTGGACATGGCTCGGGTAGCCGCAATCCTCACGGAATGCGGCTACGACGGCGCGATGACGATCGAGGACGAGTCGCTCGGCAAGGCTCCCGAAGCCGAGCGCGCCGCCGTCCTGAAGCGCGACGTGGATCACCTGAAGGCAGCCATCGCGGCGTAGGCGAAACCCGCCGGCAGCTTGCCCCAAAGAAGGCACTGCGGATCGAGGGGGTCTGTTCAAGCCCTGACGGGCCCTCTCGATCTGCGGACAGAGGATGCCGCGAGACTTCAGTTGCTCCGAGTGCGGCCGATGTGAACGACCACGTGCCCTGGGGTGAGGACCAACGTCTGCCGACGTGTGCGGTGTCCCGGAGGGTGGACGCCGTGCGCGTTGCAGGGGCCCGGACCTGATGGGTGCGAGTGACCCCCACGCCCGACAGGCTCGTCGCGAGTTATCCGGCCAGCAAGTCCCGAAGCTCCATAATGCGCTGATGAGTGCGTTCCCGACCTCGATCGCGCTGGAACTGATGCTTGCCTTCCAGATGGACCTGCCATTACGGCAGGTGACATCCGAGGGGGCATCACTCACCGACACCGTGCTTCAGTTGCTGCGGTGGGCCGAAGCTCACGGCCGGGTAGATGAACTGGTCGCGCGCGCCTGCGAGGAAAATCCCGGCAACCCGCAGCTTTCCGAAGTTGCTGCGGAACTGGGTCAGGGTGCTTCCGGTCCCGAACCCACGGGGCCTGCTGGAAGCAGCGGAAACAGGATGGCAGCAACCGCCTCGGCGCCCCGGGCGGCAGAACCAATCCTCTCCCTCCAGGACCGTCTGGGTCTTTTTCGCACCCTCGGAGCGCTCCCGGTCGCCCAGTTGGAGGCGCTCCTCTTCGCCGTGAAGCCCCCGCCCGGCGTAGTGCTCCCCTCGTCCGCCCCGGGGACACAGCGTATCGCCTCCCTGCTTGAATGGGTCGAGGGTCCTGGCGGCCCGGGGTTAGTACAGCTCCAGCAATTGATGGAAGCAGTGCTGAACGCGAGTGCTGCGCCGCTCTTCGCGCCCCCCCTTTTATGTGCTCCGGCTGACCGTTGAGAACATCCGGTGTTTTCGGGGATGCCAGACTCTCGATCTGTCCCTCGCCGGGGACCGTCCGGCACGGTGGACCGTCATTCTGGGGAACAACGGCACAGGGAAGACCACGCTGTTGCGGTGCCTGGCGGCCCTCGACGCGGGAATAGACCCGCTCTTCCTGCGGGAGCAGCGGCTGCTGGAGCAGACCCGCTTCGCACCCGACTCCGGCACGGCACCGCGCATCGGAGCCACGCTGCATTTCGGTGCGCCCCTCGTCGAGTGTGACGGAAGTCGAACACGAGAGTGCGAGATTGCCCGCGGTACGGGGCGCGACGAAGTGGCGAAGCCGTTCTTGCACGAGCGCCTCGCGTGTTTTGCCTACGGCGCGTCCCGGCAGATGGGCAGCAGTGGCCTCGGCCCGCACGAAGCACCTCAACGCTGGGCGAGCCTGTTCCAGGACAACGTGGCGCTGGTCAATGCCGAAGAGTGGATTCTGCAGACGGACTATGCTGCTCGACAGTCCGGTGCAGCGGGCGCCTCCGCCGGCAATCGGCTCCACCAGGTGAAGACTCTCCTCGTGGATCTCCTGCCGGAAGTGGAGGACCTGCACATCGTTCCGCCCGACGAGTTCGGACGTGGAGCGGGAGTGCGCTTTCTTACTCAAGACGGGTGGATCTCGGTGGGGTGTGATTCCCTGGTACGGTAGATTAGGCGGGAGCAGCCATCCCTTTCAACGCGGCAAAGGGCCGCAGATCGAGCCGCCGCTGGGTGAGGAGGGCGGCGCGCAACCGCAAC
>SYMT01000712.1 GCA_005805375.1 Actinomycetota bacterium
CACGGCAAGTCCCCGGCGTGGCTCGGGTACGGGGTGCGTGGGCGGGAGGGGGGTCCCCTTGCTACGCCCAGGGGGCGCCCGGCGTGGCTCGGGTACGGCATCGGGCACGCACCTGAGGCGATCGCTGGCCTCTGTGGAGTCGCGCAACTCCGTTTGCGCGCGTCTCTCGCGGCAAGTCCCCGGCGTGGCTCGGGTACGGCGTGCGTGGGCGTCGGGTGGGCCCACTTGCTACGCCCAGGGGGCGCCCGGCGTGGCTCGGGTACCGGGCGGGGGTCTGATGGGGGAGGATCCCGGGGTAATCTCGTCCGGTTGGGATGATTGATTCCGCCGGGTTCCCTTCTTGCAGGTTTCGCCGCAGGGTGTCCGCACGCGCATCGCACGGGCGAGTGCCGGCAACACCGCAACTGCCCCAGATGACACCCACCGCCGTGCTGGACCCAGGACCAGAGTAGCCCTCAACGCCCGCGAATGCAGAGGAGCCATTCGAGCGCCGGGCACCGGCACTCTCCAGCAGCCCGAACGAGCGACCCGCAACCGCTGTGTGGTTCGGATCAATGCGATCCGGCCCGACACGGTGGCGCCATCTACCTGCGGCTCGATTCGCCGTCGGACTGCAACGATTCCGCGCCACGGGTGTCTGAGACGTCCAGGGCAGGGGGACACGATGCGCAGACAGCTACTCACGGGAATCGTCGCACTCATGGGTGCCGGGGCAGTGGCTGGAGGCGCGTCTGGAATGGGCAGTCCAGGCACTGCGGGCCGGGTCGAGTACAACCGGGATGTGCGTCCGATTCTGTCGGCGCGCTGCTTCGCCTGTCACGGACCGGACGCCAACCAGCGAAAGGCGAGATTGCGCCTGGACCAGGCCGAGGACGGGCCCGGGGTGCGCGGGGGGCGTCGGGTGATCGCCGCCGGCCGGCCGGAGCGGAGTCCCCTGCTCGGACGCATTACGCATGCCAACACCTCGCTGCGGATGCCGCCCGCGGACAAAGGAAAACCACTGTCATCCGGCGAGGTAGCCGTCCTGCGGCGGTGGATCGGTCAGGGTGGGGCGTACGAGAAGCATTGGGCCTACCTGCCGCCCCGCCGGCACATCGCCCCGTCCGTACGCGCAGGAGGGTGGCCGAAGAGTGATGCGGATCGCTTCCTCCTCGCCCGGATCGAGGCGGCGGGGCTGATCCCTGCTCCGGAGGCAGACCCGATCACGCTGCTGCGGCGGCTTTCGTTCGACCTCACCGGCCTCCCGCCCACCCCGGATGAAGTAGCTGCGCTTGCTGCCGATCGTCGCCCCGACGCCTGGGAGCGACAGGTAGATCGCCTGCTCGCATCGCCCCGGTACGCCGAACGCATGGCGACGTTCTGGCTGGACCTGGTGCGCTATGCCGACACAGTGGGCTACCACGGCGACCAGGAGCACGCAATCTATCCCTTCCGCGACTACGTAATTCAGGCGTTCCGCGACAACGTGCCCTTCGACCGGTTCACCACCGAGCAACTCGCCGGTGATCTGCTCCCCAATCCGACCCTCAACCAGCGCATTGCGACCGGCTACAATCGGGTGCTGCAGACAACGCACGAAGGCGGAGCTCAGGATGCCGAGTATCGGACCAAGTACATGGCGGACCGGGTGCGGAACCTGAGCGGCGTCTGGCTCGGTGCGACCGTGGGCTGTGCTGAGTGCCACGACCACAAGTTCGACCCGATCAAGCAGAAGGATTTCTACTCGTTCGTGGCGTTCTTCGCGGACATTCAGGAGCGCGGCACGTACGGCGGACCGGACGCCACACCCGCGCCGCGGCCGCCGGAGCTGACGGTGCTTCCGCCGTTCGAGCAGGAAGAGGCCGCCCGCCTCCGCGCGCAACTGGCCCGCGAGCCGGACGCCGCCTCCGATCCTGAGACTGCGGCGCGGCGTGCGGACCTGATGCGCCGCCTGGCAGCGGTGGAAAAGCGCCAGGCCCGGACGATGGTGACCGTCGCGACGGAGCCGCGCACGATTCGAGTGCTCCGCCGGGGCGACTGGATGGATGACGGAGGCGCCGTCGTGGCCCCCGGCGTGCCGGCGATACTGCCGGCGCTGGACACGAAAGGGCCGCGGGGAACGCGGCTGGATCTGGCACGCTGGCTCACCCGGCCGGGGCATCCGCTCACCGCGCGCGTTTTCGTGAATCGAATCTGGCAATTGCTCTTCGGGGCGGGTCTGTGCCGTTCGAGTGATGACTTCGGCGCGCAGGGAGAGTGGCCCACGCATCCGGAACTACTGGACACACTGGCCGTGCAGTTCGTGGAGCAGGGCTGGGACGTAAAGCGTCTGATCCGGTCCCTCGTCACCACGGCGGCGTACCGCCAGTCTTCCCAGGAAACGGCCGTCCTGCGCTCCCGAGACCCGGAGAACCGCCTGTTTGCTCGCCAGGCGCGCCTCCGGCTCCCGGCGGAGATGATCCGCGATCAGGCCCTGGCGGCGAGCGGGTTGTTGGTGGAGCGCCTCGGAGGTCCGGCTGCGCGCCCGTACCAGCCCGATGGCTACTACGCGCTCCTGAACTTCCCGAAGCGCACCTACACAGCGGACCGGGGGGAGCAGCAGTACCGCCGGGGAGTCTACATGCACTGGCAGCGCCAGTACCTGCACCCAATGCTGCGGGCGTTCGATGCGCCTTCGCGCGAGGAATGCACGGTCCAGCGGTCCCAGACGAATACGCCGCTGGCGGCGCTCGCACTGCTGAACGACCCTTCGTTCGTGGAAACGGCCCGGGCCCTCGCGGCCCGGGTGCTGCACGACGGCCTCGCGGACGATGCCTCGCGTGTGGCGTGGATGTGGCGCCTGGTGCTCTCCCGGGAGCCGGAGCCGGCGGAGGCGGCGGCGCTTCTGCGACTGCTGGAACAGGAACGCCGCCGCTATCGGGCGGACCCGGCTGCCGCCGCCGCACTGGTGGCGGTGGGGCAGGCGCCGCCGCCCGCTGCGACTGCCGCCGCGGAACTCGCGGCGTGGACGGCGACCGGCCGCGTGCTGCTCAACCTGAGCGAAACGATTACGAGATACTGAGCGGGTGGCTGTCCCCGGGCGGCGCCTCGCCTTGCTTGAGGGGCCGCCACCCGACCCGCCGTGCAGCAACCTGCGGTGCTCGCGGAGACGGCAGCGGCTACCCGATGAATGGTGACGATCAAAGGACGACGAAAGTAACCCGGATGAACACCCTTCGGCTTCAAGAATCCCGTGCGACCCGCCGCGCGTTTCTGGGCAACACAAGCATCGGCTTGGGCGCGACTGCACTGGGGTGGATGATGGGGGCGGGTCCCGGCTCGCCGGCGCTCGCGCAGGCGGCGGCGGTTTCCGCGCCTACCCCGGGTGATCGGCGCCGGGACAATGGCCCGTTGGCCGGCTTCCCGCACTTGCCGCCCCGCGTGAAACGGGTCATCTTCCTCTACATGTCCGGGGGCCCATCCCATCTCGAGACCTTCGACCACAAGCCGAAGTTGGGGGAAATGGACGGGCAGCCAATGCCCGCTTCGGTGACCCGGGGCCAGCCGATTGCCCAGCTTCAGAACCAGGAACTGAAGTGCCTCGGTCCTCAGTTCCCGTTTCAGCGTCATGGGGTCTCGGGCCAGGTCATCGCCGACATTCTCCCCCACACGGCCCGTATCGCCGACGAAATCTGCATCGTGCGCTCCATGCACACGGACCAGATCAACCACGATCCGGCGCACACCGTGATGAACACCGGCACGTCCATCTCGGGGCGGCCGAGCATGGGCGCCTGGATCACCTACGGCCTCGGGAGCGATGCGGAGAACCTGCCCGGCTTCGTCGTCCTGACCAGTGAGGGGGGCCGCAACCCGCAGCCGATTTCCAGCCGGCAATGGGGCCCCGGCTTCCTCCCCGGCCGCCACCAGGGGGTGCAGTTCTATTCCAGTGGAGACCCCGTACACTACGTCCGCCCTCCGGCCGGCGTGAGCCGGGAGCAGCAGCGCAGCCTGCTGGACACCTTGCGGGAACTCAACACCCTGCGCAATGAGCGAATGCCGCACGCGGAAATTGAAACGCGGATCGCGCAGTACGAACTCGCCTTCCGCATGCAGGCCGCGGTGCCGGAGTTGATGGATACCCGCGATGAGCCCCAGCATGTGCTCGACATGTATGGCGCCACGCCGGGCGATGGCTCATTCGCGTCCAACTGCCTGCTGGCGCGGCGACTGGCCGAGCGGGGCGTGCGCTTTATCCAGCTCTACCACCGCGGTTGGGACCACCACGGCGACCTCGTCCCCTACATGAACACCTGCTGTGGCCTCTGTGATCGCCCGAGCGCCGCGCTCCTGCTCGACCTGAAGCAGCGAGGCATGCTCGAAGACACCTTGATCGTCTGGGGCGGCGAGTTCGGCCGCACCCCGATGTTCCAGGGGAAAGGGAAGTACCCGGGCCGCGACCACCACATGCGCGGCTTCTCGATGTGGTTGGCGGGCGGAGGCGTCCGGCCGGGATTCAGCTACGGCAACACCGACGAGTTCGGCTATTTTGCCACGGAGAACCCCGTCCACGTCCGCGACCTGCACGCCACGATGCTCCATCTGCTGGGCATTGACCACGAACGCTTCACGTATCCCTACCAGGGTCTGGACTTCCGCCTCTCCGGTGTCGAACGAGCGCGGGTCGTCCAGGACATTCTGACCTGACCGAACGGTCCGGCACGCGCCCGAAATCCACACCTCCCCGGTCGAACTCGGCGCCTGTCTTGTTCCGAAAGGAGCCACCGTGTTCCGAACTCACATCGCCGCCGGATTGCTGGCGGGTCTCGTAGTCATCAGCATGCCGGTCCCGGCGCGCGGCGCCGAGATCGAGGTCCATGTGGACGGGCGCCGCAAGGACGTCCGGTTTCCGCCGATCCTGCGCGGTGGTCGCACTCTGGTACATCTGCGCGAAGCATTCGAGGTGCTCGGGGTCGTCGTGAAGTGGGACCCTACCGCGCAATCGCTCCAGGCGTGGCGCAGTGAGAATGAGGTCTCCCTGAGGGTGGGGAGCGCGATGGCTCTGGTGAATGGGAAGCAGGTTCAGCTCGACCAGCCGCCCATCATGCATCCCTACCCTCGGGGGGAAGGAATGGTTGTTCCGATGCGCTTCATTTCCCAGTCGTTCGGGGCCGCGGTCCGGTACGACGAGAAGGAAAATCGGGTCTACATCAACACCGCCGGCACCGGACTGCGCGACGATGAAAAGCCGATCCACACCGTCGGCGCCTCCGTCGAGTACCTCGCCGCCGGGAAATGGGTCCCCGCCCGCGTCAAGAAAGTCTACGACTGGAACGACAAAGAGGACAGCTACACGATTGAGTTCAGTGAGAGGAGCGGGCGAACGCTCCAGGCAACGGTGATGCGCCGGTTCCTCCGCCGGCCACGCGCCGGCGCCACGGGGGGATCGTGACGCGGTCCGCACGCGGCTCCGAGAGCGCTGACGCGCGGCCTTAACGGTCCGCCCCCGTAGCGACGAGCATGATCGTGCCGCGAAGTGAAAGAAATGTCACGATTCCCGTCCACGCGAGAAAGAAGCCCCATTCCGGCAGGACCGGCAGGACGAGTGGGGCGCCCACCGGCTCGGCGAGGCACAGCCAGGCAACCTGGAACACAGGGCTGAGCAGCCACCAGAGATTCTCACCGCGGATTTCCAGCGGGCGAAAGGGGACGAGCGTCCCCCAGCAGCCCACCGCGGTGAGGGCATAGGCAGCCACGACGGCCACTCGGGCCGGCCGGAGGCGCGCCGACAACCAGAGACTCGCAGCGGTGATGCCGGCGCCTGCAGCCAGCAGCACCAGTGCGAGGAGCACCAGGCGGCCCGGCGGGAACCGGGCGGCATGGCCTGCGATCCACAGGAGCGGGGCCAGGGCCACGAGTGACAGCGCGGTGGGCGCCGTCCCGACCAGCCACCGCGCCGCCACGATCTGCGCCGGCGTCAGGGCGGTCAGCAACAGTGCCTGGAGAGCGCCGGACTCCCGGTCGCGTGCGAGAGACACGGCGGCCGGCCCGGGCAGCCAGAGAGTCAGCAGCAGCAGGTGCAGCACCGCAAGCAGGGCTACGGCCGAGCGGGCGTGCCACGGATTCATGTCGGGGGCGGCAAACCAGAGCGCCCACCCCTGGTACACGAGGGCCAGAGCGACGGCGCCCACCCATGGCCGTGCCGCGGACCACCGTCCGGAACCCGCTCGACGGCCGTGGCGCCGCTGCCACTCCCGTGGGAGCGCCGGATTCGCCCAGGTCAGGTCGGCGGCTCGATCCAGCGCGGTCCGGCTCCAGGACCGGAAGCGATCAGCCCAGGATGTCGAGGATCGGCTTTCCGTGATCCATCTCCAGGCGGCGCCGCCCGGGCACTTCCAGGGAGCGCGAATCCAGGCCGAGTTGGTGCAGTACCGTGGCGTGAATGTCCGTTACATAGTGACGGTTCTCGACGGCATGGAAACCCAGCTCATCCGTGGCGCCGTGGGTGATTCCACCCTTCACGCCGCCGCCCGCGAGCCAGGCGCTGAACCCCTGCGGATGGTGATCCCGGCCGTCTCCCTGCGCGCCGGGACTGCGCCCGAATTCCGTCCCCCACACCACCAGGGTCTCATCCAGCAGGCCCCGCTGTTTCAGGTCCTTGAGCAGCCCGGCAATCGGCTGATCCACCTGCTCGGCCAGAGAGGTGTGGTTCTTTTGAATGGCTGAGTGCGCATCCCACGCCCCGCCGCCGCCCCCACCGTGGAAGACCTGCACGAACCGCACGCCTCGTTCCACCAATCTTCGAGCGGTGAGGCAGAGTTCGCCGAACCCCCGGGTGGTCGGATGCTCCAACCCGTAGAGGCGCCGTACCGCGGCGGTTTCTTGATCGAATTGCACGGTCTCCGGTACCGCGCGCTGCATCAGGAACGCCAGCTCATACGCTTTGATGCGCGCCCGGAGTTGGGCGTCATCCGGATAGTGAACCCCTGCCAGGCGGTTCAGGCGCCCGAGCAGGCTGAATTCCGCGGCCTGCTCGTCAGGGTCCACGCTGTTTCCGGCCGGCGTAATGAATGGGAGCGGCGCCTTCGGATCGGTGCTCAATCGCACGCCGGCGTATTCCGGTCCCAGGTAGCCGCCGCCATGGGTCCAGCTCCCGCCGCAGCAGTCCCCAGTGGGCTGACCCAGCACGACATACTCGGGCAGGTTCTGGTTGAGCGTTCCCAGCCCATAGTTGACCCACGAACCCAACGTCGGCAGGCCCCCCTCGCGGGGATGACGCCCCGTGTGCCAGGTAAGCTGCGCTCCGTGATCGTTATGGATCGTCCAGAGCGAGCGAACCACCGCCAGATCGTCGGCGCAAGTGCCGACGTGGCGAAACCAGTCGCCGACCTCAAGCCCGCATTTTCCGTACCGCCGCGTGCCCGTCTGCAGCGGCATGAGGATTTTGCGCCCCCCGTGTGCGGGATTGCCGCCGACGATATTGCCGTCTACCTTTCGAGGATCAAGCACATCCCGGTGCGGGGTGTCCTCAATGGACTTGCCGGCAAACTGGTTGAGCGCGGGCTTGACGTCGAATGACTCGACGTGGCTCACGCCGCCGCACAGGAAAATCCAGATCACCGACTTCGCGCGCGCAGGCCGTTCCGGCGTCCCGGAGGGCTCGCCCGCCGCCTGGGCGACCCCGTCACGGAAGAGCATCGCCCCGAGCGCCAGACCCGTGAACCCCATTCCCGTGTCCATCAGAAAGGTCCGGCGGCGCACGCCCGTACAACGGGGGTGAATCAGAGGGCGGGTTTTCTTCTGCATCAGTCTCTCTCCGGCTCCGCTGCGGGCGCATCGTGTGACACCGGAACCCTCCGCAGGTTTCGCCGAGAGCGCCCTCTGCGGCGAGCAGCGAACCCGGCACTGGCAGCGGGACCCGCAGGTTTCGCCGAGAGCGCCCTCTGCGGCGAGGTCCGGACCGCGATGGATACGGAGCACCCCATTCGTCCCCCCCCACCCCCC
>SYMT01000713.1 GCA_005805375.1 Actinomycetota bacterium
CGGGGAACTGCGGTCCCAAGTGGGACCAACACCCGCGGCCGAGGACGGTTCTGACCACGACCCGACCGCGCAATTGCAAGCTATTCGGGAGTGCCACACACGTGCCGAAGAGACTCGGCTTGCCGAACACGAATCTGCTACATTCGTCTTCTGCCCGGGTCGAGAGGAGGTCGCACGGGCACTGGCCAGTCCCAACCCGTGGACCCACTGGCAGGCGGTGGTCGAGTTAGGCTGGATCTTTTCCCCGTGGGCCGAGCAACTACTCTATGACCTGATCCATCACGCCGATCCAGTCGTGTGTGCAGAGGCAAAGGTACAATCTAATCGTCGCCGACTGCGCATGAAGTCACAGGGACTGACAACCCATTGAGGAGATCCGCGCCGGCGACACGGTGCGGACGGCGGACCCGGCGACGGGGCAGCAGAGCTACGGGAAGGTAGCGCGCACCTTCGTCGGCGAAGTCGAAAAGATCCTGGAGGTGGAGACGGCGGACGGCGCGCGGGTGAAGGCAACTGAGGACCACCCGTTCTTCGTGGAGGGCCGCGGCTTCGTCGCGGCGCGGAAACTGGCGCGCGGGGACCTGCTGCGCCGCGTGGACGGACGGCGCGTGGCGGTGGTGGGCCTGGGGTGGGAGGAGACGCGCACCCGGGTCTACAACTTCGAGGTGGAGGGGACGCATACCTACTACGCCGCCGGCGTCTGGGTGCATAATGCGCGGCCTTGCCTCCCTGACGACCTCTACGAGCAGGGATTGGGGCCGAAAGGAAGGTTCCCACATCATCGGCCGAACCCGGACGGCGGGGGTGACTACACATTGTTGCGGTATGCCGAGGACGGAGGCCTCCTGGCCGCACAGACGTACGATGCGGATGGGTATGCCGTGAATCGCATTGACTTCGGCAGTCGGAGCGGACGGCGCGACCATCCGTTCCCACATTACCACCCGATGAACTGGGAACCGAATGCACGTGTTCCTGGGGGTGCCCCGCAAGTTTCCAAGGACCCCATCCTGGGACTGCCCGACCTGCCGGACTAGCGGGACATGCTCATTCGGATTCTAGCAAAACACAGTACCCAGCCGTGGCTCGACTACAGTCTGGTAGACATTCTTCGTGCACTCGCCCGACAGAATTGGCCCTCCGTAATCGGTCGTCAGTGGCGCGTCTCCGACCTGGACCTCTGCGTATACAAGCGGGGCCTTGGGGGTTGGGCCGATACGGCACTGCGCCTGATGTTTCCCGAAGCCGACGTGCCGGAGGATGCGGAGGTCTGCTTCGTGACTGGCGAGCGTCTCCTCGAACGCAGTGCCGTCGTGCATCAGTTCGAAGATGGTCTCTTCCTCCGGCTCGTGGACCCGGAGGTAGAGCCTGTAGCCAATGTCGGGTACCGACTGTGGCACGGTCCTCCAGGATTCCAGTTCTCGAATGTGGACCTGGAAATCCGGTGCGAAGAGGCGTGCGCCTACGAGGTTGTGAGCAACGACTTGATGGCTCTCCAACATCTAGCTAACGTGTTTGGGCTCACAGAGTTCGAGTGTGCACCGGGAGAATCACCGGTGGGAGGGTCCGTCGGCAGTGATGGCGGAACCGAAAGCTCGTCCTGAGTCTCGAGGGATGCACGCACGCCCGAGGGGGCATCGGGCTCAGCTTGTGTCATAAGTTTTTGGGTGGGAAGCAGGTGCCGTAGTTCGCTGATCTGCGGGCTTCTACGGGGCCATCGGTGGGAGCGCATACACCTTTTCACCTGGGCCACCCATCCGTAGGGCTTCCGAAGTGGGAAGTCTGCCCTACAGAATCCTCTATGACACAAGCTGAGGGCATCGGGGAGTGCTGCGGACGATTGGGAAGCCTTGCGACGGTGGGTGTTGCGCTGGCGGGAGCACTTTCACCGAGACATGGCTTTCGCCACCGATTGGGACAGTTGGTATCGGGAGCAGTGCTTCGCCTGTTGCGGGGCACGGTGGGGTCCCAATGTCCTGACTTCGGAGGGGAGCCTGGCGCCGGCACCCGACCTGAAAGTAATCTGTGCGGCATGCCCTATTGGCACCCTTGTACGGGGATCTTGGTGCCGTGTGCGGTGCCGCCTCGTGCCCCGATTTCCGGTCCGATGCGATCGTACGCCATCGTCAGTAAGTCTGTGGGATGCACACCCAGGAAGTCTGTCAACGGGTGCTTCGGAATCTCGGGAACGAACCAAGGAGGCTCTATCGTCTCCCGACGAAGCCGCGGCCCTCGTTTGACTGGGGGACCTCTCGGGACTCCAACGGGAAGTCCTCAGTGTCTGCTGTGCGGATGCAAAGCAGGGGTGAACAGCAGCGAAGTTGCGTATGCCCGCAAGCCGGCAAGCGTATCTCGACGCCGCCGAAGCCTTCTTGGAGGCCCTGAGTGAGTAGCTCACAGCGTCAGTCCCGGATGCGACGATGAGCCGCCGGCGCCGTCTCCCCTATGACGCGAGCACCTGCTTCTCCTTTGCGATCTCTGAGACGGAGTGTGCCGTGGGTGTCGTGGCACGTAGCAATGGCCGCGGCACGATTCTGGTGTACTTCTTCGCCCCCTGGCGCACTGACGTGGCCCTGGCGGACCTCACCGCACTGACCCCAGCCCACGCAACGCTCGTCTGCCGGGCGGGTGATCTGGGATTGCTGGAGGGGAAGTGGCGCATCCTGGGTCCGTTGCCCGGCTGGGTACGAGACGGGTGGCCTGTGCCCGTGTTCGGTCAGCAAGATGTGCTGCGTTCGCACATCTGGTATGCGATTCACTATGATGACAATACTCTGTCCGAGCAATGGCGCGAACGCGTCCCGGGCGAGGCCGGAGCACAACTACCGGAGGACGGCCTTAACGGATACGTGGCAGCGGAAATCGGAGTGCGCCAGAAGTTGGGGCTGATGCCGACGCCCCCTCGCAGGACGTAACCCGTTTGGATGGGTGAGGCACTTACGGTAGATGATATCCAACGAGCATAATCCTGCACAGTTGCGCCTGCCCTCCATGGGATGACAGTGCAATGGGAGGAGCGTCAGCAAGCCGGGGCCCGGACACCGCAGCGGAGGCGACACCAGGACGGTGTGCGGAGCGCCACGGCCCGGTAGCGGTCACTCCGCCCCGACCGGTGCTTCCACTGCCTCCAGGGGCGGCTGGCTTCCCTCCGGGTCCGCCGGTGGGTCCAGGTACAGCCGCACGCGGGTGCCGTCCGGGAACACCGCAGCCAGTGCCAATTCACCCCCCAGGGCTCCGAGGTAGCGCTCCAGCGTCGAGACCAGGAGGTCCGGCCGGCTCTCCCAGTGGGAAATCTCGGCGCGGGACACCCGCAGCGTCGCGGCCAGGTCGGTCTGCGTGAGTTGCTGTTCCCGCCTGAGTTGGGCCATCGTCGCACGCCAGGCTTCGCACTCCTGGAGGGTCCGCCGGCGCAGTTCCTGCAGGCGTTCGGATGCGCCGGGACGAGCCTTGACCCGATCAGCCAGCGTGCTCCACTTGTGGTCTCCGGACACGAGTGCTCTTCTCTCCTTACGCCAGGGGGTGTGGGGGCTACAGCTGTGCTTTCCGGAAACTATGGCCGGTCCAATTCCGGAAACTATGGCCGGTGCACGGGCGTGATGCGCGGCGGACGACTCCTGGCTAAAAGTGCAGGTCGAGGCGTCATCGGACCGTGACGGGGCGAAGCTTCGCAGCAAGGAGATCAAGCCATGCATCCCGTCACGGTCCGCTACGATGTTCAACGCGCGCGTGCGGCCGGCCTCTCCACTGCCTGGGTGGAGTCCCCCTATGCGGTTGCCCGCCGGACACAGCAGCGCATCTGCCAAGAGACCCTGGATTTCGGGATGCCCGATCCAGTACTTCAGGAACAGCACGGGGTGGGCCGGCGCTCGCTCCTCAGCCCCGAGCATCGCGCCCTCCTCCTGACCTGGACCGCCGCGGATCCGCAGTTCCCGGCGATCGAGGCGCTCCGGCGCCTCACGTCGCGCCACCAGTACCACGGCGGCAAGACCGCCGTGTACGACTTCCTGCAGCGCCACCGCCCGCCCCAGCCCCCGCCGCTGCCGGTCATCCGGTTCGAGGGACTGCCCGGTGAGTTTGGGCAACATGACTACGGCGAGTATGCGGGACGCTCTGGGGATGGCACCGGGGAGCGGTTTCACTTCTATGCCGGCCGGCTCAAATACAGCCGCGTGATCCACGTGGAACGGATTGCCGCCGAGAACACGGAGGCCCTGATCCGGGGCAGGGAAGGCCTGGCGGCCATCGCCGGCGGCCTCCCGCTCCAGAACGGCGTGGATAACACCAAAGCGGCGGTGGTGCGGCGCACCCGCGATCCGCACCCGCGGGCAGAAACCATCGGGCTGCAGACGCACTGCGCCTCCTTCCTCCGGGCCGCGGGCGTCCACGCGGACCCCGCCGCCCCGTACTCCGGCAAGCAGAAAGGCAGTGTCGAGCATCTGGTGGGCTTCGTCAAAGCCGGCTTCTTTGCGCGGCGGGAGTTTCACAGTCGGGCGGACCTGGAGCGCCAACTCGCGGACTGGGAGCAGTGGGTGAACACCGAGCGCCCGTGCGATGCCACCCACGAGATCCCGATCCGGCGCCTGGAGCGCGAACGCGAGCGCTTGCATCCCGTCCCGGGCCAGGCCGCCGGGCGCGGAGACTACGGCCTGGTGTATACCGTGGTGGGGGGCCGGGAAGGCGTGGTGCGCTTCCAGGGCAACCGCTACTCGATCCCGGCGGCCTGGATCGGGCAACCGGTGACGGTCCACCTGCATCGGCGCCACGTCCGGCTGGTGGGGGCGGCCGCGGCTTGTGAGCATCCCCGGTTGTCCGGGACCGGTCAAGAATCGCTCCTCACGACGCACTGGGAGGCGCGATTCGTGAAACGGCGGGGGAAGATCAGGGCCAAGCGGGAGATCCTGATCCCGGTCGGGGGGCCTGCAGTGGGAGCGTTCTTCACCGAGTTGGTGCATCGCCGCCCCGAGAGTGGGGCGACCCGGGACTTGCCGGGTCTCTGGACGCTGTTCGCGCGTCACGGCGCGGGGGCCTTCGCGGCGGCGGCGAGCACCTGTCTGGAGCAGCAGACGATCGGCGCGGAACGCGTGGAAGCGTATCTGGCGGCGGCCCCCACCACGGCACTCCCGGCGGGGGTGATCCGGCACCGCCGTCCGGGCCCCCCCGCCCCCGGGGCGGCGGCGGGCCCCGGAGGGGACCGATGAGCCCGGAAGTCCTGGCGCTGGATGGAGAATTGCGCCGCCTGGCCCTCGGGGGGATCCGCGGTGGCTGGGAGGAAGTCGCCGCGCAGGCGGTCCAGGAGCAGTGGACGTATCCGGAGTTCCTGGCCGCCCTGGTGCGCCTGGAGTGGGAGCACCGCAGCGAGGGGCGGCTGGCTCGGCTGGTGAAACAGGCGGGCTTTCCGTTCCTGAAGACCATAGAGGAGTTCGACTTCCGCTTCCAGACCACGATTACCCGGCCGCAGTTGGGCCGGTATCTGGGCCCGGAGTTGATCAGCGGGAGCCGGAATCTCATACTGTGGGGCCCTCCCGGGGTGGGCAAGACGGCGCTGTGCATTGCGCTGGCGTACAAGGCGCTGCAGCACGGCGCCCAGGTACGGTTTGTCACCTGTACCGAGTTGATCCAGCAACTGACCGCGGCCCAACGGGCCGGGACCTGGGAGCGGGTGCTGAAGCAGGCGCTCACGCCCGACGTGCTCATCATTGATGAGGTGGGCTACCTGGGATACGGACCCGATGCGGCGAGTGTGCTCTTCCCGGTGATCCATCAACGCTATCTGCGGGGGAACCTGCCCGTGCTGCTGACGACGAACAAGAACCCGCGGCAGTGGGGGAGGTCCTGCACGACCCGGAGCTCTCGGGGGCCCTGGTGGATCGGTTGCTGCACCACGGGGAGATCCTGACCGTGGGGGGACGGTCCTATCGCCAGCATCGGCCGGGCCAGCCGGCGGCGCCGGAGGAACCGGGAGCTCCCGCGCCTGGCGGAACGGCGCCGGGAACGCGCCCGGCGGCCGCACCCAGGGCGGGACGCTGATGTCTGGACCCGCCCCGGCTGTGGCGTACTCGCGGCCGGAGACAACGGCAGGCGCAGGCAGCACTGCGGCAGGCCGTGGAAGCAGCCCGCCCGGGAGGAAGGAAGCGCGCCCGTGAGCAAGTAAAACTGTGGCCCGCACCGGCCATAGTTTCCGGAATTGGACCGGCCATAGTTTCCGGAAAGCACACCAGCAACCCCGCCGCCCGCAACTCTTCCAGATAGGTCTTGTACAGCGCCTCTGCCGCCGGAATCGCCTGCTCGTACCACGCTCGCCACTGCCCCGTCTTGCTGTCGCCAAGCAGCAGGATTGCTGCCCGGTGCGGATCAAAACACGAAGAGAACGCGGCGCGCCCCCGTCTGGGAGCAGCGCAACTCTTTCAAGTTGCCAAGACGGGAGTGGACGAGGGAGTCCACAGAGGGGCGCCCGAGATGGGGACCCTGCTCCGCGAGCAAAATCCACCCGGTCCGTGACCGCCTCCTGCTGGCGAGGACTGAGGCTGCCGAACCATTCGGGAAACCCGTCCGTGTACTCCACTTGCCACAGGGGGATCGGGTACTCCGGTGCGTCCTCCCCAAACCGCAGTGCGCCCGAGGGTGCCACTGCGTGCCATGCTGAGGATTTTGACACGCGGCACCGGCCGGATGAACACGGGTACCGTCCTGATGGCGGCGCGCTGAGCGGGGGGCAGCGGGGCTCGTCCCCAGAACCTGATCGGCGCCGTGGCCGGAGGGGCGCTGGCCAGTGCGGCGGTGCAAACCTACGAGATGTCCCCGGGCTGGCGCTGCAGTTACAGCCCGATGGAGATTGCCCTCTCGGCGGGGATCGGGGGTGCGGCGCACGGCGCCGGGGTGGCGGCGGCGCAGATGGCGCCCAGGGTGGCGGGTTTCTTCCGGGGTGGCGCCTGCTTCGCGGCAGGAACACCGATCGCCCCGCGGGAGGGAAGCAAACCCATTGAGGAGATCCGCGCCGGCGACACGGTGCGGACGGCGGACCCGGCGACGGGGCAGCAGCGCTACGGGAAGGTCGTGCGCACCTTCGTCGGTGAAGTCGAAAAGATCCTGGAGGTGGAGACGGCGGACGGTGCGCGGGTGAAGGCGACGGACGGCCACCCGTTCTTCGTGGAGGGCCGCGGCTTCATCGAAGCGCGGAAGCTGGCACGTGGAGACCTGCTGCGCCGCGTGGATGGACGGCGCGTGGCGGTGGTGGGCCTGGGGTGGGAGGAGGCGCACACCCGGGTCTACAACTTCGAGGTGGAGGGGACGCATACCTACTACGCCGGCGGCGTGTGGGTGCACAATGCTGAACCTTGCTGGAAGACTGCCAGAGAGTGGTTCAAGAAAGAGCCTGAGGTGGGTCGGCCCCACGCCATCTACCCGACACACCCAGACCACAACTATCTCCCGCGGCGACCTGGTGTTATCGACGCAGAATCATGGAAATACCATGTGGTGAACGTGTCGGAAGAGGGGATCGTCACAGACAAGATGAAGGGGATGCAGGCCTTTGACGGACTTGCCTTGCAGGACTACCTGGCGGAATGTTTCGACTTCGGCGGGTATCCGTACGCGGTGGAGGCGATCCCCGATTCCGTGCTCGCGCAGGCCGGGCGCCGTGGCGGGGTCCAGGGATGGATAAATCGGGACTGGGGTCGATAGCCCACTACGTTCGATGCAAGTCAGACGGATTGTTCGCCGGTGGGCGACAACGCGCAACGCGTCTTCACTTGCACCGTTCGGTGCCCCGATGATCATACGGTTGATGTCGTCTCCTGGAAGCGAGCGGTATGCGAGATCTTGAGGATCGTGTGATCGATCATCACCTCCAGTCAGGGGTGTGTGTTTCCGCGCAAGCGGGGAGCATCCCCCGTGCTTCCGGGCGCCTCCGCTCCTGGTCAGCAGTACTCGCAAGCGCGCGGCAGTGTCCCCCCGCCTTTGTCGGAACCAGCCAGAATGGGTTGGTGTACACCGCTACGATCGTCCCGGCGCAACTGCTGTGGGTGGTGCGTGCGTTCCGCAACCCCGAGCGGATGGCCATCCATCTGTCTCCGTGCGCGTATCACGTATGTGCCCACACCGGTCCACTGGTCGCGTCGCTAGAGAAGGGCATTGATTGGGAGGACAGCGATAATCTGCTGCGGCTGACTCGCCATCTGGGTGCTCAACTGCCGGAGCCATACCGTTTTGGACGTAGAACACTGGGAGAACTGGGATTCCCTAGGCTAGATGAAGCGCTCTGTCCTCTGTACCTGGCCAGTGGTGGCGTGTGCGCGATCCGGACGGACCGAGGTCTTTGGTGCCAGTGCTTCACAGGCGGCTGGCCGACTTCGCCTCCGTTTCTGTTGAGCGACCCTCCAGCAGGCGTTGGGTTGCTCGTAGCAGCGGTACTGGAGCCACGCTGGTTCCCGGGCCTACCATTTACGGTGGACGCAACCGCGCGGCGCCTGCCCAAACAGGCACGAGGGTGCATAGAACTCGTGTGGCACGAGGGCGACGACCTTCTTCCAGAGTTCCCTTCGTCCCCGCCTAGTGTGGCCGCAGCCGGGCTCCTACACCGCTGTTTGTCTCTCCACCCAGGCACCCTGGCCAGGTCCAGCGTACCGGCGCAGCAGTAGCAGACGTCCCCCGGGGGCCGAGCAACCTGGAGTGACGCGCTTCTCGGTGAGAGGAGGCAGGTGGCGCCGCTTGGACACGGCGTGATGGATTGGGTTTCGACGTGGCAAACCGCGCTCTCCCGGCGGATCACTGCGTGGCCGCCCCGTCGTGATCCGTCAGTGCCGCCTTGCGTAGCGCGGCGATGGGCGCCCCTCCAACCTCGCGGGCGGGTGTTTCGCGGCCGGTATCCCATCTCCACGGGGGCAGCGACAAATCCATCGAAGACATCCGCGCCGGCGACACGGTGCGGACTGCGGACCCGGCGACGGGACAGCAGCGCTACGGGAAGGTAGTACGCACCTTCGTGGGCGAAGTCGAAAAGATCCTGGAGGTGGAGACGGCAGACGGCGCGCGGGTGAAGGCGACGGAAGGGCACCCGTTCTTCGTCGAGGGCAAGGGCTTCGTCGAGGCGCGGAAACTGGCGCGCGGCGACCTCCTGCGCCGGGTAGACGGCCGCCGCACCGTAGTGGTAGCCCTGGGCTGGGAGGAAGCGCGCACCCGGGTCTACAACTTCGAGGTGGAGGGGACGCACACCTACTAC
>SYMT01000714.1 GCA_005805375.1 Actinomycetota bacterium
GAGTCCCGCCGGATCGAAGCGGACCTTGACGTGCTGATCCCGGGCTTCTGCTTCCTGTCCCTGGGCCAGCAGGGCGTTCACCGCGCCGGTGCGCAACGTCGCCTCGTTGGGCCGCATGACGCGCTGCCGTTCCGGGGCCACCGGCCCCACGCCGTCCGGGATTCGCCCGTCCACCAGCAGGTCCGCCAGATGGTAGCGGGCCATCAGAGTACCGGTAGTGATCATGTCCCGTCCCGTGAGCCAGCCCTTGACGTTCGGCGGGTTGAACAGATCCTGCCCCATCAGGTTCAGCGCCTGGACGAGCGGAAGGGTCGGAGTGAAGTCCACTTCCAGGGCACGGAGCGCCCCGACCAGCAACTGGACCGGGCACTTGATCTGGCTTCCGCATGTTTCTTCCGAGTAGAACTCCGGAGAAAGAAGCAGTTCTCGCAACACCGGCGTCAGCTCCCAGTTCTCGGACTGGAGCGTGTGGGCGAGGCGGGCTGTCAGAGTGCCCTGCGGATCGGCGACCCCGAAATAGCGCACCAACTTTCCGCAGAGGAACGGAGCGCTCGCGGCGTGGGCCAGGCAGGCATCGCACCCGTCCTCCCACGTCAGAGCACCGCGCCGCCCGAGGAAGGTCTTGTCGCCGGCGTCGTGCTCTGCGCTCTGGAAGCGCGGCGTGAGACCTTCCAGCTTCCAGCCACTCAGTGCCCGGGCGCCCTCCCGGACGTCCGGCTCGGTGTAGCTGCCGATGCCGAGGGTGAACAGTTCCATCAACTCCCGGGCATAGTTCTCGTTCGGGCGCCCGGCGGTGTTGGTGTTCCCGTCCAGGTACAGCAACATGCCCGGGTCCAGCGTGACAGCCCGCACCAGAGTGCGGAAGTTGCCGGCGGCGTGGGTCCGGTACAGCTCATTCTGGACGAAGTGTGCTTGCGAGATGAACACTTTTGCCTGCGCCGTCGGGAAGTGCCAGTGCCAGAAGAGTACCAGCTTTTCCTGCAGCGGATGCTCCGTCTTCACCATGCGCTTCAGCCACCAAGCCCGCAAATCGTCCATCTCCTGGCGGTAGCGAATGCGGGTGGCGACATGCCGCTTCGTCTGCTCCTCCCGCGAAAGGCCGGGCAGGCGCGCCTCGGTATCCACCCACGGTTCTCGCACCCAGGTCGGGCGCGCCTCGCTCCGCGCTGTCTGGGGATAGCGGAGCAGATGGTCTACGGCCCCTTCGCGCCCCAATTTGCGCAGCGCCTCGACGCCGGCCGGGGATCCCCCGAAACCGGCGCGGCTCAGCAGATGCTGGGCCTGTTGTCGATTCCAGCCTGCGGGTTTCCGCGGCTCGTTGTCGTGCTTCTTGCCGGACATGATCGTGACTCCTGGGGTGAGTCCCGGACCCGGCGCAGCGGGCGCCGGGTCCGGAGACCGGTGTGGTGCAGCTAGTCCTGGAAGATGGTGTAGCGATATGCGACCACCCCCCGGGATGACGGTCGGCGGGCGAACGCCTCGTCCGGGGCCATCCACTTGGCATGACCGTCGCAAAACAGCAGGTCCACGCCATCCGAGGATCGGGCAATGCGCACTCCGGTCAGCGGATCCAGTTGCCGCATCCAGTCCGCACTCGCCGGAAGGTACGGTCCACCCACGGGCGGACCAGTGGCGGCCCATACCGCCTGCCAGGGGGAACCGGTGTTTTCCAGGATGAGGATCGTGCCCGCCACGTCCTCAATCATCGTTTCGTGTTTGCCCGTGGGGTGCCAAGTCACGGCCGGGTTGGAGCTGTGCTGGTGATAGTTCAGGTTGACGGCGTACCCGATGTAGCGACCGTCCCGGGGCAGGTCAGAGCGACTCTGGTAGGCGCCGAAGTCAATCCCGTTGAAGCGGGCGATGCCGTTCAACTGGGGCCCGTTCGGACAGACGAACACGTTCCAGTTCCTGATGTACGGCTGGATGGCGTGCGGCCACTGATACGCGCCCGCTCCGGGGCCGGCGTTCCCGTAGGCGTGCCGGGGCATCTCGCCGTCGTACTCATCCACGTACATGCGGAGGGCGGCGCCCATCTGGCGGAGGTTGGAGAGGCCCTGCGCCTGGCGCGCCTTCGACCGGGCCGCGGCGAAGACCGGGAAGAGGATTGCAGCGAGGATGGCGATGATGGCAATTACGACGAGGAGTTCGATCAGGGTGAACCCCCGGCGGCTGTGCGTGAGCATGGTGTGTCCGGTTTCCAGACGGCCGGATGCGGAGCGCCCTGTGGCGTGTACATCCGGGCCTTCGCGCCCGGAAGGGGAGCGAAGTGGTTGGGCAGGGGAGCACGAGTCCCAGAAGCCGGAAGAAAATACGTCCGGTGAGGGATCTCGCCGCGGCACAGTGCGCGAAGTGACTGGGGTACGAACCGAGTCCGACACATGCGAATGTGGCGCGAGGGACGGCGGACGCCCGGTCCTGCCGGTTGCCTCCGCACGCAGTGAGGAGAGACAACCTGAGGTAAGGAGCGCCGCTGGGCACCAGGGGGAGCACTCTCGGCAGGAAGCAGCGTCTACCGGACGACCGGTTCAGACGGAATCCGCCACAGGGTCTCCCGCACTATCCCGCGATCGCCGGCGGAGGGCCGCGACCGAGAGAGACCGAAGGCGGTCGGGTGGAGCCGAGACGGACGACAGTTACGGCTGCCGCTCGGGATTCGTGAGGGAGCAAGAACGCCACGGATGGGGGCAGGCAGGCCCCCGCCGTGCCGTGCTCCAGATCACAGGCCGCGCAGGCCGGATGGTCGGGCGCGGGCCCGACATCCAGCGAGGCGGAGAGCGTCGCGGCGCGCGACGACAGCGCACCGCCATGCCCACAGCCGGCGTGCGAATGGGCGAACGGGAGCGCGAGCAGGACCGGCACGAAGGCCAGCAGGACCGCTCGCGCCCACGCACGCACCTGGTTCGGACCGAATAGGTATCGCATGGCAGCGGAGAGAGAAGGGCGCCGGAAGTTCCGGCGCCGGAGCACTGGTATACACACTAGTATACACAACTAACTCGCATTTGTCAGCCCCCAACAGGCCAGTGTTTCCCCGGATAGATATGACAATGTGTATTTCCGAAACGAACTCGTGATCGGAGCCGAGGAGGAGATCTCCTCCGCCTCTTGTTCTCTGAGGACGGAACCGTAGCGCGGCTCGGAGAGGCCCTGACTCCCGGCGCACAGATGTTCACCCTCTGCTTCGGGCCGGAGGAAGGACGGTTCCCGGTAACCGCCCCGCGGGCCGGAGAGTACGCCCTCCTTACGGAGCACCTGCCGTCCGAGTTTGCACTGGAGGTGTGGCAGTCGGGGCAGGTGTTGGAGCCCGGGACCCGGTGGAGTACGCCTCGGACCATGAGCACGATGCCACCGTCACCTCGGTGGGGATTTCGGAAACGGGTGATCTCGATCCGAACTGCCTCAACGACTGGCTCGGAAGACTGTTGCGCACCCGAGGCACGGACATCTTCCGTATGAAGGGAGTACTCAGCCTGCGGGGTCAGCCGGAGCGTTTCGTTTTTCAGGGGGTTCACATGCTCTTCGATGGGCAACCGGAACGACCGTGAGGCCCTGGGGAGACCCGACACAATCAACAGGTATTCATCGGACGAAATCTGGACCGGGAGGAACTCACGCGGGAGTTTCGCACATGCCTGGCCGACCGTTGATCTTGCGCACAGCGTGCCTGGAACGCTGGTGCGCGGACGTCGCCGACTACGTGACCGGACTTGCCTGGGCCCCTGGAGGCCGTCACGTGGCGCCGATCTGGAAATGCAGGGTACCGGCCGAAGATCAAACACCTGGCCTGGGAACGGCGGAGCCGTTTCCTGGCCACCGGCGGAGCAGATACGGTGCCCGTCTGGGACTCTGCCGGGCGTGGACCCGCCAACTCTCGCCCCCTCCAATTGGAGGGGCACGCGGGCCGGGTGACCGCGCTGGCTTACCAGCCATCCGGCGATCTCCCGGCTTCCGGGGATCAGGAAGGGAAGCTCTGCTGCTGGAGACCGGCTCGGGGTAGCCGCCTGGTGTCCAGTGGGGCGACTTCCGGGGAGATCACCCGAATCGCCTGGTCCCCCACAGGCGGCAGTCTGGCCCTCGGAACGGCGGAGGGCCGCGTTGCGGTCTGGCGCTGCCCGTAGCGAGTTGTTCCGCCTCTCCAGCCGGACACGAGGTACTCGGTCGTGTATAATTAATACACACTGTATAGGGCCGGGCCTCGCCGAGTGGAACACCACCACGCAGTCGGCAGGCTCCCGGCTCACGGAGACTCTCACATGGTACCACCACTGTACGCGGCCGTCACCCTGACTGCCTTCCTCGCCGCCGGCCCCTCTACCGTCTGGAGCGGGTTCCGGAACGGGGGCAACCAATCCATCCAAGCCCGCTCCCTCCCGCTCCACTGGTCGCCCACGGCGGGGATCGCGTGGAAAGCAGAACTCCCGGGCTACGGACAATCTCAGCCGGCGGTGCAAAAGGACCGCGTCTTTGTCACCGCGGCGCCGGGACGCAAGCGGGAGCACTTCCTCGCGCTGGCCCTGGATCCCCGCACGGGACGCGAGGTCTGGCGGCAACAGTTGCCCGCTACCACACCGGGCGACAGTCACGAAATGGTGGGCCGCGCCGCCCCCACTCCCATCGCAGAGGGAAATGCCCTCTACCTGTTCTTTGAGAGCGGGGACCTTTTCCGCCTGGCCACGAAGGACGGACGGGTGGAATGGCACCGGCCGCTGTTTCAAGAGTACGGAGCGTTTCAGAACGGGCACGGTCTGGGCTGTTCGCCGACCCACACTCGGGAGGCGGTGATCCTGTTGGTGGACCACCAAGGTCCTTCCTACCTGATCGCGGTGGACAAGAAGTCAGGAAAGACGCTCTGGAAGACACCCCGCCCCTCCCGGATGTCCTGGACTTCCCCGATTGTGACCCGGCAGAACGGGCGCGAGGTGGTCGTGGTCAGTTCCTCGGGGGATGTGCAGGGCTATGACGCGGGCACCGGCGCCGAACTCTGGAAGGTGGACGGGGTGACCGGAAACCACATCCCGTCGCCGGTGGCCTTCGGGGACCAGATCATCATCGGAGCGGCGGTGCCTCGGGGCCCGCGCGGCGGGGGAACGGCCCGCACCCCAGCCCAGTCCAATATGGCGCTCCGTCTGACGGAACGCGACGGGCGCCCCATCGTTGATGTCGTTTGGGAAGGGAAGCGCGCCGTCTGCGAGTACGGCAGCCCCACGCTGCACCGTGGGCTCATCTACTCCGTGAACCCGACCGGCGTAGTGTTCTGCGTGGACGCTGCGACCGGGGAGGAGAAGTACTCGGAACGGATCGACGGTCCATGCTGGGCGCCGCCGGTGGCGGCGGGGGACTACGTCTACTTCTTTTGCAAGAACGGGATGACCACCGTGGTGCGGGCCGGGCCGGTGTTTGAGAAGGTAGGCACCAACCTCCTGTGGGAAGCCGGAGACGCTCCGACCCCGAAGCTGGACTACACCCCGCCGCCGCGCCCGATGGGCGCCGGTGGTCCCGGCGGAAGGCCGGGCGGCGGCCGCCCCGGCGGTCGTGAAGGGGGCCGCCCCGGTGAGGGCGGTGACGGGGCACGGGCGAGCTACGGCCCGCTGGACCCCTGTGTGTACGGCGTGGCCGGGGTGGATGGCGCCTTCTTCGTGCGGATCGGCACGCATCTCTTTTGCGTCCGCGGGACCGACCGGAGTCGCCGCTGAACCACAGTCCCGAGGCGGGTCGAAGTCATCCCTGGCAGCGACCCCCTACGTGGGAGAACGGCAAAACCGGGGCAGGCCGAAGTTACCTCTGGCTTCGGCCCGCCAGCCCGGGAGATGAGTTGGAAGACAGCACAGCACGCCGGCACAGGATTCGGCCGAATAACTGAGCGACTGCGCCCCCGGGGGAAATGAAAGGAATCCGGATCGTCTACCACGCGGAGGCAGGGCGGCCAATTCCAATACGTTGGAACGGGGAGATGGCAACGAGACAGGCGCCTTGTGTTCTGAGTGCAGGCTGAAGATACCGAGTTCCCTATTTGCCAGGGCTGCCTCCTGGAACCGCAATAACGAGTTGATCTACATGATGGATAGACACACCGTGATGGTGGGATGGTGACGCGAACCGCTCCGATCTTGTCGTCGTGGAGGTGCGGCATACTGCCTTCCGCGACGGTCGAAGCGGCGCCATTGGTCTCGCTTGGTGGCTGTTTTCGTCTGCACGCCCACCAGATCCGGTAAAGACCTCGTTGTGATGCCAGGCAGCGACACGGAAAGCTCTCCGGTCTGCCCTCGAACCACCGATGCCGGCCCGTCTGTCGTGAGGAGATGCCCGATTCACGCGTACTTGCGGGTCAGGTAGCACCGCAAGCACGCGCCGGGGTTTCGTGAGTGCGCGTCAGTTCGGCGAGGTCCCTTCGCGCTGAGTCGGTTCCAGGTTGTTTTCCCGCGCACTGTGCTCGCGACTGCGTTGCATCCGCACGACCCGGTTCACCATAGCAAGGCGTGGGACCCTCGCGCTCCCGTGCTCCGCCGGCAATCGCTGCGAACGTGAGTCTCGCGTCAGTTCTTGGTGATTACCTCATCCAGGTTCAACAGCACCCCCGCCACCGAGGACCACGCCGCGTGTTCTGCCACGTCCAGGCGCTCATTACGCGGGGACTCACCCACGCTGGTGAGCTTTCCGGCTGCTTCGGGGTCCTTACGATAGCGTTCGAGTTGAGCCCGGTAGATGTCGCGCAGGACCTGCACCTCGGTGTTCGTGGCCGTGCGGGCGAGCAGCAGGCGGTAGGCGTAGCGGATGCGATCCTCCGGGGTCGCGGCGACCTCGGTGAGGAGGCGTTCGGCGAGCTTGCGGGCCGCCTCCACGTAGGTTGGGTCGTTCATCAGCACAAGCGCCTGGAGGGGCGTGTTTGTAGTGAGGCGGCGCACCATACAAAACTCACGGTCGGGTGCATCGAACGTGGTGAGCGAGGGCGGCGGGCAGGTGCGTTTCCAGAAGGTGTACAAGCTGCGGCGGTAGAGCGCCTCCCCGTGGTCCTGCACGTAGGTCTGTGCCGTGAAATTGCCGCCGAACGCGAGTTCCTCCCAGACGCCGGCCGGGTGGTAGGGCTTGACGGACGGCCCCCCGATTTTGGGCGCCAGCAGACCGCTCACGGCCAGTGCCTGATCGCGGATCAGTTCCGCCGGGAGGCGGCTGCGGGGTCCGCGGGCCAGCAGGCGGTTCTCCGGATCGCGTTGCTGGAGATCGGGGCGCAGGCGCGAGACCTGGCGGTAGGTGGCCGAAGTGACGATCAATTTCTGGAACGCCTTCATATCCCAGCCGGTACGGATGAACTCCGTCGCCAGCCAGTCCAGCAACTCCGGATGGCTCGGGCGCTCCCCCTGCGTGCCGAAGTTCTCCGCCGTGCGCACCAGCCCGAGGCCGAAGTATTGCTCCCAGAACCGGTTGACCGCCACCCGTGCCGTCAGCGGATGATTCGGACTCACCAGCCACCGAGCGAGGTCCAGGCGAGACGGCTGCCGGTCCGAGGAAGCGGAATCGCTCCCGCCGGCGAGGGCGCTCGGGTACCCGGCGGTCACCACTTCGCCCTTCTTGTCGTACTGGCCGCGCACGAGGACATGCGTTTCGCGCGGCTTGGGCAGCTCCTCCATCACCATGACGGTAGGGATCGCTGCTTCCATTTCGGCCTGGCGCTGCCGGGTCGCGACCAGTTCCGGGCCCTTAGTCCGGTACTCTTCGTCCCGGGTCTCCAGCAGGTAGCGGCGGAGGGCCTCGGTGTCCGCCGGCGAGCGCTTCCCGGCTTCTGTTTGCAAGATACGACGGATCGTTCCGTCCGGTCCCGCCAACTGCCGCACTTCCTCCGGCGCCACCTCCCGCCCATAGATCCGCACGTCATCCACCAATCCGCGGAATGGGGCAGCCGGATTGCGCCGCCCCACCAGCACCGGGCGCTCCGTCCGAAACGTGCTGGTGAGGCGGTCGTGCGTCCGCTCCAGTTCGACGGGAACCCCGTTCACGAAGAGGCGCACCCCTACAGCCTTGCTGGAACCGTCGTACGAGGCGAAGACGTGTGTCCACTCGTTCAAAGGAATCTGCGCCTTCGTGTTCACCCGGATCGCGTCCTTCTCCCAGTCGTGGATCAGGTGCGCGTAGACTTTGCCGTCCTGCAGGTAGAGGTCCCAACCGCGAAACCCGGCCCCGTCGTCCATCTTCGAGAGGACGGTCATCGCCTCGCGCCCGGCGGGGCGCACCCAGGCGCCGTAGGAGAAGGAATCGGTGCGGTCGAAGGCGGCGATGTTGCCGAGGTCTACGTAATTGCGTCCATCCAGCTTCACGGCGCCCCCGAACTTGCCGGCGTCGCGCAGTACGTCCCCACGGATGCGCGCGCCCTGCTGGCGGCCCGCCTCCTCCCGAATGTCGGCGCCCTCCGCCTCGTCCAACGGAAAGTAGGCGGTGAGCCCGGCGGTGATGGGCGGCATGCGATCCAGCCCGCTGCCGGCTTCCTGTTCCCAGGCGGCCAGGTTCCCCGCCTGCCGTGCGGCCGCCGCCTTCAGGTCCGCATCCAGCGACCGGATGCGCTCCGCGTACTCGGCCAGTTTTGCCTGCTGCTCGGTGGAAGCCACCTTCAGAAAAGGCCGCGCGTTCCCCCGCTGCCCATCCAGGCCCTGCTCCGGCACGTTGTGGAAGAAGGCATAAAACCGGTAGAACTCCTTCTGGGTGAAGGGGTCGTACTTGTGGTCGTGGCACTGCCCACAGCGCATGGTCAACGCCAGCCAGGTGGTCGCGGTGGTGTCAATCCGGTCAAAAATGTACGCGGCCTGGTACTCCTCAGGGATGGCGCCGCCCTCAAAGTTGATCGGATGGTTGCGGTTGAACCCGGTGGCGATCCGCTGTTCCAGGGTTGGATTCGGGAGGAGATCCCCGGCGAGTTGCTCGATGGTGAACCGGTCGAACGACAGGTTGCGGTTGAAGGCGTCAATCACCCAGTCACGCCAGAGCCACATGTCCCGGTGGCTGTCAATGTGGTAGCCGTGAGTGTCCGCATAGCGGGCCAGATCGAGCCACTTCAGCGCCATCCGTTCCCCATAGTGGGGCGAAGCGAGGAAGCGATCCACCAGGCGCTCGTAGGCATCCGGGCGACGATCCGCGACGAACTGTTCCACTTCCCGGAGGGTCGGAGGCAGCCCGCGCAGGTCCAGGCTCAGGCGGCGGGCGAGCGTGCGGCGATCCGCTTCCGGAGACGGCGGCAGCTTTTCCCGCTGCAGGCGTGCCAGCACGAAGGCATCAATCGGGTTGCGGACCCAGGCAGACGGCTGCACGCGGGGCACCGCGGGACGCTTCGGCGCCACGAAAGCCCAGTGCTGGGAATAGGGCGCGCCTTGCTCGACCCAACGGCGTAAGACGGCGACCTGTTCGGGCTTGAGCTGCTTGCCGCTCGCCGCCGGCGGCATCTTCAAGCCGTCCTTGAGCAAAATGCGCCGCACCATCTCGCTGGCGCCGGGATTGCGGGGCACGACCGCGTGCTTTCCGGATTTCAGCGCCGCGAAGGCTCCTTCCGGTACATCCAGGCGCAGCCCGGCCTGCCGCTGCTTCGGGTCGAATCCGTGGCACGCGAAACAGTTGTCCGCGAGAATCGGGCGGATGTCGCGATCGTAGTCCACCGCCGGGGCGCGACCCACCTCCGCCCGCGCTGCGGGAAGGATCCCCCCCGCACCGAGCATCGCCGCCAGGCATACCCCCAGGAGCCCCAACCCCGCCGCACTGCCGACACCCTTCGCCCGCGAGCCTCGTTGCTGCATCCGTGCTTCCCGCTTTCCCTTCGTCCTGTGCTCCGGACCTGTCTACTGCGCCCAAGCCTATCCCGGAGTACTTGGACAACGCGGAGGGCGCAGGGTTTCAGACGTCACCGGCGGATGCGCTGCATTTCGCTGAGTGCGCCGGGAGTTCCCTGCCCACGTTCCAGCCCGAACGCCGTCCTATGCGAAGTCCAGCCGCCACAGATGCAGGGCGCGGGCTGCCAGCCTGGCTTGACGTGCGTCCAGCAACTCCGGGGACCAGTGCTCCGGCGCTATCGCGGGAATGGCGCGGGTCAGGGCATAGTTGCTGGCGGCATAGGCAGCAGCCTTGGCCGGATAGTCTCCATTCCCGATCTGCCGGTTCGTGGGCGCCTCCAGCAGGGTGAGGTTGCCGAGGCGGTAGACGCTGCGTTCCCACTGTGACGCAGGAAAGTCGGTCTTCCAGAAGTCGCCGGGGTTTTCGGGGAGGATGTGTTCGATGGTGCCCGGGTCCGTGTCCGGATTACACGCACGGCCACCGGCGTCCCCTTCCAGGCCTGCCAGCAGGTAGCGTACGAGCTTCTTTCGCGGTCCGCCGGTGTCGAGGGCCAGCAGGCGGAAGTCAGTCTGAAAGCTCGTGTCGTCCACGTACACTTCCCGCAGTAGCGCGAAAACGGCGGACGGTTGGGTGGCTTTGCCGTCCAGCACGGCCCGGGCGGCCCGATGGTAGGCGGACTCCAGCGCATTGGAACTGCGGCCCCCCACTACGGAGTATCGCAGCGTCACCACGGTGATGATTCGCAACACGCCGGCGAAATTCGCCGCGCTGAACTTCTCCCAGGCGGCGAACACAAGGGGGGTCACCTGCCGCGCGCGAAAGAGAACCAGTTCGCGAATGTGAGGACGGCATTCCGATCGCTCGATCCAGTAGCTGTGGTGCGGGTCCGACAGGGCGGCGAATAGTTCCGCGCGTCCCTCCAGCGCCTCCAGCAAGCCGAACACGTCTGCTGCCGTGCGCACCTGGCTCCGCACCAGTTGGAAGAGCCGGCTGCTGCGGATGCGCGGGTGCTCACACGCCAGATGGTACCGCAAGAAATCCGGGAATTGCTCCTGGCCAACCGTCGCGAGCAGAGCCCGCCACCGGCGCTGGAGGGCCTCCAGGTCCGCTGGAACCCTCATCTGGGAGAAGAGGTAGTTCTTCAGGAGGTCCGTCGCCGAGAGTTCCAACCCACGCGCATTCAGAGTCTCGAAGACCGTGTACGCACTCAGCTCGTCGTCAACAGTGATGAGAATGAACATCAGTTGACGGGCTACGATTTCAGACAGCAATTCAGCCAGAGTCACCGGGGCATTACAGAGCCCCGCGACCTGATCCAGGTGCGCACCAAAAAACTGGAAGCACTTCCACAGCAACTGGTTCGACTTCGGCAGCCCGCGTGGATTGAGGGGTGTACGCAACTGCACCAGGAAGTCCTGATAGAGTGCGTTGTCCGTCTCGTTGAGGAAGAGCTTGCTGCTCTCCACCAATGAAGCGGGATCCTTCTCACCGATGAACCGATGACGCAGCCCGGTGGCGCGCTCCCGGTTCGCGGATCGGTCCCCCTCCTGTCGCGCCATGTCCATGAGTTTGCCGATCACGGCAAGGGCCAGAATGCTAAGGGTAGCCAGACGCTGCTGGCCGTCAATGATGGTGAACTCGCGGTCACTCCGCGCCTCCACCACCAGCGCACCCATGTAATGGAGTGCTCCGGGGCGCTCCCGGAGATCCAGGATGTCGGCCCACAAATCCTCCCACTGTTCCTCACCCCACGAGTAGTCTCGCTGGTAGGGAGGCGCCTGGTACACTCGCCCGTTTCCCAGCAATTCGAGGAAGTTAGTGGTACGGGTGTTCAGCAGGTTGGTGCGGGCCATTTCCTCATCATTTCCCCGGTCGAGGCTGGAGTTCAGTCAGGGCGTTCTCAGGGCGCATGGGGTCCGCCACTCGCGGGTCGTGCTTCCATCCTACCCTTTCCCGGCCCCTTCTCGCCACCCCACTCCCGCATCCTGGCCGCGATTGTCTCGCCGAATCCGTGCCGGCGCCGCAGGACTCCGCCGGGCCCGCGTGGAACCATTCGGCGAGCGAAGCGCCAAGCGGAACGACGCCCGACGACCGCCGGTTTCCCCCTTCGTCCTTCGAATCGTCTGCTCGCCCTCATGCCTTTCGTCACTCTCGCTCTCTGCCGAAGGAAGGTTCTGCCTTATGGATGCCTACACTCCTACCCCCGCCGATCGGTTCACCTTCGGGCTCTGGACGTTCGGCAATCCCGGCCGCGATCCGTTTGGTGAGCCGGTCCGGGCGCGCATCTCTCCCGTCGAGGGCGTGAAACGTCTCGCGGCGCTCGGCGCCTATGGCGTAAACCTGCACGACAACGATCTCGTCCCCATTGATGCCACCGCGGCCGAACGGGACCGGATCGTCGCCGAATTCAAGCAGGCGCTCGCGGATCACAACATGCGGGTGCCGATGGCGACCACCAACCTGTTCGGCGATCCAATTTTCAAGGACGGCGCGTTCACCAGCAACGAGCCTCAGGTCCGTGCCTATGCCCTGCAGAAGACGATGCGCGCGATGGATCTGGGAGTGGAACTCGGCGCGACCACCTTCGTCTTTTGGGGCGGCCGTGAAGGCGCCGAGACCGATGCCGCCAAGGACGCAGTCCAGGCAACGAAATGGATGCGGGAGTGCCTGAACTTCCTGATCGGGTACGTGAAGGATCAGGGCTATCCCCTCAAGTTCGCCCTGGAGGCCAAGCCGAACGAACCGCGGGGGGATATCTACTTCCCTACCACCGGCCACATGCTCGCCCTCATCGAAACGCTGGCAGACCCCGCGATGGTCGGCGTGAATCCCGAAGTGGCCCACGAAACGATGGCCGGGTTGAACTTCTACCACGGCGTGGCGCAGGCCCTGGAAGCCGGCAAGCTGTTCCACATAGACCTGAACGCCCAGAAGGTCGGGCGCTATGACCAGGACTTCCGCTTCGGACAGGAAGACATCAAAGCCGGGTTCTTCCTGGTCAAACTGCTGGAAGACTATCGCTACGAGGGCATGCGGCACTTCGACGCGCACGCCCTGCGCACTGAGGACGAGGAAGGGGTCTGGGACTTCTGTCTCGGCTGTATGCGCACCTACAAGATCTTGCAGGAGAAGGTAGCGCGCTTCAACGCCGATCCGGAAATCACCGGCCTGCTGGCCGAAATCCGGGCAGGCAATCCCGAACTGGAGGGGCGGATGGCGGCGTACAGCCGGGCCAATGCCGACGCGCTGTCGGCGCTCGCCGTGGATCGGGTCGCTGTGGGGGCTCGGGGCCGCCGCTACGAAAAGCTGGATCAACTGGCCACAGAGGTCATCCTCGGCATCCGGTAGCGGCATATGGAAGCAGGAAGCGAGGGACGGGAAACAGGTGACGGGAAACGGAAAGCAGGGAGCCGTCAATCCCGCATTTCTCGCCGTGGGCTCCCGGCCCCGCTTCGAGCGTTTGCCTCGGGCGGTGTGCTGGGCATGCTGATCTGGGTTGCGGGGACGCAGATTGGGATCGGCGCCATCCCTATTTTCCGCCAGGAACACCTCCTGCTCGTTTTCGGCATTGCCGGGGCGACCATCGGCCTCACGCGGGCGCGGCCACTGGTCTGGGCAGCGGCATTCCTGATCTGTGCAGTCGTCGTCGGGATCGGGTATACTCCCTGGGTTGAGTCTCGCGTGCGCTCCCTTGCCCGCACCGACCCCGTGGGGCGGTGCGACGCGGTCGTCGTTCTCTCTTCGGATGTCTGGCCAAACGGAGAGTTGCCCAGCCAGGCGCGGCTCCGACTGCTGCGCGGCATCGAGTTGCTGCATGCCGGTCACGCCCCCCAACTCGTGTTGACCCGCCTGTTGGTGCGTGAGCAGTCTGCGGTTCCTGCTTCCCGGAGGCAGATGGAGCGACTCGGGGCGGCACATCCGATAATCGAGGTCGGGCCGGTGTTCAACACTCACGACGAAGCCGTTGTGGTGGCGAAGCTGGCCGGGGAGCGGGGTTGGAAGCGGGTGCTGCTCGTCAGCGATCCGACCCACATGCGGCGGGCCGAGGCGACGTTCGAGAAGCAGGGGTTGGCGGTGATATGCGCTCCCTGCCCGTGGCGCCGCTACGATCCGACTGTGAGTCTCGACTCGAGGGGCCGGCTGGAAGCATTTCGCGACTGGCTGCACGAATGGATCGGCTACGAGATCTATCGTAGAAACGGCTGGCTGTAAGCCAGTTTCGGGAGAACTGTGTCAATGCGTCTTGGACCGCAGCATCCGCTGCAGGCGGATGCCCTGGTCGCGCCCCCCGGTTATCGGGTGGAGCCGCTTATCACCGGCCTGACCTTTCCTACGGCGGTGTCGTTCGGCCCCGGCGGAGAGATTTATCTCGCAGAGCGGGGGGGCGTGCAGCATCTACAGGTTGCGCTGCCGCGCATCCTCCGAATCGACCCGGACCGCAGCGTGATCGAGATTGGGAGGCTTGAGCACCCGATCGTGGGTCTGGCCTACCGCAACGCCGAGTTGATGATTGCCGAAGATGGCCCGGCGCCGCGCGTGCTGCGCGTCACCGCCGAGGGACATCTGCAAAACCTGGTGCAGGAGTTGCCGGGTGGCGGCGACTACGGGCTCAGCGGGTTGACGCTCGACGGCTCCGGTTCCCTACTCTTCGGATTGGGGACACGCACCAACAGCGGTGTGGTGGGATTGGACAACGCAGCTCGGGGCTGGGTGGCCGGCCATCCCGACTGGGCGGATGTGCCCGGCGCCGATGGTGCGCTTGAAGGGGTCAACTATGTGACCACCGGCCCCGGCGGGGTGCGCAGCAGCACGGGAGGGTTCAAACCGTTCCGGCGCCGGTCGGAACCTGGGGAAGCAGTGCGCGGGTCTCGTCTCTGCGGTGGTGCGCTCTATCGCCTGCCGGTCGAGGGGGGAGAAGTCGAACGTCTCTGCACCGGTCTGCGCAACCCGGTCGGCATGGCTGTATCGCCGGACGGTCGTCTCTTCGCCACCGAGGCGGGGATGGAGGAACGGGGCAGCCGGCCGATTGCTGGAGCGCCGGACAATCTATGGGAGATTCGCCCCGGCGCGCATTACGGTTGGCCGGATTATGCGTCCGGTCTCTCTGTAACGGAGAGCCGCTTCCGCCTGCCGGGTCACCCGCAGCCGCGCCCGTTGTTGTCCTCCTCCGAATCTCCCGGCGTGCGGCCGGCGGCCATGTTCCCCACGCGGTCCGGCATAGGCGGTCTCGATTTCTCGTCTTCCCACGTCTTCGGTCACATCGGCGAGGCGTTCGTGGCACTCTCCGGAGAGTGGACCGCGGGCGCCTATCCAAACGGAGCGGCGACTGAGGGGCACAAGATCGTACGGGTGAACCTGCGCACCGGCGAGATTGTGGACTTTCTGAGCAACCGGAGCGGAGTGCCGGCGCCGGGAGGCATTACCGGCGGGTTGGAGCGTCCGGTCGAGGTGCGGTTCGACCCATCCGGCGACATCCTCTATGTCGTGGATCTGGGCGTAGTGACCCTCGATCCGGAGCAGGGCTTGCTGCCTTACGGGGGAACAGGCGTCATCTGGCGCATCACCCGAACGCGCGCGCTGCTCACCGTGCCCGACCTCCCGGCGGATGGCGGCGGGGCGCGTGAGGCGCCGCCCGAGCACGCCCTGGATGACGACGATCCGTTCGTGCTTCCGGACGAGGACGACGCCGCAGACGACTTCCCGATTGCGCCGGAGCCTATCGCAGACGAGCCCGCCGTAGACGAGCCCGCCGCTGACCAACCTGCTCGTGACGAACCTGCTGGTGACGAAGCGCCGGCGCCCGTCCTGCAGGAGGAGGCCCCCACGACGGATGCGCCCGGCGGGGAGCCGGCCGGCTCCGGCGAGGCGGAGCCAGCTTGGGAGGAGAGCGCCGGAGCAAGCGATGCTCACGACGCGGCGCCGGAGCCTCCCGTGGGGAACACTGAAGAAGACAGCGCGCCGGTCCCGGATGAGCCGGTCCCCGCGGTCGTGGCCGCAGAGGACGACACTCCCCTGATGACAGCGGATGCGGAGGTCGGCGACCCTGGGGCGGACGCCGCCGACCTCCCGAACGCCGAACGCACCATCTGAAAAAGGCAATAGCAAACCATGGCAGATCAACGACGGCGGGGCGGCCGCAACCGCTCGGGTCGGGGGGGGAGAATCCCGCGGAGGGGCGACGGTCCGGCTCCAACCTACCTCCACGACGAAACCTTCATTAATTTTCCCCTGCACAATTCTGCTCCGATTGCCGTCACCAGCACGCTGGACCCGACGGCAGTGGTGCAGGTCCTCGATCAGACACTCGTGCGGGAACGGCGCCAGGCACGTGCCATCCGGATCCTGGCCGAGGGCAGCCAGGATACTGCTTTGCAGGACCTACGCGTGCAGGTCGAACGGCATCGCGATGTCCTCGAGCAACTACGCCGCGATCTGGGAGCAGACACGCCCGCCCCGCGCGACGACAACGGCGCGGGGGCGGATCCGGACGATTTCTGGAATGCGGTTGCCGTGCAGCGATTGGCTCGGCTCGGCTGGAAGACGCTGCAAAATGCGGCGTTCGCGGCGGGGGACCCGCGCATTGACCGGATGGTGCGCTCGGTACTTCGTGAGAAGGAATGGCACGGTGAGATTCTGGAATCCTTCGCCCTGCGCCAGGCCACCCAATCCCTGTTCCACGATCCGGAAGAGTAGACGGCAAGTTGCGCGGAGCGTTTTCGGAACTCTCCCGGGACGCTCCGCGAACCCGCATCTGACACCGTCGCCCTGCCGCAATGCGCAAATCAGAGGAATGCAATGCCTACAGTTCCTGGCGCAAATCCGCCCCAAGAATTTGATACTCCCTGGAAAGATGTCATTGAGCTCTGGTTCCAGGGTTTCTGCCGGCGCTTCCTGCTGCGTGCCGCCTACCGGTCCATAGACTGGTCCGTGACTCCTGTCTTCCTGAACCAGGAACTCAGCGAGGTGGTGCGCGACGCTACCTTCGGTCCCCACCACGTGGATAAGCTCGTGCGGGTGCGGCTCCTCTCCGGGGAAGATGCCTACGTGCTCATTCTGGTGGATGTCCAGATGCAGCGCCGCGCGGATCTCATGGATCGCGGGTACCGCTACTGGTATCGCACCTACGATCGCTACGGCCTGCGGATCATGGGGTTGATCATCCTGGGAGATCCGAACCCGCACTGGCGCCCCAGGGAATTCCGGCTGGAACAGTGGGGCTCCGTGGTGTCGTACCGGCCGGTGGTCCACAAGCTGCTGGACTATCGCGGGCGGGAGCGCCTGTTCCGGCGCTGGCGCCACCCGTTTGCGTTGGTCCTCCTGGCGCACCTGGAGTCCCTGGCGACGCGGCAGGAGCCGCAGCAGCGACGGGCGACGAAGGTGGCGCTGGTGCGGAGGCTGTATGGCCGCGGCTACAGCCGAGAGGAAACGCAAGAGGTGCTGCGGTTTCTGGACTGGGTGCTGGCCTTGCCGGAAGGGGAACAGCAAATAGTAGACCAGGAAGTGAGACAACTGGAGGCGGCAATGGCACAACCCTATGTGACCACGTGGGAGCGCCGCGGCTTTGCCCGCGGTCGAGAGGAAGGACAGCAGGAAGGACAGCAGGAAGGAAGTCGGAACGCGATCTGCGAGTTGCTCGGCGTACGCTTCCCCGGGGCCGAACAGCAGGCGCGAGCACGGTTGGGCGGAGTGCGTGATGCCGGGACGCTCTCCCTTCTGCTCAGATCTGCGTACCAGGTACAGGCCATCGAAGAGTTCTGGGCCGCACTGGATCAGCAGCAGCAAGCGCCCCGAGTGGGTAGCGGCACAGACGCCGGCCCGGCGTCTGTGTCGAGTACGTGACGGCATAGCGAGGCGCGAGGCGGGCTTCTCCGCAGGAAGCTCCCGGGAACGCTGGGGAGGCCTCTTAACCGTGCGTTCCGGCGGTCGGGACCTCAGGCGCTCCCAGAACAAAGTGACGCAGCGCTGCGTGAGCCGCGTTTAGTCCGACGCGCTGTCGCTGACAGGCGCATTGTCGGGCTGCTGCCGAGACTGATAGCGGGCGAGGCGGAACAGGCGGAGCTGACGATACGTAACGGCGCCCTCCAGGCTGTGGTACACCGGGGACAGGTACGCCGTCCCGTGCTCGTCGTACGCCGCCTGGACCCGGGCGGCATCGGCAGAGCTGAGCGCGGCTTCCGCCAACAACTGCTGTGGGTCAAGAACGCCGCCATCGCCGCAGTGCAGCTCGAGAGAGCCGACCAGGGTTTCCTGCCCTACCCCGTGTTCCTTCTCCAGATCAGCAAGGGTCACGCCCGCCTGGAAGCCTTCGACCGCCGCCTTCCGCCGTGCGCTCGCCGCGCGAGAGCGGGTGGTCGTGGTTGAGGCGGCGGGCAGGACCGGGGTGCTCTCCGCAGCATCCTGTGCAAACGGTGCGATGACTTCCAGCAACCGATCTCCGTAGGCCCCCGCCTTGTGTTCCCCGATTCCGTGCGCCTGGAGCAACGCTTCTCGGGTCCGAGGACGGCGCGCCGCCAGATCCATCAGCGAACGGTCGGAGAGGATCATATAGGGCGCCACGCCCCCCTCCAGGGCAAGGGTGCGACGGAGGGCCCTAAGCGCCTCGAACAGCACCGCATCATATTCGACTGCGGTGGGTCCAACGGCCGCACCGGCCGTTGGTTCCGGTGTAACGACATAGACGGTCCCACCCTCGAGCACCGCGCCGGCGGTACCGGTGAACCGCAGTCCCCCGTACTCCATCTCCTGCTCCAGATGGCCCTGCTCCATGAGCCCGTCGGCAATCGTGCGCCAGAAGTCTTCGCTCCGCTCCTTTCCCTGGCCGTAGACCGCCAGCTTGTCGTGCCGCCGGTCTACCACTTCTTTCGCCCGGGAGCCGCGCAGCACCCGGATGATCTGGCCCAGCCCGAACCGCTGCCCGGTCTGCTGTACTGCCTCCAGCAGCAGACGGGCCTCGGCGGAGACGTCGTGCTGGGTCCGCCCCGCCGCCTCGGCACGGCAATTGTCGCACTGGCCGCACGGAGCCTCTGGGACGGGGTCGCCAAAATAGGGGAGCAGAACCGCGCGCCGGCACCGGGTCGCTCCGGCATAGCGGAGGATGGCTTGGAAGCGGGCCATGCGCCCGGTGCGCTCCGCTTCGGCGCCGCTCTCGATGAAATGATAGATGGGGCCGGCGTCGGCGCGAGCATGCAGCAAGAGGCATTCCGACGGCAGGCCATCCCGCCCGGCGCGTCCGACCTGCTGGTAGTAGGTCTCCAGGCAGTCGGGCAGAGCGGCGTGGAGAATGAAGCGCACGTCCGGCTTGTTGATGCC
>SYMT01000715.1 GCA_005805375.1 Actinomycetota bacterium
GCGTGCGGCTCCTCGCACCCGAGATGGCCGCCCTGGAAACGCAGATCGAGCGTCTCCCGGCACTGGGGAAGTGGTTCGTGACCATCCCGGGAGTGGTCCCCGCCTGACGGGAGGATTAATTCTGCGCGGTTCCCTAAGCGGGATCGGGTCCGGCAGAGACCGGTCGTAGATGGTCGGGTTGCGGTCCGATGGGCAGGTGATGATGCCGTCGGTCTTGATGTAGGGCATCATCAACTCAATCGGATACCGTCGCCGCTGAAAGACCCGGCCCAGCGTACCGACGTCGAAGATGAGCGACGGCCCGGTCCGTTCGTCGTAGTCCTGCACGTACATGGAAAAGGCCAGTGCGAGCTGTTTGGTGTTGGAGATACAGGCCGTCTGCCGCGCCTTCTCCCGGGCCTGGGCAAAGACCGGGAACAGGATGGCAGCGAGTATGGCTATGATTGCTATGACTACTAGCAGCTCGATCAGGGTGAAGGCGCGCCTTCGTTGCATAGATGGCTCCTGACTGCCGCAAATGGTTCGTTTGCGGCGCAAGGTGGGGGCGAAAGGCGCTCCTGCAGCGGGAGGCGCCGCCCCAGTGTGGGAACCGGGACAAGAACGGTAGTTTCGCAGACTTGTGCTCCACAATGCACGCTCTTATCCCCGCACCGACCGGGGTCTCCCGCCAAACTCGCCCACTTGTTTGCGGGCCCACTACGCGGCCCGTCGGTGCACACCCAACGCCCCGGGTACCGGGAGACGCGACTACTCCCCGTTTTCCGCCAGCCAGCGCTCCAGGATGGTGTTCTCTTCGGCGAGGACGTCGGCGTTGAGGAGGCCGCGGCGGAGGCCTTCGAAAACGGCTCGATTGCGGGGGCTGTAAAGGCTGCCCGGTTCTTCGTCCCGTTCCACGCCGAGGCGAGTGTAGAGGCTGTGCAGGCGGTTCTGGGCGCCGCGCCGGGAGAGGTAGCGACGCCGGGCCACCCCCCGGTCGGTGAGCCCAAGGGCGATGTCAATCAGCGCCTCGTATTCCGCTTCGGTGACGGCGGCGGGCGACTGGAGGGCTCGCGCCTGCACGCCGCGGACTTCGCGGTCGAGCCAGCACTGCTCGTCGCAGAGTACGGCCCGCACGGCCTGCACCAGCTTTTCGTCCGGACTGCTCTTGAGGACGTACCCGTAGACGGTCTCCGGGGGCACGATCTGGGCCAGCCGGCGGACGTACACCTCGTCTTTGAACTGCGACCAGAACAGAATGCGGGTGAGCGGGCGCGCGGCCCAGACCTCGCGGGCCACTTCGATGCCGTTCTTGCCGGGGAGCTGGATGTCCAGCAGCAGGAACTCCGCCGGCGCCTCCCGGAAACGGAGCAGCGCCTGGGCGCCGTCCGCGACGCTGGAGACGGGCAGCGCCGCAGGCACCCGCTCCCGCAGGAGGCGTTCGGCGTGCTCACGCTGGGCGGTGTTGTCTTCCACGATCAGGGTTTTCATGCGAGGTTACCAGCCGGCGCTTCGGTCAAGGGCAGACGCACCAGAAAGCGGGTCCCTCCCCCGGAGCGCGGCTCCCATCGGACGTGCGCGCCGATCAGGTCGGCGCGATAGCGAATGTTGGACAGGCCGTGGCCTCCCGTCCCGGCTGCCACCGGGGAAGCCGCCGGTTCCGCCTCTGCAGGGGGAGGCGGGTTTGGGAGGGACGGCGGCAGGCACGGCGGTTCATCCCGGGCAGGCGCCGGGCCCGGCGGGGACGCCGGCGCTCCCGGGGGGGTCTTCCAGGCATGCACCTGCTGCGTGGGGGGCGGGGGAGGGGGCGCCGGGACCGGCGAGAACGCCGGCGTTCCCGGGAGCCCGCCCGCTGGGGGCGCGGGATGCAGGCCGCGGCCGTCATCCCAGACCGCCACCTGAACTTCGGTGTCCGTTGTCTCGATCTCCAGGCCCACCCGTGCGGCGCGGGCATGGCGCACGGCGTTGTTGATGGCTTCCTGGCAGATGCGGTAGAGCGCCAGACTCGGCCCGGCGGGGAGCACCGGCTCGGGTCCCTGCCGGCGCACCGACGGTGTCAGTGGTGGTTCGGCCCGGGCACAGGAGCGCCGCAGGTAGCTTTCGAGTGCATCGGAGAGGCCGAGCATGTCGAGCGCAGAGGGTCGCAGCGCCTCCATGACTTCCCGCACACTGTCCATCGCGCCCCGCAGGTCCTGCTCCAGACCCGCCAGTTCCGGCGCCGGACCGGGGGTGCAACTGCGCAGCCGCTCCACCTGGACGGCGATCTGTCGCAGTTCCGGCAGCACCTCATCGTGCAGATCGGCGGCCAGCCGGCGGCGCTCCTCTTCCTGCCCGGCGAGCACTCCGGCGGAGCGGACGGCGAGTTCGGCCCGCTGCCGGGCCAGCAACGCCGCACTCAGGCGGGCGTTCTCCAGCGCCGCCGCGGTCTGGACGCACACCGCTTCCAGCAACTCGCGCTCTTCCTGAGTGTAGGACTGATCGTCCGCCTTACGGCCCAGGAGCAGCGTGCCGTAGCTGCGCCCCCGCCGCCGGAACGGAATCGCCAGTTCCGCCGTCCCCCCGGCGCCCTCCCCGGGGTCCACCCGCAGGTCGGCAGGTTGGAGCACTCGCGTGAGCCCTCCGTGCAGTTGTTCCCAGATGGCCGCCTCGTGCGCCAACTCGCCGATGTCGTGGGCCAGACGCAGCAGCGCCAGCCGCCGCGCCTCCACGTCGCGGAAGAAGCGGCGATCGAGGTTCCCGAGCACGGTCGTGCGCCGCCGCAGGAGGAGGGCCGCCAGCGCCATCCAGAGGAGGTAACCCACCACATCTCCGGGACGCATGGACGAGGAGACGGAGTGTTGTCCCAGTCGCCAGACGAGCAGAAAGCCCGGGATGAGAAACAGCGTTCCCAGTGTCCACCGGGCCAGCAGGTATTGCATCGTCTGGCGCGCCATAAGCCGCACCTCCAGCGCGCGCAACTGGAAGACCAGACGGGCCACAGCCAGGCTGAAGAGCGCGGCAGGCAGGAGGTTGGCCGGGACGAACTGGTCGCCGACCTGCCACACGGGCTGGACGATGCCGATCAGGGTGGCCGCGAAGATCGCGCCGGAGGCCAGCAGGAGCGTCTGGTAGAGTGGGGCGGCATCCGTTCCGAACTGCCTGCTCCGCCGCAGAACCTGCAACACCCCCCAGGCTGCGTAGCCGAGCGCCAGGAGATCGAAGATGGCCCGGCCCCCCTTCGGATTGCCGCCGTCCCACACCGCCGATCCGAGGAACCCGAAGATCACGAAGGGGACGTAGAGCCGGGCGGACCGCATGAATCGGCGGAAGCGGTTGCCCGGCGGCGGGGTGTTCCCTGCCGGCGACGGGAACACCGCAAAAAAGTGCCCCGCCAGCACGAGCGCCAGCAATCGCGGCTCTCGCGGGAAACTGAACACGGGAGCGGTCATCAATACCAGCGCCAGCAGCACGGCGCTCCCGTCCCGCGCCCGCTGCCACACCAGCAGCAACGCGAGCACGCAGAGGCCCGCGTTCAGGACGCCGACCAGCCACCAGCCGAAGCGCACGGGCAGAGAGGGCGGGGCAGGCCGCACCTGGAGAGTGCGCTCCTCTTTCCCCCGCCGGAATCGCACCTCTCCGGAGCGCGGGATGCCGTTCTTCCAGGCCAACCAGGGCCAACCATCATCGCCGGGCGCGGGCGCGACCACTGTCTCTGCGGATAGGAAGTAGTCTCCGTGCTCCAGTCCTGCCTGGCTGAGCGGTCCCCCGGGGCGTACGCCCAGCCGCCCTTCGGCGCCCGCGACAAAAGCCCCCGGCGCCGTGCTGGTGGCGCCGATCATGGGCCGGAAGAACGCCAGCAACAGCGCAATCCAGCCGCAGCAAAGCAGGGGGTAAGCGTACCAGGGGCGGGCCATCACTCCTGGTATGGCCCAAAACGGGGCGCCTCGTCAGCAGAGAGTGCGCCGACGACACTGTGCGAAAGCACGTTTCCGGACGACGTGGCGCGCCGAGGCGGTTCGTCCCTGTCGCAGCGTCAGAGGGCCCCATCCGTTCCGTTCCCCGGTTCCGGCAGTGCGCCGGCGCAGGCAGCGGGAATCCCCCTCCGCCGGCGCACTCCGTTTGTGCGAAACTCGTACCACAAGGTGGTGTCTGAGCACCTCCGGGAGGCGTGGAGAACTCGATGGAACAGCAACACATGACGGCCGTGCGGTGTCCCGGTACATTGCACAGGCGCGCGCTCGTGCGGTCCAGCCTGGTGGGACTCTGGAGCCTGGGACTGGCCGATCTCCTTCAGGCCGAGAGCCGGGCGGCGGGCTTGCCGGTCGGCACTGCTTCCGGCGCTCGGCCGGCCGGCGCTCGACCGACGGGCAAGTCCATCCTCGTTCTCTGGCTCTGGGGCGGCCCCAGCCACATGGAAACGTTCGATCTGAAGCCGGACGCGCCGTCGGAATACCGGGGCGAGTTCAATCCGGTCAACACGAACGTACCGGGTATCCGCATTTCCGAGCATCTCCCGCTCCTCGCCCGGATGGCGGACAAGTTCGCGCTGCTCCGTTCCGTCCATCACGACAGCCCCGGACACGTCAACAGCACCCACACGATGATGACGGGATACAAGGGGGAGGAAGTCGAGACCGCTCCCTATCGCCCCAAATATCCCGACTTCTACTCGGTGGCGACCCGGATGACCGGGGACTGGTCCCGCGGGGTGCCGCCCTACCTCTCCCTGCCGCGCACTCGCTACAACGGCGGCGCTCATCTGGGAGGGGGACTGGATCCGCTGATCATCACGCAGGATCCGAATCAGGCCAACTTCAAGGTGCCGGACGTGGTGGTCGAGCAGGAATTCCGGAACCGTCTGGCGCGCCGGGCCAACCTCCTGGAGCGGTTCGACACCACGCGCCGAATGCTCGACCATTCGCCGGAGATCGGCACGCTCGACTCGTTCCAACAGCGCGCCATCTCGATTCTTACCAGCGGCGCCACCCGGCAGGCGTTCGATCTGAGCCAGGAAGATCCCAAGCTGCGCGACCGCTACGGGCGCCACGAAGTGGGACAGCGCCTGCTGTTGGGGCGACGGCTCATCGAAGCGGGCAGCCGCATCGTCACGGTGGATTTCCCCTGCGTGCCGGGTCAGAAGGCGTTTAGCTGGGATGACCACGCCAGTGTCTGGAACATCTTCGAGCAGAGGAAAATCCGCCTGCCGGTGCTCGATCAGGTCTGCAGCGCGGTGATCCAGGATCTGTACGAGAGGGGTCTCCAGAACGATGTGCTCTTCCTCGTGATGGGCGAAATGTCGCACACTCCGAAGCTGAGCAATCACCAGGGCCAGCCCGGGCGCGAACACTGGGGCCGCTCGATGTCCGTCTTCCTGTCCGGCGGCGGGATGAAGATGGGCCAGGTTGTGGGAGAGACGAATCGTCTCGGGGACGAGCCGGCCGAACGCCCGCTCACGCCGAACGACCTCCTCGCGACCTGGTATCGCTATCTCGGGGTGCCGCTCGAGACGCACTTTGCGGACATGACCGGCCGTCCCATGCCGATTCTGCCCCACGGTGAGCCGATCCACGAACTGCTCTCCTAGATTCAACCGCAAGAGGGTAGAGCGAAGGTGGGCGGACGGGCGGTTCGGCCACGTTAGGGGGATTCTGCGTGCGTTTTGGAATGAGCGGCTGCTTCCTGCCGGCCGATATGCGGGACCTGACTCCGGAGATGTGCCGCCGGGTCCGGTCCCTGGGCTTCAGCGGGATCTTCACCCGCTTCCGGGCTAACTCCCCGCACGATACGCCGCTGTCTGTGGCGCGCGCGGTGCGACAACTTCTGGCGGACGAGGGCGTGCGCCTCTATCAGGCGACCGGCTACTGGCAGAACCTGGTGACTCCGGACGAAAGCGCCCGTGCCGAGGCGGTACGCACCCTTCAGGCCGCACTCCGGCTGGCGGGGGCTCTCGGCGCCCGCGGAATTGACACCGGCCCGGGCTCCATGAACCCGGACGGGCCCTGGTTTCCGCACCCGGACAACTGGACCGCCGTCGCCCGCGGGCAACTTGTCCGCAGCCTGAAAGAATGCGCGAAAACCGCTGAGGACGAGGGGGTGTATCTCAGCCTGGAGGGGCACCAACTGGTGACGCTGGAGAGCCCGGAGGTCACCCGCGACGTGCTGGACGAAGTGGGGTCGCCCTGGGTGCGCTCCGACTACGATTCCGCCAACTGGATCACCCTGCGCACCGTGTTCGACACCGGCGCGGCGCTGAACCACGCCTTCGATGTGCTGGGCCGCCACATCGTCAGTTGTCACGCAAAAGACATCTGGGTCGAGAATCGCCTGGCCGTCCATCTGCAAGACGGGTGTCCCGGCAAGGGCCGGATGGACTTCACCACCCTCTTCCGGCGGATGGAAGCGCTCAGCCCGGACTACCCCGTCATCGCGGAGGGCAACTCCACGGAGGACCTCCCCGCCGTGAGCGCCCTGTTTCACCGCACGGCGCAAGAACTCGGCATCC
>SYMT01000716.1 GCA_005805375.1 Actinomycetota bacterium
CACGGAAGCAGTACAGGAAGAGCGACATCGCACCGATGTCCAGCCCGAAGACACCCCACCAGAGCAGATGACTGGCGATTCGATTCAACTCCAGCGCCAGCACTCGCAGATACTCGGCTCGCTCGGGGATCTTGAGCCCCATGAGCTTCTCGACCACCTGACACCACATCTGGTTGCTGCCCATCGCGTTCAGGTAGTCCCAGCGGTCGGTTTGGGTGATGTACTGGGGGTACGTGTGGCGCTCGGCGAGTTTTTCGGACGCGCGGTGCAGATACCCGATGTGTGGAATCGCTTCCTTGCAGATCTCTCCGTCGAGGGTAATCATCAGCCGCAGCACCCCGTGCGTAGAGGGATGCTGCGGCCCGACGTTCAGGCGAATCTCTTCGGTTCGGATGGGGAGAGGCTCACTCTCATCATCCACCGGCGCCATCGGTTCGGCAAGCCGGCGTTCCAGCAGCATCGTCATCGGTTCACTCCGGGGGACGGACCGGGCGCGTGAGCGCCGCCGGCTCAGTCAATCGCGGTGTAGTCTTTCCGGAGCGGGTGGCCTTCCCAATCATCCGGCAGGAGAATTCGGCGCAAGTCGGGGTGGCCTTCGAAGATCACTCCCATCAGGTCGTAGGCCTCGCGCTCGTGCCAGTCCATTCCGGCCCACACCGGAGTGACGGAAGCTACCCGCGGGTCTTCAACGCCGAGGCTGGTCTTGAAAGCCAGCAACTGGTTTGTCTGGAGGTTGCCCACGTGCCAGACCACCTCTACACGATCCTTCCAGTCCACCGCTGTGGCCAGCACCGGGTGCGCATACCCCAGGTCTTGTTTCAGATAGCGGGCCACCGGGAGCACGCTTTCCGGAGTGAGCGAGACCGTCGGCGTGTCCACGGCGACAGCCTCACCCAGCACTGCATTCGGGAATTTCGTGCGGATCTGCTGCACGACGGGAGAGGGGGCGACTTCACTCATAGGTTTTGGTGAGGTAGGGTGGGACACACCACACTGCTGCGGGCCTCATTCCCTCGCAATCACGCGTTGTTCAGGACCGGAAGTTGCACGCGTGTGAGGTCCGGCCCCTTCGACAGATGGCGTTCCATCATGATCTTGTCCTGGAGTTGAATGAAGCCATAGATGAGCGCCTCGGGACGGGGAGGACAACCGGGCACGTACACATCCACCGGCACGATCTTGTCCACACCCTTCACTACGCTGTACGCATCTCCATAGATGCCGCCGGAGTTGGCGCAACTCCCCATTGAGATCACCCATTTCGGCTCGGGCATCTGCTCGTACAGGATCTTGATTCGCTCACCCATCTTCTTAGTGACGGTACCCGCGACGATCATCAGATCCGATTGGCGGGGAGTAGCCCGGAAGACGCCGGCGCCGAACCGCTCCAGGTCAAACCGGGCTGCGCCGGCGGACATCATCTCGATGGCGCAGCACGCCAGGCCGAACGCCATCGGCCAGAGGCTGTTGGCGCGGGCCCAGTTGAGAACGTAGTCCAGAAAGCCGAGCAGGATGTTGATGGGACCGTGCTTTCGCCCCGCCATCGCGAAATGCAGCGCCTCACCGAAGAAGTTGACAAAACCCTTCAGTCCTCCCGGATACCGGTTCAGCATCGGCGCAAGTCTCCCACGTTCCGACAGTTCACACCCACTTCAGGACGCCCTTCTTCCACGCATAGGCCAGTCCAATCAGCAGCACCGCGATGAAGATCACCATCTCCAGGAAGATGATGAGCCCCATCTCCATGCTGCGGAACCAGTGCAGTCGCACTGCCCAGGGAAAGATGAACACAGTTTCCACATCGAAGATGACGAACATCAGCGCAAAGATATAGAATCGCACGTTGAACTGTGACCACGCCTGACCCTCCGGCCGCTCGCCGCACTCGTAGGTGCTCAGCTTTTCCGGCTTCGGTTTTCGCGGGCTGAGTCGGTCCGCCAGCCACATCACCAGGACCGAAAAGATGACGGCGATAATGGCGACGATTCCGACCGGGACGTAATCAGGCAGGGGAGGCATGGCTCGCGTTCCAGGCGCTTTAGCGGTGTGACGGAATTCGGGTCAGGGCCGCCCGGCCCACACGCTCACGTCACGCTGCCCCACCCGGACACAGAAGTCGCCGATGGAGGCGTGGACAGCCATGGACCTGGCGGGCAGCAGGGTTACTTGTCGTCATTCTATCATTCGCGCCGCCGATCCTCCTACCAAGTCCCGGCGGTCAACGAACGATCGGGCGGACGCCGGCGATATCGCAATCCGGACGAGGGCGGTTGCTCGCCTCAATCCAGAGGCGAATGCGTCCCGCGCCGCGAGCGGCGCAGAGGCCACCGCGCGTGTGGAGGGCCTCACGCACTCGGGCGATCAGCCGCCTGCTGGGCGAGTGCATCGGCGGCGGGGGCTTCGGTGCGCGTTGCAGCGCGCGCCCGGTGCTCTTCCACTACCGCCTGGGGTGCGAGCGCAAGGAAGCTGCGGACGGCCAGGACCAACAGAGTCAGGTCGTCCATCTGCCCCAGCACGGGAGCCAGGTCGGGTACGATGTCCGCAGGGAGCGCCACATAGGCTGCCGCAGCGAGCAAAACCAACCGGGGCAGGACCCCGACCCGGCGGTCGGCGAACACACCCCATACGAGTCGCAGGAACGCAGGCGCCTGCGACAGCAGTCGGAACCAGTCATGAGGGTTTTGGCCGCGGACGGCCTGCGGAATCCGGGTACGCATCGCAGATCTCCCCGGGGGTTACAGATCGCCCCCGCAATTGATTCTATGCGGGGCGCGGGTTCCGATGTCAGCAACTTTCGCCTTTTCCGAAAGAAAGACACACGGGATGAACACGGACCTGGGATTTGATCTCACACGACTCGAGCGGGTGAAGGGACTCTGCCGCGCGGCGGTGGAACGCGGCGAGATCCCGGCAATGGCGCTGGCGGTTGCCCGGCAGGGGCGTCTCATTGTGAATGAGGCCTGGGGCGAAGTACGCATGCGAGAGGAGGAGCTTGACACGCAGCGGCTACCCCGGCAAAGCCATCCAGTCAAGGCCGGGACCGACACCCTCTGGCTCATCGCGTCGGTTACCAAGCCGGTGGTGTGCGCCGGTATCTGCCTGCTGCTGGAGCGAGGACTACTCGGCCTGGACGATCCCGTCGCGATGCACCTCCCGGAGTTTCAGGGAGACGATCGCCGAAACACCCGGCTACTCCACCTGCTGACGCACTCTTCGGGCCTGCCGGACATGCTCCCCGAAAACACGGACCTGCGGAAGCGCCACGCTCCGATGGAGGAGTTTGTCCGCCTCACCTGCACCACTCCGTTGCTGTTCGCGCCCGGCGCCGGGGTCAGCTACCAGAGTAAGGGCATCTTGCTGCTCGCCGCGATTCTGGAACGGATCACCGGCGAGTCCTGCCGAGACTTCCTCCGCCGCGAATTGTTCCTCCCCCTCGGCCTGTCTCACACTGCCCTCGGCTGGCGGCCGGAGTTTGCCGGAAAGACCGCTGTCGCCCACCTGGAATCCTCCACGCCGTCCACCGACTGGGACTGGAACAGCCGCTACTGGCGCGAATTCGGCGCTCCCTGGGGGGGCATGTTCGCCACCGCCGCCGAGTTTGCCATCCTAATGCAAATGCTCCAGGCGGGGGGCCTCTGGCAAGGCCACCGGTTTTTCAGCCCAGGCACAGTACGCGCCATGACCCGCAATCAGACCGCCGACCTCCCGGACCTTTCCGCCGCCGACCGTCGCCGTTCCACGTGGGGACTCGGGTGGCGCGTGGCCGCGGGACGAGAGAGCGAATACATGGGTGATCTCCTTCACGCCACTGCCTACGGCCATGGCGGCGCCACCGGCACCGGTGTCTGGAACGATCCGACCACGGGCGTCAGTTTCGTCCTCTTCAGCAACCGTCCCGGCTGCGGGCGTTTCATCGGCCGCGTGTCCAACGCCGTCGCCGCGGCCACCGTCGCGTAACGCCTGCGGCCGCGAGGAGCAGGGACTCCGGCGGGGTGTCGCAGGGATGATTCCCTCCGGCGCCCCACAGGCCCCGGTTCCCGGAGGGTCACACGTCCCACCACTGCGCCGTTCAGGCCGGCAGACTCTTGGCGAACCCGGCGGAATCAATCATCCCAACCGGCCGAGATTACCCCGGGATCATCCCCCATCACACCCCCCGCCCGGTACCCGAGCCACGCCGGGCGCCCCGTGGGCGTAGCAAGTGGACCCCCTCCCGCCCACGCACCCCGTGCCCGAGCCACGCCGGGGACTTGCCGCGAGCGACGCGCGCAAACGGAGTTGCGCGACTCCACATGGGCCAGCGATCACCGGCGGTGCGTGCCCGATGCCGTACCCGAGCCACGCCGGGTGCCCCCTGGGCGTAGCAAGGGGACCC
>SYMT01000717.1 GCA_005805375.1 Actinomycetota bacterium
GACCTCGATGTGCTTCGGCCCTTCGAGGTACGTCTCGAGGAAGATATCGCCCCGACCGAAGGCCGCGGCCGCTTCCCTGGAGGCCGAGGTGTAGTGTTCCGCAAGTTCTGCGGCGTCCCGCGCCACGCGCATGCCGCGGCCTCCGCCTCCGAAGGATGCCTTAAGGATCACCGGATATCCGACCCGGTCGGCCCACAACAGGGCGGACTCCAGATCGGAAAGCGGCTCGTCCGTCCCGGGGACTACCGGGATGTTGAGAGATTGGGCCTGCCGGCGGGCCGCAGTCTTGTCGCCGAGCGCGTCGAGCACCTCAGGAGACGGGCCGATGAAGACCAGCCCCGCCGCCGCACAGGCGCGCGCAAAATCGGCATTCTCGGAAAGGAACCCGTACCCGGGATGGATCGCGTCGGCCTTGTGGTCGCGGGCGATCTTCAGGATCGCCTCGATATCCAGGTACGCCCCGAGGGCGTCGCGGTTCGCCGGCAGCGGATAGGTTTCGTCCGCCTTGTACCGGTGGAGCGCGCCGCGGTCTTCCTTCGAATAGATACCGAGCGTGTGGATGCCGAGTTCGGTGCAGGCGCGAAAAATGCGAATCGCAATTTCGCTGCGGTTGGCGACCAGGATGCGGTTTATCTCGCGGTGAGGCATGAGTGAGAAGTCAGTCGGCTGAGCCTGGGAACGAGCGCGCACGCCCGATAAGTGACCAATCCGGGACCGCCGGCATCCCACGCTGCACAGATGCACAACCCGGGACCGCCGGACTCCCGCGCTGTACGGGAACGGCGGCACGCTCCAACCGGCTCCAATCGCGAGCGCTATCCGCCGTAGTAGACGGAAGCCACCTTGCGAAGGGCGGCGGCCCGTTCGTCCGCTTCGGCCTCCGAGACATGGTCGGGAATGGTCATCGCGACGGCACGACCCAGATAGTCGAGCGTGCGGGGGCACATATCCCTGGAGTACGAGACCGAGCCGTGATAGGCCGGGTGGGTCCACGGGTTGTCCTTTTCAGAGTATCCCTTCCTGGCGAGGATGTGGTCCCAGTAGCAGTAGATGTGCCGGTCCGGAAATTCTCCGCTGTACATAGTGCCGACGGGGCAGCCCTCGGCCCTGACGGCGGCGGCGAAGCGGCGCGCTTCGTGAGGATCCGGAAGAAACAGGATCAAGACGATGCCGCAGTCCCCTTCCGGGTCGGGCACATCCTGAAACTCGACGCCCGGGAGATCCCGGATCTGCTCCAACACCCGGCGCTTCGCACCGCGGGTGCGGGCCAGGATGGCGTCGAGATGTTCCACCTGGGCTCGCCCGATCGCGCCCGCCAGTTCACTCATGCGGTAGTTCACGCCGGGAATGACTTCGCCTTCATAGCCTTCCCAGTAGGGGCGACCGGCATCATGGTACATCATCGCCCGCCCGAACACCTCCTGGTGCGGCGTAACCAGCGCGCCACCCTCGCCGGTCGTGATGATCTTGTAATGCTGGAGGCTGAAACACCCGACGTCGCCCAGACTACCCAGACGACGGCCCCGGTAACTTCCCCCGCAGGCCTGCGCGGTATCTTCGATCACCCGCAGATCGTGCCGCCGGGCGATGTCCAGAAGCTCTTCCATCCGGCTGGGAGTCCCCCGCATGTGGACCGGCATGATCGCCCGTGTGTAGGGAGTGACTTTGCGTTCCACATCGGCCGGGTCCAGAGTCAGGCTCGCGTCCACTTCCGCGATGACGGGCACGGCACGCACGTTCAGGATCGCCGCCGCCGAGGAGATATAGGTGTACGCCGGCAGGATCACCTCGTCGCCCGGGCCGATTCCCAGACCGATGAGGCCGCAGATCAGTGCCGCGGTACCGCTGCTGACGGCCAGGCAGTGCGGAGCGCCGATTATCTCGGCGAAGCGCCGCTCCAACGCCCGTACCTGGCTCTCGTCTTCACGCAGATACCGGAACAGATTTTCACTCCCCAGCACGCGCAGCAGAGCTTCCCGCTCCGACTCGCCGAAGCGAGACGGACGGGTGCGCGCCGTTTGCACAGCGGGAGTGCCGCCTTCGATCGCCAGTTTCTCCATCGTTCGTTCACAGTCTCCCCGATATCGCCGGGGTTCTCCGAATGAGGGTCGGGCGCAGTCCCGGAATATCGGCATCCGCGGGGAAATAGGGCCGGGCCACATGCCGGAACTGCACGTTCCGCAGCGTGGGAGGAGTGGGACCGGGCGTGTCCAGGATGAACATCGCCTTTGCACAGTCCTCGTAAGCCATCCGGTAGTTCATCGGGTTCTTCGCCACCACGAACTTCGCCGCCGCCGGGTCCAGGCCGACAGAGCGGAATTGCTCGTCCTTCCAGTCGTAGGTAGGCGAACTCGCGATCAGGATGAAAACCCGGCCCACCCGCAGAACGGCCGACGGCCCCATCTCGCCGTACGATCCGCCCCAGATACCGCCGGAGTAAAGGAACCTGCCGTCGGTCAGGCGGACGACTTCGCCGGCGATCTCGATCGGGGTTCCCCACACGGGATCGTGGTGGAAACCGAGCGAGAGCGACACCGTAGCGCCCTCCCCGGCGGCATGGCACCGGCGCGCGGCCTCGGCGTCCACCACCGGCGCCAGTCCCACCTCGTCGCGCGCTGCGGAGAGCAGAGCCGACAGCACGGCGGTGCTGTCTCCCGCAGCGCCCCCCCCGCAGCAGTCGGCCGCCTCCACCAGAATCACCGGCCCCCCGGCGATCTCCCGGCCGCGGCGGATCGCCTCGGCTGGGGTGTACAGCGTTGGCTCCAGTTCGTGCCGGCGCTCCCAGTACGCCTCGGCCCACTGCGTGGCCAGGGCCGCAGCGCGGTCCGGGTCGTTGTCGGTGATGACCAGGCCGCCACTGCCCATGCCCGGCAGGTCGAGATTGGGATGGACCATGAAGAGGCTGACCGAGAGCACGCCGGGCTCGCATTCCCAGGACTTGCCCATCCGCATCAGATCGGCGAACGGATCATCCCCTTCGGTGGAGCCGCGTAGGGCGCTGGTGATGACCGGCACCCTGGCAAACGCCATCGTGGGGCGGCAGCGTCCCTCCACGGTATCGAGCAGCAGCGTCGCTCCCCGTTCACCCGTGGTGACCGAATCGCGGTGCGGGTAGGTTTCCCACGCAACCAGTCCGTCGGCGGCACACACCATCTCGGCGGTCACGTGGGCGTGCAGGTCCAGTGTGGCGACGATGGGGACCGCCGGACCCACACGGGCCCGCACCTCACGAATCAGATCTCCTTCCGGATCCCCGACGTCCTCTACCGTAGCGGCGCCGTGCAGCGGGAGCAGCACCCCATCCAGCGGCAGGGCGGCCTCGAGCCGCTCCAACAGCTCCGCTTTCAGGTCGGCGTAGCATTCCGCGGTGACCGGGCCGCCCGGGCAGGCGCTGGCGAACAGCAGCGGCACCGGAGTCGCTCCACGATCCGCAATCACGTGCAGCATCCCCGCCACAGCTCCCCCGGGAGCCTCAAGGATCGCGTCTCCCCGGCGCAGTTCGGACTGCTCAAACCGGGATAGGTCGGTGGGGATCCCCCCGAAGTGATTGCATTCAGTGAGAATTCCACCGATGCCGATCCGCAGTGACGGCATTACTTCTCCATTCTCGGCCTCACGGCCGACATCCGCCGTGGATGAGTGCGCGTAGTCTCCAGACGCGTCCTTCGAGAGTCCCCGTGCGGCTCGTCGCCGTCCCGGCGCGACCAGGCGCAGCCCCGGCGCCGGCAGCTTCCTCCAACCGGACCAGCTCGCCGTCGTCTACCCAGACTCCGTGGCAGGAAGGACACCCATCAAGAGTGAGTTCCGGCGCCCAAAAATAGTGAAACTGGCGCAACGGCACCGCGCAGCGGGGGCACTGGAGACCATCCAGCACCACCGCGAGACCCGGTTCCGGTACCGGCTCTTGCAGGGCTCCCAGTGAGCGGACGGCTGCCGGGTCATGGTGCGCCAACTGCTCCAGCTCGTTTTTGGAGAACCAGATGCCCGCACAGCGCGGGCAGGGATGTACCTCTACCCCCGCCAGGGTGTTTAGGCTCAAGTACCCTCCACAACGTGGGCAGCAGAATGCCACTTGTTTCTCCAGAATCGCGTCGTCCGTTGAGCAGCCGACATAGTTTATCCGTGCTGGGCGGGCGACTGCACGTGAGACACCCCCGGCATGCCCCTTCTACGGAACCAACAGTGACGAATGCCGGTAGATGGCCCCAGCGCCCACGAGATTGTTGGTATCATGAAGCAGGGATTTACAGGAGTAACCTGGAATCACTGATAGCGAGGTGGCGAGTCAGGCGGAAAAGCCGGGCACAACCAGAGTTGCCGCCACCGGATCAGTCAGGAACAATGCATGAAAGTCAGACACAGCCGTCGCCCGGGGTTCACCCTGATCGAACTTCTGGTAGTAATAGCAATTATAGCCATTCTGGCTGCCATCCTCTTCCCCGTGTTCGCCCAAGCCCGGGAAAAGGCGCGGCAGACCACGTGCCTCAGCAACATGAAGCAGCTCGGTCTCGGGTTCCGCATGTACCTGCAGGACTATGACGATACCTTCCCGGGACGATCCGGGGGGGTGGACAACATCGTCGGCTCACCCATGCTGGGAGCCGCGGCGAGCACCTTCAGCCAGTGGGGACACTGGACCTGCGCGCACCGGGTCACCACCGCCAACCCCTGCCGGGTGCAGGAGGGGGCAATCATGCCGTACGTCAAGGCCGTGCAGCTCTTCCAGTGCCCGTCGGATGCGTTTGCACGCCAGAAGCGGCTCAGCTATTCCATGCCGAATTCGCTGGGACTGCTGAGTGAGACCGCCATTGCCGCCCCGTCAGAGATGGTGCTGCTGGTGGATGAAAGTGAGACGATGAATGACGGCAACTACAACCCCGGCAACGCCGCCGGGCGCGATGAGCCATCGTTCATCCACAGCGGGGGCGCCGTGTTCTGTTTCGCGGATGGCCACAGCAAGTGGATGAAGCCGACGCAGATTCCGTGGTGCTCTCGCCTCTGGCGGCTGGATAACCTCCCTCGGGCCCCCTGCCCGCAGTAGAGAGTTTCGCCGTCACGGATTTCCGGCGGTCTCTCGTCCTATTATTCTGGAGGACGGAAGATTGAACCAGGGACCGCCGGAAAGCGTGCTGCTCGAACGGGCACGGGCCGGGGATGATGTCGCGTTCGTCGCACTTTGTGACCGCCACCGCGGACAGGTGTGGCGCATCGCATCCTCGGTGGCTCGCGGCGCGGACGCTGAGGATCTCACCCAGGAGGTGGTGATCCGGGCCTTTCGCGCCCTCAAAATGTACCGCGGATCGGCGCCATTCGGTGCGTGGATCTGCCGCATCGCCGTGAACGCCGCCCACGACTATGTGCGTTCGGCGTGGCGTCGTCGCGTCTTCCTTTTCGGCGAGATGCTGGAAGCGACCCAGGATGAAACGGTCGAGGGTGCAGACGGCGCCTTCGAATCTCGCGAGGTGCAGCGGCGCGTCCGGCAGGCGGTCGCCGGCCTCGCCGAGTGCCAGCGGGTTCCGATCTGGTTGCACTTTTTCGAGGGCTACGCCGTCGCCGAGGTGGCCCGGCTGGAGGGAGCTCCCGAAGCAACGATCCGGAGCCGCATCCGAGCGGGCCTCCGGCGCATGGCCCGGTCCCTCGCCGACCTGGTGGTGGACGCGGGGGAGCCCTTTCCCGTGCTCTCCGCACAGCAGAAGGAGTGTCGGGTAGGATGAGCCACACTCACATGCCAGAAGACCTCTCCGTTGAACGTGTCGAGGCACTCCTGCGCCGGGTGCGCGCTTTCGAGCCCGATGATCCGATGCCTGAGTGGCTGATCCTCGACGCGCTTGACGGCCCGAAGTGCCGTTCCGGGAGAACCGGACGGGGATATCAACTGCTGCTGGGCTTCTCCACGGCGGTGGCAGGCCTCTCATTCTTCCTCCGCCCCCCGGTGCTGCTTCTCGAAACGGGCGGGACGGCGACCGGCGGCGGGGGATCTGCGGCGATGGCGCTTCCGGGCCGCCGGGCCGCCGCCGCGGGCGTGGGCCTTATCCCGCGCGGAGATTCTTTCGCCGCACCGGCCCGAGCCGAAGTGATGCCCGCGCCGGTTCGGTCCAGCGAATCGGGTTCTCACGTGACTCGCCGCCCGTCCGCCGCCCGCATGGCTTCCACCCGCGTGCACCCCCCCGCCGCGAACACCCGCCTGGTGCGCCGGGACACGGCACGGACCCCGGTCCGAGTTCGTTTGCCGCGGGCGCGGTGGAAGGTGGAAGTTGCGACACACGAGATTCCCGGCTGGTGCGTTCCGGCGTGGATGGTCGAAGAAGATCAGGCAACGGGCGGCTGGCGGCTGATCGAGGGTGCAGTGGAATTGACCGGCAATGCTTGCGAGCCGCGCGGCGAGGACGCGGCGGCAAGCAGCCCGCTGGGGTTCACCGATCTTCCCGGTGTGTCACCGATGCCGATCCGTGTGCCCGGTCCGATGGTGCCGTAGAGGTCCGGTAGCCCGGACGCCGAGAGTAAAGGAGATGCAAAGCATGTGCGCGAGAGCATGGATACTGGGGACTCTACTATGCGTCGGAGCAGCGCGGATTGCCCTGTCCCAGGGTCAGGAGACGCAGCGCCCGCCAAATCCCCCTCCGGGGCAGGCAGGGGTGATCGTCCAGGGTGGAACCCCGCAGGACGTCAGCGTGTTCACTTTCGCTGCGCAGAACGCACAGTCCGGCGCCGGGTCGTCCCAGAGTCCGGTGAGTTTTCAGTTTACCCGCGGAAATCGCACGCCGGAGGTCCGCGTTGACCTTGACCTCGACAACGTGCCGGTTCGGGACGCGGTGAAGAGAATCTGTGACGCCGGAAAGCGGGACTGCGTCGTGGACAGCGATGTCCCGGAAGAGGTCCGGATCACGCTGCGCGCCAGGGGTGTGCGCCTTGGGACAGCCCTCGACCTCGTCTCCGAAGCGGCGGGCGCCCGGTGGGTCAACGAACGACGGGACGGGAAGGAGCGGATCCGCGTCGGTCGGACAGTGCCCGACCTGCGCGCGATGAGCTTTTCCGGAGGTGCGACCGCGTTCGCTACGTCCGGCGGCGACTCGCTGACGACGCCGTTGGTCACCCCCATCGGGACGATCCGTTTCCAGGGAAACCCGTTGCTCTACTCCATCCGGGAAGAGCGCTCTACCTTCAACTGCCCGCACTGCAAGGGACAGACCACGGTGGTGCGACGGCGTCAGCAGCCGAAGTGTACCAAGTGTGACCGCACCTTCCAGACGGACTGGCAATTCTGCCCCGCCGACGGCGGCAAACGTCCGCCGGACCCGGGCGCCTGGCAATACTGCCCGATGTGCGGCAAGCGCGTGCAGGGAGAACGAGCCGAGACACTCGAGATGCAGCGCGAAGACGGGATCGTGCTTGAGGGTCCCGTTCGCGCGAGGAGCTCGGAGACCCGGTCCGTCACCGTGCGCCCGTTGACCACGCGCGTGGGGAGCGCGCGTTAGTTCGCGCCGCTGGGCACGACTCGGAACGGAGCGAGCGACACCGGGCGGGCAGGGCACCTCTCGCTCCCGGTCCGAAGTGTACCCAAAGCCGCGCGCAGGGCTTCGCTCCGATGGATCCGGTGGACCTTCGCCTCAGGTGCATTGAGGTCGTCCTCACGGGGCCTGCACACACTCACAACGAGGACCGGTCACTCCAGTTTCTGCGGCGCGCCGGTGATGGGTTGCCGGAATTCGGAGTCGATGACCGGCCGGTTGCTGCGGTAGAGCCTGGTGCGCAGGACGACTTGTGAGCCCTCTACCTCCTGGTGAACACTCACGGAGATGTCGTTCGGATCGGGAGGTCCGCCGCGTTGCACGTACCGGCTGGCTACGGACTCGCGCAGCAGGTGCTGTGCCGACCCGGACAGATGCAGCGGCAGCCCGGGGGGGATGCGGGCCGTGCGCTGCTGGATCGGCGGGAGGGCAGCGTACCAACGCAGGACCGTCGCCACGCCGGTGACACCGCGAATTCCGGGGATGTCCCGTTCTAGCCGCAGGAGTTGCTGCCCATTCAGGTGGGCCACTACCGCGACCGTTGTCAGGTCGAGAAATCCCCGTTCTCGGTGACGCAGCACCACTCGCTCCTGGAAGGCGGCAGGCACCTCGCCCAACTGATCGAGCAGCCGACGGCGGTTGAAGAACAGTAATCCCTTGCGGTCTACACGCCAGCGATACGAGACCGGCTCCGATCCTGCCTGGTCCAGGAGATCCCGAAGGGTAGCGGCGCCCGCCAGACGGCTGAGGGTGGGCGGGGGCTTGTCGTGGTAGTAGTCCGAAACGACCGGATGGCCGGTCTCCCGCGCCAGAAACTCCTGGAAATCTGCGAACTCCTTCCACGTGCGAGCGGACGTTTCCAGCCGTGCCCACCAGGAACTGCGGAGCTTGCTCGGGACCTCGCGGGCACCAGCCGGCGCCTCCGCTTCCGAAAGCCCCAACTCCCCGAGCGGGACGCCAACGCCCGTGCGGCCCCGCTTGGGGTCGTGCATCCGGTGGAGAAACAGCACCCACGTACTCTCCCGCGGATCCAGCTCCAAACGCAGTGTCACCTCGCTACCGATGAGGACTCGATGCTGGTCGGCGGGCGGCAGCGCCCCTCCACCTCCTTGCCCATTGAAAGAACTGCGCAGGAGCGAGTCTTGCGTCTCCGGGGGGAGCGCCGTGAACGGGAATACCGCCCCCTGACCCCGGACCACCGCAGCCTGGGCTGCTTCGGGCAGTCCGCCAAACACTCGGAGCTGGGGTTGACCGACATCGTTTGTTGGGCGAAGCAAATTCCGCGCCGACTCCCGGTCAACTCGGGCCGCGGCGAGCGGCACACCTCGGTCCAGCGCTGCGGCAAGCCGGCGCAGACTTCCCAACAGGTCCACCCGGTCCGCTTCGATCATCTGCTGCCACTCAACCTCTGCGCGGGGATCCTGCCAGAGCTCGAGTTCCATCGGAGAGACACGGCGCCAGCGCGCCGGATAACGCCGGGTGGTCCAGGCTTGCGCTACCCAGTCGAGCACCTGCCACCGCGGCTGCTGGTGGACGAACAGTGTCATCCGCCGGTCCGCCAGGTGCTGGACTGCCGACAGGCGCACGTCGGCGGCCCCCAGGTCGGAGAGCGCTTTGGACACTGCCAGCGCCTTCCCAGAGACCGAGACCGGGCGATCTGCAGTTCCCTGGGAGTCGAGGAGCTCACGCACGGGTTTCGCCGCACGCGCCTGCGTCCCCGCAGGCAATTGCAGGATGAGACCCGACATCACTCCCACAGCAGTCAAGATAAGGCAGGTACGCATGAGCATCTCCCGTCGCGATATGTCACCAATGGGACTGGTGAAACTGGGCGCCGGGACGGGCAACGCCCGGCGACGCCCAGCTCCAACCCAGGGGCCAGCCTACGAAGCGACGACAGAGAATGTCAGCGTCGTGTTGTGGTCGTGGTCCTCGTAACCTTCCGTCAGGGCCTCAACGAAGACTCGGCTGTCAAGCGTGTGTCCGCCAACGGCCGTCTGCCAAGCCTCAACACTCATTGCGACTGGCGCCCAATGGCACCACTGATTGGTGTTGGCCGGAACGACAATGTTCTCGGACGGATTGACATTCGTGGTCTGCGAGTACAGCCACTCGGTGGGCAGCATCCAGAACCCGTTGGACACGCGCCAGGTGGTCGAGACGGAATTGCTCCCATTGCCCTTAATCCGGCACTTGTTCGCCGCGACAAGGTCCACGGGGAACGGGTTTTCCTGACCTGCGAAAATGATCGCATTCACACCTGGGGCCTGGATGTGGCAGGTCAACTCAACGGTGAGTGCTCCATCGCTCTCCGTCTTGACTGAGGGTGTCTGCTGGTCAGCGGTGGCC
>SYMT01000718.1 GCA_005805375.1 Actinomycetota bacterium
CGGCCAGCGTCGGCTGGGGGTCGGGCGCCGCCGGGAGGTCCGGCGCAGGCTCCGGGGCAGCGGCTGGGGCGGGCGCCGCCCCGGAGCCCGCCGCCAGGCCCGCGGACACACATGCCTGCATGGCGGTGGCCGTGCGGTCCTTGGGGAGCGGAAAGCGCACCGCGGTTTCGGTCAGCAAGGTGCCGGCGTCCGGACCGTGACTGATGTAGGTCCCCAGCACGTTCACGCGGCGCCCCTGCGGAGCCACGGCCGGCACCGCCAGTGGCGCGCCGCGGACGCACCAACTTTCCCGGGTGGGAAGCGTCAGGGAGCAGCCGGCTTCGTCGAGATACGCCACGTCGCACTCCCTGGAGTCCCCCTTTTTTCCAGCGCCTCCAGTGCGGCTTGGCTCGCGGCGACGGCCTCGGCGTCCTGGCGATGCGCCAGGGAAGACACGGTGCGCTGGTAGGCACAGTCGGCCTTCCGCAGGCGGACGGCGAGTTGGGAAGCAGAGAGATGCACGTCGTGTTCGGCAGCCAACCAGGCGGCGAGTTGCGCCGCGGTCCAAGTACGACCGCCCTGGGCGAGGAGGGCGCGGACGGCAGCCAGAGGGGCGGCGGTGAGGGTGACGGGGTGCCCCGGGCGGGGCTGGTCGCGCAGCCCTGCGAGCCCGTGAGTGCGATAGCGGCCGATCCACCGGCGCACGCACTGGGGGCTGACTTCCAGGTGGGCGGCAATGGTCTCCACGGACTGCCCAGCGGCGAGGCGGCGGAGCATCTCCAGCCGGAGCGCTTCGCGGAGGGAATGCTGATGCGCCGCCGCGTAGCGCTGCCACTCTTGCCGTTCCGCTTCCGTCCACTCCAGGCGCAGCATCTCCGTCTCTCTTTATAGGATTCTTCTCTATCTGTAGCTTATCCCATTACTTCCACGCTGACCCTTAGTACGAAACGGGGAGTGGGATCGCCTGGTTGTAGTGGAGAATACCGGTAGGGGCCCGACCGATTGGACGATGTGGTGAGCATGGGGTACACTTCCCCAGGGCCGGGAGTGCTGGTTCCGCACCCACAAGTTAGGACGCCAGAAGTAGGGACCGCATATGGATTCTGACAACCTTATCAAGGTCCTCACACTGTGTGTACAGATCTTCGGTACCGCTCTGGCGACAGTTGGCGGGTGCCTCGCGTACCAACAGCTCAAATTGGCAGGAGCAACGAGGCGGCTACAACTCGTTCAGCAGGTACTGAAGGATGTCAAGGAGGCCGAGGAGATTTTTCTCAAGGAACCCGGTTTGAGATCTCTCGTCTTCTCCAATACGGAGAACTGGGCTCCCGGAGAAGGGAATGTTGCATTGAAGGAAAAGACGGAAGCCGCAGCGGAAGTGATCAACAGTACACTACGGTCGCGCGTGTATCTTGCAAAGAGCGCACCCGACATCTACGTGCAGGAGTCGGTCTTTCTCTATCTGATGCAGAAGTACAGTGAAAGCGCAGTTCTTCGGAGACTTCTCTTGAGAGACCACCGCTTCTACGGAATCACCAGGGTCGTTTGTCTGGACGCATTGGCCGAAGCAGACTGTGGCATCGACTCGAATTCCGCCAGGGCTATGCTCGTGAGGGAGGGTTTCCGCCCCAGACAGGACAACCCCTGGTGCATTTCGATCCCTCCCTTGCCTCCTCCTCACAGTCCTCACAGGGTGCGCGAAACTCGGCGCGAGGTGCCGATCGCCGAGAGGAGGAAGTTGGCCAGTCAAGACTCCGGTCCGGAGAATCCGTCACTACCCAGTGATCGGGGAAACGCATTGGAAGGTTCGCCATCCGCCCCACGCTCGGTGCAGGCACAGCGTCCTGCGAGCCAGTCTCAGCGCAGGCGTAGGGACAAGAGGCGAAGCCAGTGAGGAGCTTGCTACGCACCTGACGCCGGGCGCAACATGTGTTTCACTTGGATGAGGGAAACTCACGCCATCGGGTCTGTCCCACGAGGAGAGTCGTAATGCATCACCTGACACTCGCAGAGCTCCGGCAACACCTCTTGTACGGTCAGGTCATCCCGGCACATCCCCTTGCACTGGATGCCGAGCGCCAGTTCGATGAACGCCGACAGCGCGCGCTCACTCGCTACTACGTGGATGCGGGCGCCGGTGCTATCGCGGTGGGGGTTCACACCACACAGTTTGCAATACGAGGTGCCGGCCTGTACCCGCGCGTCCTAGAACTCGCGGCCGAAACTGCCGCGGCCCGCTTGAAGCAGGAGCCTCGTCCGTTCGCCAGGATCGCCGGGCTCTGCGGGGGAACGGGACAGGCGGTCAACGAAGCGGAGATCGCCCGGAAGTACGGCTACGACGCCGGAATGCTGAGCTTGGCCCACTGGAAGGCGCAGCCGGAGGACGCGGTGCTGGCGCACTGCCGGGTGGTCGCGGACACCATCCCGCTGTTTGGGTTCTACTTGCAGCCGGCAGTAGGGGGGCGCGAACTCAGCTACCGTTTCTGGCGGCAGTTTGCGGAGATTGAGAACGTCGTCGCCATCAAGATTGCTCCGTTCAACCGCTACCAGACCCTGGATGTGGTCCGCGCGATCGCAGAGTCGGGGCGACAGGACATCGCGCTCTACACCGGAAATGATGACAACATCGTGCTTGATCTCCTCACCCGGTGGGAGTTCGTAGCTGCCGGTGGAACCACATCCATCGCGATCACGGGGGGCCTGCTCGGACATTGGGCAGTGTGGACCCGAGGGGCAGTCCGGATGCTGGAAGAAGCCCGGCGGGCGCGACAGCAGGCCACGCTGGAGGCGGCGTGGCTGACGCGCGCCATGCAGGTAACGGATGCTAACGCCGCCTTCTTTGACGTAGCAAACGGTTTCGCGGGGTGCATCGCAGGCATCCACGAGGTGCTGCGGCGACAGGGATTGCTGGAAGGCACGTGGTGCCTGGAACCCGAGGAGCGTCTGTCGCCAGGGCAGTTCGAGGAGATTGGCCGAGTCTATCAGGCCTACCCGGAGCAGAACGATGACGAGTTCGTCCACGAGCACCTGGACGACTGGCTGAGATGACGCAACACAGCTGAGCGGAGGCGTCCGTTTCGGGACACAGGGAATACTCGTTCGGCAGGGAACCGGCACGTCGGCGGCCCACCTACGGCGGGCAGGGCCGCATCCGGCCAGGCCCCCTCGCGCTCGTCCGCCTTCGCCGGGAGCAACTCACAGTCGGTCATGATCCCGTCCAAGGTTGTCAGCACGACCAGGCGATAGCCACAGAACTTCTCTTTCTTGGCGGCGCAGTAGCTCGAAGTGGCGCCCGGCAGCATCCGGTGCGTAGGACCGTAGCGTCGCGAGTGCCGCACGTGGATGGGCGTCCGATCGACCAGGCGGTGCTGGGCCGCAAGACGCCCATCTGCTCCACCACCCAGTGCCGCAGCGCCTGCATCAGCCAACAGAGGTTCCGCGCGCGGCGATCGAACTCGCTCTGGCTCACCACGCGGGGAAGAGGGGCCCAAAGGGGTTCCGTACGAAGCGCAGCCACTCCTGCTCGGAGGCAAAGCCATACCCATGTTGGGCCAGGGACAGGGTGAGCACTTCGCTATCGGAGAAAACGGGCTTCGCGCCGACCTTCCCCGCCAGCAACGCAGCCCCGCGGGCTTGATATCAGTCGTCTACTACCGTGGATAATCCAGTCGGGAAGGCATCCAAAGGCATGTTCATCGCGTTCTTCCTCCAAAGGACGCCATAAACACTCACTGGCACCTTTCCCTTCCCCCTTTCATTTCACATCAGGCGTGAGTAGGGAGTGTGGAGCCACTCGTTTCTCCCTGCTCTCTCCTCATTCCTCTGTTCGGGAACCAGCCCGAACAGTTCCGGCCCGGGACTACGGGCCGTGCAGGGCCAGGACCTCGGCCAGGCGCCCGTGATCGAGGAAGGCCCCCCCGCAGCCGGGACACGAGTCGACGGAAATGTCGCTCATCATCAAGGTGGTAGGAAAGAGCATCAACTCGCATTTGGTGCAGTAAAGCTGGCGCTGGAAGGCTTTCAAGACTCCGGTGCGGCATTCCTCTATGGGAACCGAGCAGAATTAATCCTCCCACCCGTGAGGAGACACGGCGGCATCTGAGAGGACACAACTGGACGGAATCATGTACGTCATGGTGTTATGGAACTCACTGCCGCCGCCACTGCCCTACTCCAAGTTACCGC
>SYMT01000076.1 GCA_005805375.1 Actinomycetota bacterium
ACCCAACGGATTCCCATGTCGGAATTGAAACCTCGCCCCCAGCGCCCCGACCGAAACGCTTACTCACAAATCCAACCCGCGCCAGTCGAACCCGGGTGGCTCTTCGCCGTCCGCCTCTACATCGCCATCCCGGGTCCGGATACGCTGGCGAACGCTCTGAGCGCCGCCCACTCCGAGCCCGAGGTCCAGGCGCTCTTGGGCGATATACCACCGAAGGACCCGGATGCATTTGATGCCCGGGCCCTGGAGGTGAGAGCGAGGTTCGCATCAGGCGGACACCGGGACGCGGCTCTAGCCCTGGAACTACTGACCCTCTTCGGGCTCGCACAACTGGTTGTGGGGACCGAAAGTGCCCCCTCGAAGCAACACCTGGCCGTAATTCAGCGAGGCCTGGCCGCTGCACAGGAGGGAGCCGAACTCGCCCGGCGGCTCGGCGATCCGGCATGCACGGCGAGGTTCATCACCCTGGGCGCCGCAGGCCTCCGAAACTCCGGCGACCTCCAGGCCGCGCGTGCCGCCTATGAGGAGGGACTGTCGCTGTATCGAAATCTCGCGACAGAGCGGCGGGTGTACCGCGCGAGCGTGGCGGGGACCCTGACCGGCCTGGGGTTGACGCTGTCGGAGGCGGGGGACCGGGACGGGGCGCTTGGTGCCGTACGGGAAGCGGTGGCGGTGTATAGAACGCTGGCGGCGGTGCAGCCGGATGCATTCCTCCCTGACTTGGCCCTGAGCCTGATGAACCTGGGACAGCGACAGGCGGTCCTGGGGAAGCGGGATGAGGCCGTCGCAGCTTTCCGAGAGCAGGTGTGCCTCAATCGCAGTCTCGTGAGTTCCCGACCGGGTCGCTTTCGACCGGACCTGGCAGGCAGCCTGGAAGCTTTGGGGTGGTATCTCGTAGAGGGAAACCAGTCAGGAGAGGCCATCGCGGCGGTGGGGGAGGCGGTGGCACTTCGGCGGGAACTGGCTGCCGGAGCCCCCCAGAGTATGACAACAGCACTGGCGGTAGCGCTGGGCCTGCTGGGGCGAGTCTGTCGGCGAGCCGAACGGGATGACGAAGCCGAGGATGCCGAGCGGGAAGCCCGGGATCTCATGCGCCCCCTGGATGAGGCCCGAGTGGCAGGGCACTCCAACGGCACGGCTGCGGGGCTGGCCGAAATCTGGGACGAGACTCCTCTGTCCGTGGGGCTGGAGCCGGGCCGATCGAGACGGGCGTGGGCGGAGCGGGAGTTGTTCCAGCTTCCGTTCCCGGTTGATGCGTTCCGGGTGGAGCACCTGCGCTCGGTCCGTGCGGTTGCTCTTGAGTTCCGGAGTGCCGCTCCGCAGGGCAAGTGGATCTGCTTTCTGGGAGAGAACGGCGCGGGGAAGAGCTCGCTGCTGCGAGGCCTCTGTCTGGCGCTGACCCGCACGGAGGTGGCGAACGCACTCGTCGGAGACGAGGGGGCGGGTGCGCCGCTGGTACGGCGCGGAGCCGAGAAAGCGGTGCTGCACGCGGTGGGACCCTGGAGTACCCCGCCGATGACGCTTCTTCGCTCCGACACGCTGGAGAGTGTGGCCGAAAACCGGAAGCCGTTTCCGGCTCCCTTCGTCGCCGCCTATGGGGCGCATCGCGGTTCTGCGGCAGAGGGGGAGGCGAACCGGATCTACGAAAACCTCCGCAGTCCGGTCCGCGCAATTGCCACGCTTTTCGACGGGACTTCGCCGCTGGTGAATGTGGGAGTCTGGCTCGAACTGCAGATGGGGCTGGCGGCGCACACGGGAACGGGCTCGGAGCAGTACGCGTTCGTGGAGGCCGTGAAGAAGACGGTGGCCGGCCTGCTGCCGGGTGGTGATGCGGTCAACGAGGTCCACATCGAACTGGGACAGGGGGTATTTCTTTCCGGACCACAGATCGGCGAGCGGAGCCCTCTCGCCGGTCTCAGCGACGGGTACCTGGCGACTCTGGGCTGGACGCTGGACCTCATCGCACGCTGGGCAGATGCCGCACACCGGCACGGGGTCGTGCCGGACGGCAACTTTGCCCACCGCATGACCGGAGTGGTGCTGGTTGATGATCTGGACCTCCATCTCCACCCCCGCTGGCAGTACACACTGATCGCCGACCTCCGGAAGACGTTCCCTCTCCTCACGTTTGTGGTCACCACGCACAGCCCGCTCACCATCCTCGGCCTCCGGCCAGGGGAACTCTTCGTCGTCTCCCGAAATGACGCCGGAGAAACGCAGGTGCGCCCCGCCGACCTGCCGGACGCCGCGACTGACACCGACGTGCGCCTCACCGGCCAGTGGTTCGGGCTGGGGACAGGGCTCGATCCGAAGACCGCTGAGTTGATGCAGCAACTCCAGCAGGCCGTGCTCGACGATCCCGGCGCCCCGCGCACTGCCGACATGCGGGAGCAGCTGTCGCGGCGCTTCAACGAAGGGCCGCGGCCGAACCTCAGCGCAGCCTCTGCCGTTCTGTCAGGCACGCCTGTCGTTCAGCCCACGCCGGAGTCTCGCGAAGCGGTGAGAGACCGGCTGAGACGCCTGGCACGCGCTGACGCCGCCCCTTCGGGAGTTCCGGAGACATGATCCGCCTCGTGCGCCCGGAGGAGCCGGAGATCTATGGAGCGCGGAAAAAGCGCGCCCGCAGCCCGGCGATGACCGACATCCACCGCCGGTTCCGCCTCCACTTCTGGCGGGCACAGCACGGCAAGTGTGCGTATTGTGAGTGCTCGCTGATCGGCCAGCCCGGAGATGTAGATCACTACGCACCGAGGAACGCAGTCACCCACCTCCTCGTGGTACGCAGATCCGATCCCGGGCACCCACAGACGCCCGCTTCCGCGTCGCCCGGTGTCCCGGCCTGGAGCGAACCCATAGGCGGTTACCTGTGGTTGGCCCTCGAATGGACCAACTGGATCCTGGCGTGCGAAATCTGCAACAGAGCCTGGAAGGGTGCGTTGTTTCCCATTTCCGCCCCCGGCGGTACAGCGATCCACGTTTCGGGAGTTGTCGGCGTCCCCCACCCGGGTCCCCCCTCCGGCGAGACGTACGAACGACGCCTCCTCCTTAACCCGTTCGACACCGACCGGAGCCCGGAAAATCACCTGTATTTTGACGATCAGGGGATCGTTCAACCGAGGGCTAAGAGCGAATGTGGGCTTGCAACCATTCAGACGTGTGGTCTGGACCGGACGCCATTGGTTGATGCGCGACGGATAACCGGAAGCGGGGTACGCTACGCGCTCTCCCGATATGCCAAGGAGTTGGAGGACTGCAACTTCTTGTCGGCGTACGACCAACTTCGCCTGGCGTGCTGGGCCGCCTCTCCGACCCAACCACACGCGGCGGTAGCACGATCCGTGATTCAAGATCTGCTGGAAGTGGAGTGGGAGGAGGCACTCTACCTCCTGTGGCTCCTTCGAGCACTGACCTGGCACGACCAGGCAGAGCACCAAAGAAACGAGAGGAGCGCGGAATGGGCGCTCGGACTGGCTCAGAGAGTCCGGCGGTTGGAGGGACTCTCCCCCATTTGGCACGGATACGCCGGGGTCGTATGGGCTGCCTGGCGGGCCCACTGGGAATAGACCCTGGGTCGTGCAGATTCGCGCTTGAGGTGCAATGAATGTGCAGGCAAAGGTGGCCATTGCCGCGTGGCTGCACCGCCAGGCGGGGCGCTTGCTGTTGGCCCTGGCCACCTTCTCCTGGTGATGCATCACACATCAGCGGTGAATTCGACCAGCGGTGTGATTTTGGACCAGCGGAGCCGGACCCGTCATCGTCACCCGGAAGTCCTCCCGCTCACACAGCGACGGGCGCGTCCTGAGCGCCCGAGCGCGGGGTGCGGCGGAACACGCGCGCCGTAAACGTCGTGAGGTCATCCAGCAGGGAGTACGCGACCGGCGTCGCCAGCAGGGTGAGGAGCAGCGACAGCGATTGCCCTCCGATCACGCCCCACGCGATGCACTGGTTGGTGGCCGCGCCGGTCCCGGACGAGAGCGCAAGCGGGATCATGCCCGCGACGAACGCGAGTGTGGTCATCAGAATCGGGCGCAGGCGGTCGCGGTTCGCCTGCAGGATCGCCGCATCGCGTGGGTATCCGAGCGCGCGCAGTCCGTTCGTATGGTCAATCTGCAGGATGCTGTTCTTCTTCACGATGCCGAACAGCACCAGGAATCCGAGCGCGCTGAAGATATTCAGCGATTGGCCGGCCAGCAGCAGGGCCAGCAGGGCGAACGGAATGCAGAGCGGCAGCGACAGCAGAATGATGATCGGATAGACCCAGGATTCGAACTGCGCCGCCAGCACCAGGTACATGAAGATGAAGGAGAGCAGGAACGCGGCTCCGAAGTTGGCGGCTGCACGCCCCAGTTCCTTGCTCCGTCCGGCCGGACCCGAGCGGTACCCGGGAGGCATCTTGAGGGCTGCCACTTCTCGCTCCAGGGTTTCGAGCACCGCGGCTTCGGAGGCGCCCGGCGCCGTGTTTGCGGTGAGAATTACCTGTCGCTGGCGCGCCTGGCGGTTGATGGCCGCGGGCCCCGTGTCCGGCTCGAAGCGCACCAGTTCTTCGAGCGCCACCGGGCCGATCTGCGCGCTGGGCACGGTGATCCCCTGCAATCCGCCTGCGTCCGTCCGGGACCGGCGCAGGGCCCGCACCACGACGTCGTACTGGTTGCCGCCCTCTTCGTAGGTGCTGATCTCTTCCCCGCCCACGAGGTAGCGGAGCACTGTCGCGATGTCCGTCACCCGCACGCCCAGGTAGGCGGCGCGCGGTCGGTCCACCTGGACCGCCAGTTCCGGCTTGCCGGCCACAAACGTGGTGTTGGCATCCACTACCCCCGAGACGCCGCGCAGCGTTTTCAGGAGACGGTCGGAGTACTCCTCCAACTTTTTCAGATCCGGCCCGAACACGACGTAGACGATGCTCGCGTTGGTGTTCCCACCGCCGGAGATGGCCGCCACCTCCTGCACCGCCAGTCGGAGCCGATCCTGAGCAAATGCCGGGAACACTTCCCGGCGGACCACATCCATCAGGGCGTATTGCCCCCGCTTCCGTTCGCCGACCCCGGAGAGACCGACGTAGATGCTCCCCAGATTCTGCGTCTGCTGCTCGTCCCCGGCCGCAGTCACCACAGTGTAGCGCACCTCGGGCAGCCGTTTTACCTGCTCGCTGATGCGGTTCAGTATCCCTTCGGTACGGCGCAGGCTGGTGCCCTCCGGCGCGCGCACGGTGATCTCAAACTGGGATTCGTCGTCCAACGGCAGAAAATTCTTGGGAGTCATTGCAAAGAGCGGCCCGGTTGCACCGAGTGCCCCCACGCAGGCGAGCACCACCACCCACCGGTGGCGCATCGAGAACCGCAGCATCGCCATGTAACCGAGTTCGATGGGACGGTAGAAGCGGTCCACCCAGGTGGTGGGATGCGCGCTCGTTCCCACCGGCGCCGCATCCGTCCGATCGGTTTGGTCCGATGCCTCCGCCCCATGCGGTGGATCGGTCGGGGACGCATTCGCCCGGAGCCAGCGAGCGCACAGGGACGGGGTCAGGGTGAAGCTCACGAACAGTGAAATCATGATGGCGAACGCCATCGTAACCCCGAAGGAGCTCATGAAGCGCCCCACGATCCCGCCCATGAATGCCAGCGGCGCAAAGACCGCGACCAGCGAAAATGTGGTCGCAAGAACCGCCAGGCCGATCTCGCGGGTGCCTTCGATCGCCGCTTCCACCGGAGAAAAGCCCTTCTCGCGCAGATAGCGGAAGATGTTCTCCAGAACCACGATGGCGTCGTCAATCACGATGCCCACGGCGAGCGTGAGCGAGAGGAGGGTGATGACGTTCAGGGAGAGGCCCATCGCCTGCATCAGGGCGAACGTCGAGATGATCGAAGCGGGGATCGCGAGCGCCGCGATGAGGGTGGAACGCACGTTCCCCAGGAAGAGCAGCACCACCAGCGCCGCCAGGAACGCGCCGAGGACCAGGTGCTCCTGCACCGCGTGCGTGGCCGCTTCGATGAAGGTAGCCTGGTTGCGCACGATCGCGACGCGATAGCCCGGCGGCAGCCGCTTCTGCAACTCCGCCAGCCGTTCTTCGACGGCATGAACCACCGCGATGGTGTTGGCGCCGCTCTGCTTCCGCAGGTTCATGACGACGGTCGGCCGGCCGTTGACGTTCGCCACGGTGCGTTCCTTCTCGGCGCCGTCCTCCACGAATCCGATGTCGCTGAACCGGATGGCGTAGCCATCTTTCTGGGCCATCACCAAGTCGTTGAACTCGCGTACCGAGCGGACACGCCCCCGGGTGCGCAGGGTGAGGTCTTTTTCACCCTGTTCGAGACTGCCGCCGGGGATCTGCACGTTCTCGTTCTGGATCGCGCGGATCGCATCCAGCGCCGTCAGGCGATAGCTGCGGAGGCGCTCGGGATCCAGCCAGAGGTTGACCTGGCGCTTGCGGCCTCCCAGGAGCACCACCTGCCCCACCCCCGAGATGGTCTCCAACTCGCGGCGCAGTTCCCGGTCCGCATACTCGGTCAACTCGCGCACCGGGCGCTCCGCCGACAGGGAGAGGGTCAGCACCGGGGCGGCATCCGGATCGAGCTTGTCCACCGTGGGGAGCTCAATCCCCCGCGGCAGGGCCGGAAGCGCCAGGTTCACTTTGTCCCGCACCTCTTGCGCGGCGACGTTGATGTCCTTGTCCAGCACGAAACTGACGAATACCTGGGAGACCCCCTCGGCTGTGACGGAGCGGAGTTCGTCAATGCCGGAGATCGTATTGATCGCTTCCTCGATCCGGTCCGTGACTTCCGTTTCCAATTCCTCCGGCGCGGCGCCGGGCAGGCGGGTCGTGACCGTGATGGTCGGGAAGTCCACTTTCGGGAAACGATCCACGCCGAGACGGAAGTAGGAGAAGCCCCCCACCACGATGAGGATCAGCGTGAGGACGCTGGCGAATACGGGTCGCCGTACGCAGAGTTCTGCGAGTGCCTGCATCGGATTACGCTCCCGAACCCGGCTTCAGCGCCACCTTCAGGCCATCCACTAACCCTTCCACTCCCTGCACGACCACGCGATCGCCCGGGTTGAGACCGCTTAGGATCGGCACCCGATCTCCCACTCCGCCGGCATCGCCGATCGTCACCGGGGTGCGTCGCACTGTCTCGCCATCGTAGACGAACACGGCAGCCTGGGCGTCGTCGGAGACGAGAGCCGCCCGGGGCACCGAGAGGACCGCCGCCTCGGGCGCGCCCCGGATCAATGCCCGGGCAAACCCACCCACCACGGTGCGGACACGATCCGGCCGCGGCAGCGTGAGGCGAAGGCGCACGGAACGATTGGCGCCTTCCGCCACCGGGATGATCTCCGTCAGACGCGCCGACAGGGTGCGTCCCGGCTGCGCGTCGAGCTGCACCGCGGCCGGGAGTCCTACCCTCAGATACGGCAGGACAGTCTCCGGCGCCGCTGCTTCCACGAACAGTGTATCGAGCGACACCACCGCCAGCAGTTCGTTCCGCATCTGCACCGCACTCTCGCCTACGTGCGCGATCTGCTTCGTGACGATCCCGCGCACGGGGCTGTAGACCAGGGTCTGACGGATCAATTCGTCCTGAAGGCGGAGATCCGCCCGCGCCTGGAGAATGGTGGCCCGGGCGCTGCGCACTTCCTCATCGTTGATCCGGTTCTGGGAGAGGGCGGAGCGGGCTGCGTCGAGCGTGGCTTCCGCCTGACGCACCTGCGTCTGGGCCGCTTCTACCTCCTCACGGCTCACCTGGCGGCGGGCGCGGTTGGCGTCCGCGTCGCGCAGCGCCGCTTCCATCTGGCGCACGGCCTCCTCCGCGACCCGGATCTCCTCGGTGCGCGGCCCCTCCTGGATCAGGCTGAGCTGCTGCCGGGCCACTTCGAGATCGGCCAACGAAGCCTCGTGGTCTCGACGCGCGTTGTCCACCGCCTCGCGCGCGATCGCGCCCTCCCGCAGGAGCTGCTCGCGTCGCTCCCAGGCCGCGCGGGTGCGTTCCACCTGGGTGCGGGCTCGGCTCACCGACGCCTCCGCACTCAGTTTCTCCTGGCGGCGGGCGCCATCCTGAAGGCTCTTCAGCCGCTCCCGGGCCGCCTGAAGGCCCGCCCGGGCACTCGCAACCCGGCTCTCCGCCTCCGCGTCGGCGATCCCGGACAGCGACTGCGCCTGCGATAGACGGAGACGGGACGCTGCGAGGCTCTGCTCCGCCCGCCGGTGGTCCGCCGCCGCCGCGCTGTTGCGAATGCCCCGCTGGGTCTGGGTCTGGGCCAGGCGCGCCTCTGCGGCCCGCAGCGAGGCGACGATCCAGTCGCGGCGCGCGCGCAGGTCGCGGTCATCAAGCACCACGAGCAACTGGCCCGCCTCTACCCGGTCGCCCTCACCGACCCGCACCTCCCGGATGAGGCCCGTCGCCTTGGTGCTCAGCACCAGGCTCTCATCGGTGCGCACAGTACCCGTGACCCGAATCGGCTGGGTGAGGCCCCCAACGGTCAGGGACTCCACCTCGACGACCGGGCGCTCCTCGCCGGCACGCTCGGCGGCGTGGTGCGAGGATGGCGCGGCATCGCCAGGTTGCGCCGGGACGCTGCCAGCACGGTCTGCCGGCGCAGCGGCATTCAGGGCACTCTGCCGCTGAGCGACGACGACAGCCCCGGCTCCACCAAGCAGAACCAGCGAGAGCAGGGAGACGAGGCGAACGCGCGACCGACCCGCGCGGAAGGAAAGGAGCATGAGGGAGTTTCGAGAGGAAAGGACGCAGAGGGCGCCGGAAGCTGACCGGAGCCGTATCAGTGTATCCGGCGGCGTGCAGACACGAACCCGGGAATGCGCCGCCAGACGGGTCGTCCAGGCCGTGATGGGCGACCTCGAACCGGATGGGGCGGGCGCCCGGAGGGGTGTGACTCGGAATTGTGGGTAAGGAATCATGCTGTTCTTAGAAGTGAATTAGGCCGCCCGAGCCGCCCAAGCCAACTGTGCCTCCTCGTGGCCCAGCACCGCCGTCCGCACCGCGAGGATGGCGTCTGCCCCGTCC
>SYMT01000719.1 GCA_005805375.1 Actinomycetota bacterium
ACTCGCTCAAGCAGTTTCGCACCCGGGAGGAGCTGTCCGCAGCGATGCAGCGCGCTGGACTGGTCAACGTCCACTTCCACGATCTCTCCGGCGGCATGGTCTGCGTTCACGTAGGCACGAAAGCCGGACGCCCCTGAAAGAGAATCAAGATGTCTGCTCCTGCTCGTCGCCCCGTCACCGCCGAAGACCTCTTCGAGTTCGTGCTGGTCTCTGACCCGCAGCTCTCTCCGGACGGGGAACGGGTCGTGTACTGCGCCCAGCGTGCCGACCGCGCGAAGAATCGCTACTTCACCCGCCTGCGCATTGCCCGCGCCGACGGCGCCGAGGATCGCGTGTTTACCGGGGACGGGCATGCGGACGGATCACCCCGCTGGTCGCCGGATGGGAAATGGGTGCTCTTCCGCTCGGATCGCGGCGATGCGACGCAGCTCTGGCTGATTCCCGCCGACGGGGGCGAGGCCGAAGAACTCACTCATCTGGACGAAGGCAGCATCGGAGAGTTTCACTGGTCCCCCGATGGTCGCCGCATCGCATTCACGTACCGACCCCGACCGCTGGCGAGTCGAAAGGCGGCTGTAGAGGAACGGAAGAAGGACAACCGGTCCACGCCTCCGCTGGAAGTGCACCGGCTCGCCTACCGGGAGGAGGGCGCCGGCTACTTCGGAGACGAGCGGTGGCACATCCACGTGCTGCACCTCAAGACCGGCGAGGTGCAGGCGCTCACGTCCGGGGCCACGGACCAGAGTTCGCTGACGTGGGCGCCCGAGGGTTCCCGCATCGCATTTCTGACCAATCGCTCGCCGGACCCCGATGTGACGCCGCAGTTCGTGGAGGTGCGGGTCGTGGCGGTAGAAGGCGATGTCCCCGCCCCGGAAGTTTGCGTGGCGGCGCCTGCCGGTCCAAAATCCGCGCTGTCGTGGTCGCCCGACGGGCGCTGGTTCGCGTACTTCGGGCACACGGACCTGACGGACGTGTGGAGCGGGACGGATCCGCATCTCTGGGTGTTGCCTGCGACCGGAGGGGAAGGCCGCGATCTCACCGCGTCGCTGGACCGGCCGGTGGGCGATGCCACCCTCGGCGACCTGCGGTCGTTCGGCGGTGGGTGGGGCGGACCTACCTGGAGCCCTGACAGCCGGCACGTGTATTGCCTGGTCAGCGATCGGGGCGCCTGCCACCTGTACCGTGTGCCGGTGGAGGGCGGCGCTCCGGAGAACCTCACGCCGGGCTTCGCCGGCGAGGTCGCGTCGCTCTCGCTGGACCGGGAGGGCAGGCGTGTCGTCAGCGTCGTCGGGGATCCGCTTCGGCCGGGCGACGTGGAAGTGTTCGACCTGGGAGTGGGTTCCGGCGCGTTCCGCCGGATCAGCGACCTCAACCGCAGCATTCTCGACGAGGTGCAGTTGCTGACACCCGCGGAAGTCTACGCTCCCGGCGAAGCGGGGGATGTGCATGGCTGGCTGCTGCGCCCGGACGGGGTAGGCGACCGGCCGGCCCCGCTGCTGCTCTACATCCACGGCGGCCCCCACACGCAGTACGGCTGGGCGATGATGCACGAATTGCAGATTCTGGCGAGCCAGGGCATCGCCGTCCTCTATACCAACCCGCGCGGAAGCCGGGGGTACGGCCAGGCGCATGTGGGCGCCATTGGTGGGGACTGGGGCGGAGCAGACTATCGGGACCTGATGGCCGCCGTGGACCATGCGCTGACGCTTCCCTGCCTCGATCCCGCACGCATCGGGGTCACCGGCGGCAGCTACGGGGGCTACATGACCAACTGGATGGTGGGGCATACCGACCGCTTTCGGTGTGCCGTTACCCAGCGCAGTGTGGTCAACCTCCACAGCATGGCGGGGACGTGCGATTTCAACTTCAGCGAGAGTTCTTACTTCGGCGGCAACACCTGGGATGCGCCGGAGCACCTGCTGCGCCAGTCTCCCCTGCTCACGGCGGGCCGCGTCAATACGCCGCTCCTGATCCTCCACAGCGAGGGGGACTTGCGATGCCCGATCGAGCAGGCGGAGCAGTGGTACGCCGCGCTGAAGCGCCAGGGGAAGCACGTGGAATTCGTACGCTACCCGCGTGAGGCCAACCACGGCCTTTCCCGAAGCGGCCCGCCCGATCTCCGGCTCGACCGCATCGCCCGCATCGTGTCCTGGATGCGACGCTGGTTGGTGGACAGCGAGTAGCGCGGTTCTCTTCGCTGCGGGCGAGGGCTCGCTCCGACCTGCAGACGAACCCTCGTCCGCTCACAACATCGGCAGCGAATACGGGAGCGTTGCGGTCAGCGCGAGATCGTACACCACGGCGATCTCCGTGCAGCCGACGAACTTGGGGCAGCGGAGGCACTCATTCCACACCTTGTGGGGGAGAGTCGCCTTGTCCACCACACGGAACCCGACGCGCGCGAAAAACTCAGGGCGGTAGGTGAGCGCAAAAACAGTGCGCAGCCCGAGTTCGCGGGCCTCCTCGACGCAGTTCACCACGATCTGCTTGCCGATCCCGCGTCCCTGCGCCGCTTCGGAGACGGCCAGACTCTTGATCTCGGCCAGATGGGCCCAGCAGACGTGCAGGGCCCCACAGCCGAGGATGCGCCCGTCCTCGTCCTCCGCCACATAGAAGTCGCGGATGTTTTCGTAGATTTCGCCGAGGGAGCGGTGCAGCATCTCATCGCGTTCGGCGAACGTTGTAATGAGATGCTGAATCGCCGGTGCGTCGGCAACCCGGGCCCGGCGCACCACGGCCGGCTGAACAGCAGTCTGCAGCATGGGAGAAACGTTAGTTTACCACGGCGTCACGGCTTCTCGATCACCACGATCTCACCCTTGTAGCCGCCGTCCTGACGCTCCAGGACGATCTGGAGTTTCTGCCCGATCCGGGCCCCATTGACCACGGCTTCCACGTCCTGCTTACGCCGCACGGCCCGCCCGCCCAGCGAGCGGATGACATCGCCCGGCTGCACGCCGGCCTGTGCGGCGGGCCCGCGGCGGTTCAGTTGCTCCACATAGCACCCCTCGGCCGAGTCGCGTCCCAGATACCGGGCGGTGCGGGGCGTCAGATCCTCGGCGACAAGCCCGATCCAGGGCCGTTTGATGCGCCCGGAACGGAGCAACTCGTCGGCAATCCCCTTCGCGACATCAATCGGAATCGCGAACCCGAGTCCCTGCGCGTCGGAACGTACCACCGTGTTGATGCCGATCACCTTGCCGTGGATGTCTACGAGCGGACCGCCGCTGTTTCCCGGGTTGATTGCCGCATCCGTCTGGATCAGCTTGGAGTAGAGCCGGTCTTCCACCTGGACGGCGCGGCCGGTGTGCCCGACGACGCCGACCGTGACGGTGTGCTGGTACCCATACGGATTCCCAATCGCAATCGCCCACTGACCCGGCACCAACCGCTTCGAATCTCCGAGTTGAGCCGCCGGCAAGGTGCCCGCGTTGAGAATCTGCACCAGTGCCACATCCGTGTCCCGGTCGCCGCCGACCACTCGCCCCCGAAAGCGACGACCGTTCGGGAAGACCACCCGGATCTGTTCGGCTCCCTCGACGACGTGCTGGTTCGTGATGACGTGCCCGCGCGTGTCAATGACGACGCCTGACCCGGCGCCCGTGGTGCGGTACTCCTGCCGCCCGAAGAACCAGTCGTCCTGGACTACCCGGTTCACAGTGTCAATGTTGACCACCGTATCGAGCACCTGCGACACGGCTCGCGCAACCGGCTCATCGGCGCCAACGATCGGCGCGACGCGCGGCGCCTGCGCCATCGCCTCGTTCGGCAGCCGCCCCGGGTTCCACTCGATCCGGATCCGCGGCGCCAGCCAGCCCCCCAGCAGGAAGCTGGCCGTCATCCCCAAAGTAATCCACCAGAACCGTCCACTCTGCCTGCGCATGGTCATCTGTGTCCCGTCACCTCCGCAGAGCAGGACGTTGGGCCGTGCCCTGCGAGGGTTGAACTTTCCTTGTCGAGTACGTGGAAATCTATCCGAAGCGCTTGGACAGGTCCTGCGCCGCGATCAGCACGAACAGTACCAGGACCACCACGAGTCCGACCGCTGCGGCTGCCTTGTGCATTGCCGGGTCCAGGCGCTTCCGCCGCAGCACTTCGATGGTGAGAAGGAGCATGTGACCCCCATCGAACACGGGGATCGGCACCAGGTTGAAAATGGCGAGCGAGAGGCTGAGGTTTCCCATGAAGGTGATGAAGTAAAAGAGCGGCAACCGGCCGACATCGGCCAGGATAGACGCGATGGCGATCGGGCCTCCCACGCTCTCCTTCAGTTCCTTCGGGCGCTGGAACATCTGCACGTATCCGAGTACCATTCCGATCGTGTGCTGCAGTCCGGTGGACGCGGATTCCACCAGACCTACGCGAGGACCGGCGCCCGGGTATGGCCCGAATCCCAACACGCCGACGGTGCGCTCGGCCTCCTTCATCTCCAGCCGGAGCGGACCGGCGACCCCGCGCACTTCCAGATACGTCTTCCCTTTCCGCCACACCGCCAGAGTCACTTCGCGCCCCGACTGCTCCTTCAGCCACCGGGTCGCCGTCTCGAGGGGTTTCTCGTTCTCGGCCTGGAACGGCCGCCCGTTCAGCAGTTCCAGTTGGTCGCCGGGCTGCACGGGCAAGGTTGAACCCGGAGGCGCCTCAGTCACCACGAGGCGCGGAAACTGTACTGAGCGCTCCGTCGGCGTGCCGCGGAGCAGGAGCGTGTCGCGTCCCCGTTGGACCAGCAACGTCACCGCTTTGCCCAGATAGGGATTGATCTGGCGCACTACCCGTTCCCGGGCATCCACCGGCTTGCCGTCGTCGTCTCGGGCGCCGCTCACCTGCACCCCGTTCGCCTCCAGGATGCGATCACCGACGCGGAGCCCGCGCGGGAAGTTTGCGGGCACGGGCTCACCGTTGCGATTCACGACCTCCATCCTGGCGGCGGCAGTCTTCCGGTCCACACTGCCCACCAGTGCGACATTATCGTCCGGCGTGCCGAACACCGCCCCGAGGGACACGAACAGCAGCACCGCGAAAATCATGTTCATCAAAGGCCCGGCCAGATAGACGAGCGCACGTTCGGCGGGGCGCCGGCCGTTGATTCCGTCCTCGGTGATCGGATCGTCCGGCTGCATCCCCTTGGGATTGACGAACCCGCCGAGGGGGAACATACGAATCGTGTAGTCTGTTCCGTTTCGCCGCATGTACGTCAGCAGCTTCGGGCCGAACCCAAGTGCGAATTCGTACACGCGCACGCCGACGCACCGGGCCGCGATGAAATGCCCCCACTCGTGCACGACCACCAACAACCCCAGGGTGAGCGCGAACACCGCAAACATCACAAAGATAGACCACTGAAAGATTGCCAGACCGAGAAGCGCGGCGGCCACAAGGCCAAGGTTGGTGAGGTCGTTTTTGTTCATGTCACCCTGTCAAGACGATGCACCGGGGCATGCGCCCGGTCCCTTCTTTCCATCTTAGCGCGGAATCCCGGGTATCTGCACACTTTGGGAGGCGCTGACCGGAGGGGCGATCGTTCAGGCTTCCCACGCGGCGCGGCGCGCCCAGGAATCCAGTTCGAGCAGCACGTCGAGCGGTGGATCTGGTTGCCACGCATGGCGCTCCATCACCGTGGACACCCGGTCTGCAATGCCGGTGAACGGAATGCGACCCTGTAAGAACAGGTCCACGGCCACTTCGTTGGCGGCGCTCATCACCGCCGGAAGCGACCCCCCGGCTTTTGCCGCGGCGAACGCCAGCGCCAGCGCGGGAAATCGCGCTGTGTCCGGCGCCTCAAACGTCAACTGCCGGCTTTGCACCAGATCCAGACGCGGCAGCGAGTTAGGCGGGCGGTCCGGATAGAACAGCGCGTATTGGATCGGCAGCCGCATGTCCGGCTCGCCGAGCTGCGCCATCACGGAACTGTCGGAGAAGTAGACCAGCGAATGAATGATGCTCTGCCGGTGGACGACCACTTCGATCCGATCCGCAGGTATCTCGAACAGCCATCTGGCCTCGATCACCTCAAGGCCTTTGTTCATCAGCGTTGCGGAATCGATCGTGATTTTCCCCCCCATCCGCCAGGTAGGATGGTCGAGTGCGCTTTCCACCGTGGCGGCCGCCATCTCGGCGTGCGTCCGGTCCACGAAAGGCCCTCCCGAGGCCGTGAGCACCAGCTTCTCAACCGAACTCAACTCGTTGCCGCGAAGGCACTGCCAGATGGCGGAGTGCTCGCTGTCAATGGGCAGGATCTGCGCCCCGGATGCTCTCGCCGCGGAGGTCATCAGGTGCCCGCCCACCACCAGCGCTTCCTTCGTGGCGAGCGCCACGTTCTTGCCTGCGCGCAGCGCCGCCAGGGCCGGTTCCAGCCCGGCTGTGCCGACCACAGCCACGATCACTAGGTCCACGTCGGGGTGTTCTGCCGCCTCGACCAGCCGCTCCGGCCCCGCGAGGAAAGCGCCGCCTGGGTAGGTGCGGTCCGCGTCGGGAAGCGGATGGGTCAGGGCGGCAAAGCGAGGGCGATGCTGTGCCGCCTGCTCGCGCAGACGGCCCGCGTCGGTACGGGCCGTCAGTGCGACGACTTCGATCCGATCGGGAAACCAGGCCGCAACATCAAGAGTCTGGCGACCGATGGATCCGGTGGAGCCGAGGATGGCAATGCGTGTTTTGTTCATGGGGTCCGGGAGGCATCGGCCGGCGCGGGTTCCAGCACCCCGCCGAACCGCCGCTCCCGAGAACCAAAGTCCGCCACGGCCGCCTCAAGTTCCTGCCGGGAAAAGTCCGGCCAGAGCGTATCCGTGACCCAGATCTCACTGTATGCCGACTGCCACAGCAGGAAGTTGCTCAGGCGCAGATCGCCGCCGGTGCGAATGATGAGGTCGGGGTCAGGCAGGTCGGGCGCGTACATCACCTGCGACAGGCTCTCTTCCGTGATCTCCTTCGGCCGCAGGATCCCGAGGGAGACCTGCTCCGCCAGCCGCCGCACCCCATCCACGATTTCGGCCCTACCCCCGTAGTTGATCGCCAGGTTCAAGTTCAAGCCGGTGTTATCGCGCGTCAACACCATGTCGCGCCGCAACTCCTCGCGCAGCGACACCGGCAACTCGTCCAGTCGCCCAATGACCTGCAGGCGTACGTTTCGACGGTGGAGGTCCCGGATTTCCTTGCGGGCTACGAACTCAATGAGCGTCATCAACGCCCCGACTTCTTCCTGGGAACGGCGCCAGTTCTCCGCACTGAACGTGTAGAGCGTGAGATGTTCGATCCCCATCTCGCCGGCGATCTCAACTACGTCCCGCACGGCAGCCTCGCCGCGGCGATGTCCCTCGACGCGCGGGAGCCCCCGGCGCTGCGCCCAGCGACCGTTGCCATCCATGATGATGCCTATGTGGCGCGCACGATACCCACCAGGGTCCTTCCAACCGCGGGAGCCCGTCTCGCGCAACTCCGTCAGCACTGCCATCGCCGTTTCCTCCCCAGGTCCTCGCCTGCCCACGAACTCTACCACAAAATGCTTTGCAGTGCAAAGCGTGGGTTTCCCGGTGGGGTCGGAGGTTCCGGAACGCCGCCGGACGCACAAGCGGGCCGTGTTACTTGCTGCTTCCTGGTTTCCACTTGCTCATCAGGCGTCACCCCAGAGCGCGACGGCCACGGCAGCGGCGGCGACCGCCGCCGTCTCGGCGCGGAGAATCCGACGGCCGAGGGCCACTCGGTGTCCACCCACGTCGTCCACCTGGGACAGTTCCTCGGGGGTAAAGCCGCCCTCGGGGCCGCACAGCAATGTCATGCGGGGCGGGCACGTGGGAACGAGGATGTCCCGGAAGCGGTGCGGGCCGGTGGGATCAAGGCAACAAATCGTGTTCTGATTCGGGTCTTGCGTTTCCCGGACGAGAAACC
>SYMT01000720.1 GCA_005805375.1 Actinomycetota bacterium
CGGTAACTTGGAGGAGGGCAGTGGCGGCGGCAGTGAGTTCCATAACACCATGACGTACATGATTCCGTCCAGTTGTGTCCTCTCAGATGCCGCCGTGTCTCCTCACGGGTGGGAGGATTAATTCTGCTCGGTTCCCTTAGAAAGGATTAACGCGGCGGGCGTCCGGGCGCATCCAGCACCGGCGGGCCCCTGGCGTGGCCTACCCGTTTCCGGCGAGGAAACGGTGAAGAGACGTGAGGAGGGAGTGGGGAGGCCGGGCTTCCGTCTTTCCTCACCCCCCTCTTTCCTTGCACTCCCCCCTTTTTCCTCGACCCGCGTCCCGCTGGCCTCCGGGACGCTACCGCGGGCCCGTCAGGATGATCGAGAAGATCGTGCTGCCCGGGGTGTACTTCTTGCTCTTCGCGGGAGGGCCGGTATCCTTCGGATAGACCCCCACGCTGCCGTCGGGGCTCGTCACCCGGAATGACGTACCCTGCGACTGGCGGGCAAAAGTAACGTATTCCCGCGATTCGATCTCGCTCCAGTCCACCACACGCACCGGCCCCAGTTTCTGTTCCGCTGCGGCGAGACGCATCCCGGGGGAAATGCCGGTGTCCGTGCGATAGCGGGGGTCCCGGACCTCAATGTACGAGATTTTCTTCCGGTAGTTGATCGGCCGGGCCGGGTCGTCTTCCCCGGCGTGGAGGGAAAGCAACTCCTTCCCCGCCTGAGTGACTGCAATCAGCGCCACCCCGTCTCCATCGGTAGACCGCGCGAACTTTGCGTTCGGCATTGCCCGCTTTGCCTGCATCACGGTCATCCCAAACCGAATGGGGCCGGCGCCGCGCGAGGTGATGCGCCACGCCGACCCCGCCGCCGGTGCCGTCTGCGGCTTTGCCGCAAGCTGATGTGCGGGCAGGACCCATGCGCAGGTGAGGGCCATCGCCAGTACGCATTCCTTCTTCATTTCCTTGCCTCTCCCTCCCCAGCAGGGAGGACCCCCCGTCTCGATCCGTGCAGCGGGCTGAGCAGTGTGCCTCCTACCAGAGACCACGGCTACCTGCGCGCCGTTCCCCACCACTTTTTGTGGGAAGCCGGGCCACCGCCTCCGGCTCGGTTTCGCGGCCGTGGCTCCGTTGGCGTGCCGGCGGCGCCCGAGTCCCCGAGGCAGGCAAAGGCTGCCCAGAAATATGGGTGGGACCAGTCCGGTTTCTGCGCCACGGCCTGCATGCCCTGCCGGAGTGCCTCGTCGCACGCCATCTGCTTCCCCAGCCCGCGGTGCAGCGCCACCATCAGCGACTTGGTGGCGGTGTCCTCGACCGTCCACCGGCTAGCCACCACCGTGCGCGCCCCGGCCGCCTGGAGGGCCCGTGTCAGGCCGATGTTCGCCTCGCCTGCCAGTTCGGCGCCGCCGGCGGAGTCACAGGCGGAGAGGACCACCAGGCGGGCACGCAGCCGGAACTGACTCTGAATCTCCCATGCCTGCAAGAAGCCGTCCATGTCCGAGTTGGCGCGATCCCCGGCAATCGCCCGCGGCGCCGGATTCGCTCCCCGGGTTGCAGGCTTGCCTGCAGCGCCGGCCGGCCCGGAACCGCCTCCGCGCGTGCCCGCCCCGCCCGGAGCGGCAGAGCGCGAGGCGGGGGAGGCAAGCAGAATACCTGAAGACATGGCATTCGCCTGGAGGACCCCGTGGGCGGCAAGATGGATGATGTCGGCGCGCTCCAGGAGGGCGCGCACCGCCGGTTCCGTAGCGGCAGCTCCCAGGAGAGGGCGAACGCCGTACACCCGCCCGACTTCCACCGCTTCGGCTGCGGCATTCGGGAGGGGTGGAAACGAACCGGACGGCAGCGTTGGGTCTGCCGGTCCCCCCGGAGCGCCGCCGCCGGCGCCTGTCAACAGCGGATTGCCAACGATCAGGTGATTCCGCGGGGGCGCTCCGGACTTCGCCTGCTGCCCGGCTTCGACGGGGGAAGACTCCGCCCGCATCTCCACGAAGACGGAGAACGAGGGGGCATACAGAATCGACTTCTCCAGCCCGAGAAACCGCGGCGCGGCGCCGGGCACGGTGACGAGGGCCGCAAACGAGAGGTTCCACAGCGGGCCGTCAGGAGCAACCACAATCCGCCGAGCCTGCGCAAGTGCGGCGCGCACGGGCGGTGGAAAGAGACGCTCGTACAGCCGATGCAGCACCGGCAGCGCGTTCCCCACTGGAGTAGTGAGCCCCGTGCGCGCCAGTTTCAGGTCGTCGAGCAGCGGCCGGGACCCCTCGGTGAGCGGATACGCCTGTAGGGGCAGGCCCCCGTGCCTGCCCGGCCCCTGTCCACCCGGCCCCTGTCCACCCGGCCCCGGTCCCCCGCGCCCCGCGCCAGAAGCACATAGGCCCGCTCCTCCCCCAGGACCCACGTCACGTAGAGCTCCCCCGGGCGGAGCGCGCGGCGGGCCCACTCGACATCCGGAACCTCTGCCTCGCTGCGGCTCCGGTTCCGCCGCAATCGGAAGCGAATTTCTTCTGCGCGGGCTCTGGCCGACTGGTAAGCCTGCTCCCGGGAGGCGCTGTGCTGATGCGCCCGGTCGAACCGCGCTTCCGCCTCCGCCCGCCCGGCGGCGGGTGCAGTCGGCTCCCGGGCGCTGAGCATCTGTTGTCGAGCCCCCTCCTCGGCCTGGAGGGCAGCATCCCGCTCCTGCTGCGCCTGCTTCACCACCGCAGCCGCGTCTTGATAGGCGACTCGCAGCGCCGCGTCGGCGCCGCCGGGGTCGGCGCGCCGGTCGGCCAGCAGTTGCCGCAGTCCCAGCGCCCGTCCCTCTTCCAGCGTGCGAAACGCCGCAGGCAGCTTGCCCAGGCGCACCTGTGTCTCCGCCAGCTTCGCCGAGAGCGCGACGAACTGGCGAATGTATCCCTGCCGCTCTTCATCGGAGGGGACGCCTTCTGCCTGCTGCAGCACCGTCGCCCAGGACTGGCGCAGCTTCTGCTCTTCTTCCTCCGGGGAACTCGACAGCAAACTGGCCCCCAGCGCCGAGATGCCGATCGCGGCATCCAACCGCCTGAGGTCGAGCTTTTCGGTCAGCAACAGCCGCCCCATTTCCGCCCTGTACTGTGCCGCGGAGGCCGCATCTCCCAGCCCTCGGGCGACGTGCTCCAGCGAAATCAGGAATGCCGCCCCCACTGCCTGCGAGCGGCCGGAGCCCCGGAGCGCCGCCAGTCCCTCCGACAATGCGGTGCGGGCACGCAGCAAGTCTTCCTTGCGGTCCGATTGGTGGTAGATCACCAGACCCCGCAGTCCGAGCCCGAGCGCCTTGAACGTCAGATCGGCAGGCTGCTTTTCCTTCGCCGCGTCGAAGCGATCCAGGAATGCCGCCGCCGCCGCCAGTTCCTCCGGCCGGCCGCTGTAGCGGCGCCCCGACACCAACGCGGGGATGGCGAGGATGCCGGCCTGTGCGAGGCGCTGTCCGACCAGCACGAGCAGGCTCTCCAGCACAGCGTGGGAGTTCGGCGCCACTTGTTCCGCGAGAGCCAGCGCTTCGGCCGCATACACGCCTGCCTTGTTCAGGTCCCCGCGCACGACCCACGTGCGCCCCAGGCTGCTCAATACATCGGCCGTGACCGGAGAGTCCGGAGCCGCCGTGCGGCAGACCGCCAGCAAACGATCCCACAGGTCTCGCGCACCGGGAACCTCCTCCAGACGGTTGGCGGACCCCTTGAGAAAGTGGAGAACTGAAGCCACTCCGGCGCGCTGGTCGGGCCGGCCGACCAGTTCCTCGGCCAGTTCGATCGAGCGGCGATGGTAGGCAAGCGCGCCTACCGGGTCCTGCGTCATGAACCCGAAGTGTCCGGCCTCGCTGAGCACCTGGATCATGTCCGGAGTACGGGCTCCGGTGATCACCCGGTGCCGGACACGCCACTCAGCAAGTTCGTATATCCCGGGATAGTCCCCCCGGGTGTGGGCTTCGGACAGGCCCTCATCCAGCGCGGTCCGCAGTTCTTCCGGAGCCTTCCCGGCGACGAGAAGGCGTTCGAGCCAGCCGCGCCACCGCTCCCGATAGTGTGTGGCCCCCTCCGGATTGCCGCGTGCGGCGTGGGTGTTCCACAAGGTAAGCAGAATCCGCAGCCCGGTCGGGGAGCCCTGCAAGCGCGATTCGGTGATCGCCAATCCGCGCAGGAGGTGACCCTCCCCCTGCCGATACTGCGCGAAGGCAAACTCCAACTGGCCCAACCAGGTGAGGTCGTGCGCCAGACCGTCACTTCCGGGATCAAGACGCTCGGTTACGTCCGCCGCCGCGCGCGCTATCTCCAGCAAATGTGCCGAGTTCGGATAGCTGCCTCGATATCGCCGCACGGTCGCCAGAACCGCACGCGGCCGCCGGGTCTCGGCGCGGATTCGCGGCGGCACCAGTGCGAGAAAGCGGTTGGTTTCCACCAGAGTGATCTCGGCCCCTTTGAGGATCGCCTCGACGGCTGCCTCGCCATTCCCTGCCCGATCCCAGGCGGCGACGGACTCCCGCCAGTTGCGGACACGCTGCTCAATCGGTGCGGGAACCCGGTCGTCGCCCAGGGCCCGCAATTGGGTCGCCCAGGCCTCGGCCACCCGGTCCTTCCGTGCACGCGCCAGTGTCAGGAGGCGGTCCGCGGAAGCCACCGCGCGGACCGCCTCGCCCCGATCCAGTTCCGCGCGGGTCTGGGCGAACAGGGACGCAGCGTCGCGGTCGCGGACACTGGGAGCCGGCGCATCCTCGGCCGCGCGGGCGGCAGCGCAGAGGATGGCGCTGGCGATCAAGAGATAAAAAGCGAGGCGCATCTGCATACCAAAACTCTTTCGCTGGATTTTCCTGGCATTCGCCGACGCCAGCCTGATTTCCTCTCCGGAAACCGGGGTGAGTCCTGTTCCAGGGACTTTCCGCGTCGCAATCAAAAAATCGGAGTCGGAAACCGGGGACCTGAGCGATAGGATTCAGCATGCCCACGCTCATTCCGCTCACCACCCTGGCGCCGTCCCGCGCCGCCCCGCGCCGGGGCGTGCTGCCGTCGCGCCTGGGGGATGGGTTCGGGCGGGTCCACAACAACCTGCGAATCTCCATCACCGACCGCTGCAACTTCCGCTGTGTCTACTGCATGCCGGAGGAGATGGAGTTCTACCCGCGGGAGGTGATCCTCTCGTATGAGGAGATCATGCGCCTCACCCGCATCGCTGCCGGCCTGGGCGTGGACAAGATCCGCCTCACGGGAGGCGAACCGTTGGTGCGGCGGGACCTGCCCACGCTGATCCGCGGGATAGTGGATCTGGGGGTGCTGCGCGACCTGAGCCTGACCACGAACGGCGCACGACTGGGCGAGATGGCGCAGGAGCTCTGGGACGCGGGTTTGCGGCGCATCAACGTGAGCCTCGACAGTCTCGACCCGGCAAAGTTTGCGGAATTGACGCGCCGCCCGCTCTTCGATGCGGTGATGCGCGGCCTGGAGGCTGCGGTTCGCGCCGGCTTCTCCCCGATCAAGGTGAACGCAGTGGCGATGAAGGGCTACACCGAATCGGAGCTGCTCGCGTTTGCTGAACTGGCCCGGGAGCGCCGGTATCAGGTGCGCTTCATCGAGTTCATGCC
>SYMT01000721.1 GCA_005805375.1 Actinomycetota bacterium
CAGCAAATCGAGTCCGCCGCGCGCGCGGCGGACTCGATTTGCTGGGTGATTTTCTCGCACTCCGTGCCGGGGCCGCCTTCGTCCGGTAGGACGCCCTCCCCAGCGAGGCGATTTCAATCCCTCGCGCCCCAGCTCGCGCGCCGGCATCGCCGATCCACAAGGCGCGCGACTGTCAGGCAGACCACTTACTAACGTGCGTGGCTCGGGTACGGGGGCGCATATGCGCCGCACCGCGCAGGGTGAGGGTGGCCGGCGCTCCCGGGTGCGCCGGCCGGGCTGCCCCAAGGCGTAACAGGGAGCAATCACGGGAGGTAACAGGGAGCAACAGGGGCAAGCACGGGGGACAACGGGGGGCAAGCACGGGGGCAACTGGGGACAACCACGGGGGCAACTGGGGGCAACCACGGGGGCAATTGGGGCAACCACGGGGGGATTGCCCCTACGGTGCGCCCGGATCCGGGCCGGGCCGAGAGCGCACGAGGGTGCGGGCGATGATGCCGCGCAGGAGTTCGAGGATCAATCCGGCTTCCTGCGGCTCAGCGAATTCGCGTGAGGTTTCCACCGCCAGTGATGGCGTGCCATCCGCCACGCCGCGCACTGCGCCCCGCACAAAGGTCCAGTTGTCGTAAACGGTATAGCAGCCGAACACTTCCACCGGTTCTACTCCGGGACTGAGCGCATGGTTTTGCCAGGCCGCCCAGAGCAGTTGCCCGCAAAGCTGCCACCGGGGGTCACCCGCATCCAGGCCGCGTTTTGCTTCGTGGACCACCAGAAAACGAGCAGATCTCGCGCAGCACAGGCAGGGTGATGTCCGAATAGGTCAGGCGACGCACGCGTTTCCCTCCTCCGCGGCCGATGCGCTTCCCGGCGACAGTTGGCCGGTATCGAATCTATACCCTTCCGGTGCGGTCCCTGCAACGCGCTCCGCTGCCTACACCGCTGTCCCGGACGGCTACGTGAGCGGCTCCAAGCTCATCACAATCGGTCCGGGACCGAGCGGGGTCTCATCCAGGTCCAGTTGTTCGTGCCAACGGCGGCGGGCGATGCCGTAACGGCGGTCCCGTTCGATCAGACGGAGCTCCATGTCTGCGAGCACGTGTACGGCGTCGGTGCTGCCGGGGCCGAGCAGAAGGTACGGGTCGTCCGGATCCCGCCAGTGACGCACCAGCGGGATCCGACCCGCGAAGCGATGGACGGCGCGCTCGGACCGTACGGTCCAGATCACGCGGCGCCCGGCCGACTCGCGAAACCGCTCGACCCAATCCACCGGTCCGAACTCCATGTGTTCATCCATTCGCTTCCGCCTCAGCCGGCTCCCAGGGATAGTAAAGCCACAGCCAGGACACCAGAGTGGCGACGGCCGGACCCAAGGTTACCGCGAACAGGCACAACCACGGGAACCCCAAGACGATAACAACAATCACGCCGACAATGCCGATGGCTATCATCTGGAGGGCACGGGTGAGCGCGTCAGGGGCGCTGGGCGCGCGCGGAATGATGGGGGGCAGGTCAACGAGCACGACCCATGTGACCAGGGCGCCGCACAGAGCGCCACCGCACACCAGGACACCCCGCGCCCAAAGATGCTCGAACGCGGGGAGACCTCCGCGCATCGCCGGCCCCGGCAGCACAGTGCGCCAGAGGGTGCGCCAGGCCAGACTAACCCATAGGGTCAAGACGAGGACAGCGAAAGCAAACAACGGATCTTGACTAAGGGTGGTCCACTCTCGCCTGCTGGGGAACCATGGGTTGATACCCCACAGCAGGTAAGGGCGGGATAGCAGCCCAGGCGCCATTGCGTACGCTGGCAAGGCAGCGAATAGCGGGACGAAGCCGCTGTAGCGAAACCGCCTTCGGCCGCCGGCTGGGCGTTGGGGCGTGGGGTGGCTGCCGGAGCTCATCGGGGCTCCCGGATCGGCACTTCGGGGTGAGTGCGCCAGAGCGAGGCCGCCAGTAGCGCCGCCAATACGCCCGAAGTCGAGCCCACGGCGGCGAGGTAGATCCAGAAGTGGAGCACGAGCGAAGTTGCCAGCAGCACCGGCGCCATCGCGATACCGAACAGGAAGCGCACGGGCAGCGGCTGCGCTGCAGGTCCGGTCCGCATGTAGAGCACCAGGAAGGCCCCGGCCAGACCAACCCAGGCATAGCCGACTCCCAGCCAGAGCCCGGGAACCAGAAGCGCACGCAGTGCCGGTCTCCCGCCCTTGCGGGCCGCTTCCAGCGTGCGCCGCCGCCAGAGCGACCGCCACAGGAGACTCCCCCCCAATGCGCAGCCGACAGCCGTCTCAGCGACGAAGTCTGTGCCGCGCCCGAGAGCCTGCTGCCAGCCACCGACTACGTCAAATCCGGGAATCAAGGCGGAAAGCTGTGCGAACGCGTAGCAAATCACACCACCGATGACTCCGGCAGCCAGGGGCACGAGCCCTCGGTGCGGGAATGGGCGGTACAGCAGCCTTCGCTCCCGCGGACCCGCATCGGTCATTTCGACGGCGGCCGTGGGAACGTGGCGGTACGTTCCGAGATTGAAGTCGTTCTTCCGCGGCATCTGGCAGCAACCCTGATCGCCCCTCCGACGTCCTATCGAGGCATGAACAGCGAGCAGCAAGTTCGGAAAGCAGGGAGTACGGCACAACGCGTGTTCCCGTCCCTCATAATTGCTCCTCGTGCGTCACTTTCCATCAAGTGGGCGGAGGGCAACATTGAACCGGCGTGCATTTCATACAGCGATTGTAGCGTGCTGCGTCCCGTCAGGCATGGTGACGGCGCAGCCGGCTCCGGATAAGAGGACCCTCGACCAATACCTCGCCGTGCGCCGCCACGAGGCGGCCCAATTGGCGGCAGCGGGACGGCACCGGCAGGCGATCGCGGTGCTGGGCGCGTGCAAGGAGCGAGTGGAGAAAGAACTCCAGCAGATTCCCGGCCGCGGGCGGGCGGACGCGCAGGACACCGCCTATCGCGCAGAGATGTCCGCTCTCGGCAAATGGTTCCGAGAACAGCAGTCTGCGGCCCGATCCGGAAAAACCAGTCTGCGCCAGGTCCTTTCCACCTACGAGGCCCGCAAGGCCGCGCTCGACAAGACGTATGGCGCGGAACGAAGAGACAGGGCCCGCGCAGCGCAGGTGGAGAGCGGACGGCAGGCGCGAGCCCCGCTCCGTCTGAAGCTGGCGGATCTGGACGAGCAGTCGTCCGCATACTACCCGGCACTGGGCGAGCGGGAACGCGCCGCCGCCGACCTGCTCGGCGCGTGGCTCACCCGGCTGGAGACATACTCGCAATTGAAACGAGAGGCGGAAGCCCGCGGTGCGGCAGCGCGCCTGCTGGGACTGAAATCGCGCAACCCGATGGCCTACGACGCGGCGGGCCGGTTCTTCCAGGAGCGCAGCGACTTTACGCGGGCCGCCGGCGCCTGGCGCGAAGTGATCGCGCTGATCGAAAGTGGCCGAGCGCTCATTCGGAAACCCTCCATGCCGGGGGCCGTCGCGCCCAAACAGCATCCGCAGTTAGAAGAATTCTACCGAGAGCTCGCCTATTGCCTCCACCGGCTGAACCAGCCTGCGGAGTCACGCCAGGCATTGGATCGGGCGGAAGCACTGCGCCGGAGCAGCGAATCAGCCGCAATCAAGGCGCAGGAAGCACGGAGGAGATAGTAGGGGCGGGCCCCCGTGCCCGCCGGCGCCCCGCCGGCCGAACGTGACCTCCGGCGATGCCGCAGGCTGGTGTGAGGCTGCCCTTTCAGGGCGGGGTCGTGCGTTGCCCGAGGTCTGCGGCTGGGCGCGGAGCATCTTCCCGGGAGCACATGCGAAGGTAGACCAGATGGCAAGGACAATAGCGGACGTGATGCGCGAACGCGGCATCCAGATCGGCGAACAGCGCGGCGTCCAGATCGGCGAGCAGCGCGGGATCCGGTGGAGGCAGAACCTGGTGCTGGACGGGGTCCGGGAGCGGTTTCAGGACGCCGCGGGCGGGGCGGAAGCCGGGGCGCGGGAGATGCGCACGGTGGAGGCGCTGCAGCAGGCGCAGCGGGCGCCGGTGGCGTCTGCCAGTGCGGAGGAGTTCCTGGCGCTGCTGACGGCGGGACAGAACGGGGGGGCCACAGCGCCGGCGTAGCGAGTCACCCGTCGGGAGGCAAGGTTCCGCAGACACCGTGCGTCCCCCACGCTCTGCGCCAGCGATTTCCCGCCGACGCACGCTCTCACCAACACAGACGGGCTTGTACTTTTGCGGTACACTACGGCTGCCGCCGACGTCATCTGCCGGTGTCCGTGAGGAGAGGCAACCGGTGGCCTGCCTGAATGACGGCAAAACAGTAGCCGATGGCACTCAGTCGGCGCCAGTCTGCCTCTTTGGGCAGCACCCCCTTGCGCGTCAATCGGCCCTGGGAGCCGCATCGCTTCAATTCACCTCTCTCCTCCAGGACGGCCGCCCGCCTCGGGCTGCGGTTTCCAGGCGCGCAGAATCTGGTCTAGATCCCAGAGATGCACCACGCTGGTCCCAATCGTGGCCAGGAGCTTCCCATCTGGGTGCCAGGCCGCGTGGAAGATGTACTCCTGTGGGTCAATCACCGCGATCCGTTGGCCACTGTCCGGTTTCCACAGGCTCACGCGCGCCAGCATACCTACCGCCGCCAGGTAGTCGCGGCGGGGGTTCCACCACCAACCCTGCTACCTGGCCCACGAAGCCATCCAGGGTTTGCAGATGCCGGCCGTCCGCAGCCTGGTAGACCTCGATCTCCGGAATCACGAGCCCACTGCAAACCACGCGGGTTCCGAGCCGGTTCCAGGCGACCGGGTGGGGCCAGCCACGATCGTGTGGCGGGGGGTACCGCATCGGGCGGAGGAGTTCTGCGCCCGGCGCCCGCAGGACGAGTACCTGTCCGAGGTATCGCGCCAGGGCAATGCGCGTGCCGTCCGGTGACCAGGCGATGCCGGACGCTGCAGACAATCGATCAAAGGCGGCCAGTTGTTGGCGACGGGGCACGTCCCAGACCCGACAGGAATTGAAGGACGTGGTCACCAGATATCGGGCGTCGGGGCTCCAGACAAGTCGCTGGACTTCTTCCTTCTGGCCGCGCAAGGTGCTGATGAGCGCACCCCGCCGGGTGTCTCGGATCTCCACTACCCCGTCCCGTCCTGGGGTGGCGACGCGGGTGCCCCGGGGACTGACCGCCACGCTGTCGTCTTTGATGAGAGGGAAGGGAGCGCGGAACAGGGCGCGCATGCGGCGTGTCCGTACATCCAACTCCGCGACGTCCCCCTCCTCGGTTCCGAACAACAGGCGCTTCCCGGCGGCGTCCCACCAGGCACGCGTGCTCACATGGCAACGCAGTGGAATGCGGACCACGGGAGGGAGTTCCGGCACCTGCGGGGTGCCGTTGTTGACCCGAACACGCGGTTTCGCGGGCGGTTCCGGCTCTGCGGGACCACACGGAAGGAAGGGCGCCAGGTCGGTCGCACGATGGGCGGATGTGGTGCAGGCGCCGCAGAGCAGTTGCTCCAGAAAGGCGCGGCGCGAAGAGGCGGCCCGGCCCGGGGTTTCTCGATTTGTCGCGGTGTCTCCCATTGTCACGCACTCCTCATGGGGTCAGATCCATCCTGATCGGTGTCCTTCCAATGAGCGAAGTTGCCGTCTCGGTCGCGTGCGCCTTGCTCACGCCGCGGGCGGGAGGATATTGCAGTTCTGCTCCCCTTGCTCTCGCTCCCCGTTCATGCCGTACCAGGCACAGCGCGCGACCACGTCCATTCAGGTCGGATATTGCCACACGGCGTGGGTGAACTGGCAGCAGTGGAGTATCTCGTACAGAAGAATGTGGAAATAGTCGGGAGTCCCCCACCCTTCCGCGCCAGCCCCGCCACCGCGGCAACCGTGAATGCCCTGACCGGGCTTCTCGGGGAGACAGACATTCATGTTGCAGCCAGTACGGCCTCCAATGCCCGCTTCCGCTCCATCCCCACACAACGGTTGCCGCAGTCAGGGTGGGCGGGAGGACGACAGGTAAGCCGGCCGTTCCGGTAGAATCGCTGCACGCACTCCCAGTACCATTGGCGGGACTCGCGAAAGTGGATCACTGGCGGGATGGTGTCAATCGGTAGAAATCCGGCGCCCGGGCCACAGTCACCGGACGCCCCGATGCAGTGATTGATGTCATTCAGCTTGCCCTGATCCCTGACGGCAAACCGGTCGCAAGGTCGCGAGATGTTGGCAACCAGGCGCACCAGTTCAGGATCGTCACAATTCCCACAGCAACTGTCGTCAGTGGTAGGCATCAAACTGGAGGGGTCCACCAGGCTCAAGGGGCGACTGTCGGAATAGGCGTAACCAGGCGTGCTCGATCTGCCCGCAGAGGGTGGCCCGCCGAGGAGCCGTGCCCGTCGGGAGGGCGCGGGAGACCGAGCCCAGTGCATCGGCGCCGCGGGTCTTGCGTAGCCCACCGGGCTAATGTTGGGTGGACGTAACGGGCCCGAACATAATCCAGTGCCTGATCCACCTGCCGCTAGTATCCCAGGTTGCCCACGTACCACTGGCGATTGATCGGGGTGCCGGCGCGCTTCACCGGGACCCCCACACATCGCTGGCGAACCGATCCGTCACGTTTCCCTGCATGTCCGTCAGGTACTGCACTGTCCCCTGGTGGTCGCACTTGTAGTTGAAGCGCTCCCCGTCGCCACGTCCACCATCGCCGCTGGCGTCGCTCCCCGGTAATACCGGCGCAGTGCCTGCATCATCGCCGTGTCTTCTGTTTCCACTCGGTCAGACGTCGTTTGGGCGGAGAAAGTTGTGTCAGATCTGCCCGCGCCAGCAGCACACAGGCGAGGGAGTACGTCCAATTGCCCTCGCTCGTGACCCGAACATTGCAGGGTGGGGATCCTACGACTGCAGTCTCCCTGTACTCCCTCGGCCCAACCACCTCACGGCGTCGGAGATGATCAGAAACACCGCGTAGGCCGCCAACAATGCACCTCCGATTGTCGGCACGGGAGTCTCCTTGATCGGTAGTTTCGACAATTCTCGAATGTCAACCAGTAGGTTCTTCGTCAGACCAGCTTGCCAATCCGAGTGGATCAGCAGGCACCCATATCCGAAACAGATAGCGGCGGACAACCAGAGGCGCCATCTTCGCGTGGTCCCAGAGTTAAAAAATACACAAACTCCAACGAATAGACCACCTATTCCGAACGTCGGCCCCAACCACCCAGCGCTGGCCGCCGCGCCGACGACAAACCCAACGAGTCCCGCTTGAACGAGACAGGGTATCAGTTCCCGATCCGCACGCGCTCTCGTCATCGCCACACCTCTGTCATTCTGTCATCTTCGTTGCCCGCCTGCTCGGGCCGTATGTGGTGGGCCTGGGTTACGGCCCGGAAGGGGCCTGCGAATTTCCGGTTCCGCCGACAGCCACGATAAATGCGTGGAGGAGGGCATCTGTACTCGCAGTAGGTCAGCAGAAAGCAGAGACGATCTGCGAGGCGATCAAGTGGCATCCCAGTGGCAAATGTCCCCGGCCCACTCCACTCGCGCCTGCCCGGTCCGATCCGGTCCCCGCAGGCGCTGTCCGCCTCTGGCTGCGCGCGCGTGCCTCTCCGCCGCCCCTATCGCCGCTGCCGCAGGATCCGCGTCTGGTTGATGACCACGGCCAGGGTCAGCACGGCGCCGACCACGGTGCCCCGCCAGAGGGTGGGGTTGGACAGCGTCAGGTTGATGATGCTCAGGATCCACTCCAGCAGCATGGCGCCGAGGACGGTGCCGATCACGCTCCCGCGCCCGCCGGTGAGCACCGCCCCGCCGATGACGGCCGCCGAGATCGCGTTCAGCTCAAACATCGTGCCGCTGCTGGGGTCACCCTGGGCGCTGTAGCCGGCGTAGAGGATGCCGGCCAGTCCCCCGAGCAGGCTGCACCCGCCGTACACAAAGAGGCGCACGCGGAACGTGTTGACCCCGGAGAGCCGGGCGGCCTCTTCGTTGCTGCCCAGCCCGTAGATCCGGCGGCCCAGCGGGGTGCGCAGCAGCAGCAGGGTGGAGGCGGCGGCGAGGAGCAGCATGATCAGCGTGGAGACGGTGACCCCCGCCGGGGTCCCCGCCAGGTATACCTTGCCGTTGCCCAGAAACCGGATGAGCGGGAAACCGTCTATCGGAATGGGCACCGCGTTGTTCAGCAGGAGCGCTGCACTGCGCAGCACCGACATGGACGCCAGCGTGACCACGAACGGAGGCAGCCGCAGTTGGTGCACCAGGGTCGCATGGAGCAGGCCCAACCCGAGCGAGAAGGCGAGCACCACCCCCGCGCCGATGAGGGTGGCGACGGTGGCGTCGCAGCCCCCGC
>SYMT01000722.1 GCA_005805375.1 Actinomycetota bacterium
CCGGTGGACCGTCGCTCGGTAGGGGCCGGACCGGTGGGCTGTGTGTCGCGCGCGCCCGGCGGCGCCTGGACCTCCTCCCAGAGCTTCATTCGTTCGGCGACGAGCGGCGGCGGCTTGATCCCGGTCATCTCCATCGTGATGACCGCGATCGTGTTGATGACCGGTTCCAGGCGGACAATCTCCCCCACCCCTGCGACGGGGAGGTCCAGCGCCCGCTGACGGACCCGCTCCATCCGCTCGCGCAGTTCCACCTCAGTTCCCTCGAAATGGAAGACATAGTCAACGTGGATGCCCGTTTGGTTGCTCCTTCGTCAACGCCCTCGCCGCCGCTGGACTGGACGCAGGGCGCGGGGTATTCTTCCACGAACCCCGTGGGCGGGAGCGCAAATGAGGTGCGGGTAGGAAAGCACTGGCCCTCCCACCCACAGTGCTGCGCCCGTGTTCGCCTACGAACCGGGGGCGGTGGTGAACGGCGAGGCGGGCAGGCCCTCCTTGTTGGCGAGGTTAGGCACAGCCTCTTGATGCCAGCCGAACCGCACGTGGACCGGGTTCGGCACCTGCGGGCTGCTCACCACGACCGATTTCCCCGTGATTTCGGCCTGGGCGGGCACGAACTTGCCGTCCGCCCCGGCGATCTCGAAGTGAGAAAGCGCTTTCCCATCGCGCGACATCAGACCGCCGCCGGTGTGGTCGAAGTTCACCCGGATCTTCCCGGCGCCGGCGCGAGCACGGGCGAACAACGGGCCTGAGTAGGCCACTCCGCGCCGCCCATAGGTCTTCGCCAATGCCCAGAGTGCCAGCCGCCGGCCCACTTCCTGCTTGTTGCGCGGATGAATGTCCGTGATGTTCCCGATGTCCGTGGTAACGGCCATGCCGGTGTGCGGAATATCGAGGGCCTGGCGCTGCGCCTCCCAGATACCCGCCAGGCGAGTCGGGTCACCCCCGTAGCGGAAGGGAGCCAACTGCACGAAGTAGAACGGCATGTCCGGATCATCCCAGACCTGTCGCCAGCCCTGAATGAGCGCCCGCATCTTCTCGAGGTAGAGCAGGCCCTCACCGTTGTTCGACTCGCCCTGGTACCAGAGTGCGCCGCGGATCGCAAACGGCACGAGCGGATGGATCATGCCATTGTACAGCGCGAGCGCGGACTGGTGATTGATGGCCATCCGGGTGCGCAGCGGGTTCTGCGGGTCCTTCTGCGTCACATAGGTCGGAAAGCTGTCCAGCTTGCCGGCGGTGTCGCGCAGCGCCGAGACGGATTGGAAGCCGGCGGGCGGGATCCACGGCTCAATCCGCGTCCCTCCCCAATTGGAGCCGATCAGCCCAACCGGGACGTCCAGCTCCTTCTGAAGTTCGCGGGCGAAGAAGTAGCCCACGGCGGTGAACTGACCCACTGTCTGCGGCCTGGTGACCTTCCACCCATCGGACGGAACATTCTTCTCCGGCATCATGGAGGGCCGATGCGGGATCTTGATGTGGCGAATGCGCGGATGGGAGCCTGCGGCGATTTCCTCCTGCGCCCGGGCTGAGGCGGTGACGCTCCACTCCATGTTCGACTGCCCCGAGCAGAGCCACACCTCGCCGACCAGCACGTCGACCAGAGTGCGGGTGTTCTTTCCCATTACCGTCAGCGTGCGCCCTTCGGCGCTCGCCTTCATCGGGCGGAGCCGGACGCTCCAGTTCCCTTCACCATCGGCCTCCGTACGGTGTTTCTGCCCCCCAAACTCGACCGTGACGGCTTCGCCCGGGGACGCCCACCCCCAGATCGGGCACGGGGCATCTCGCTGCAGGACCATGTGGCTGCCCAACACTGAGGGCAGAGAAACGTCCGCGCCCGCGGGCGCGGCCACCAGGACCGTCGCCGCCAGGGTCCAGAGGGCGGGACGGAGCGTCGTCAGATTCATCTTGAGTTATCTCCGGAGATCACGCGACACGCGAGTTGTCGGGAAGACAGTTCGCGACCGGGCCGGTTCGGACCTTCGCCGCTCCCGGAGACCGTCACACGGAGTGATCGCGCCGGAACGAGGGGCGCCCTACCGGCAGTAAGGATCACCGAGGGAACAACTTCCCGATTTGGCGGTTCCGTATAGGGGTCCCTGAAATCAGGAAGTTATTGAATTGACGATCCTAAGGGAACCCGGCGGAATCAATCATCCCAACCGGACGAGATTTCCCCGGGATCATCCCCCATCACACCCCCGCCCGGTACCCCTGGCACGCCGGAGACTTGCCGCGAGAGACGCGCGCAAACGGAGTTGCGCGACTCTACATACGCCAGCGATCGCCGGCGGTGCGTGCCTGATGCCGTGCCCGAGACACGCGCGTGAGCAAGGGGACCCCCCTCCCGCCCACGCACCCCGTACCCGAGCCACGCCGGGGACTTGCCGCGAGAGACGCGCGCAAACGGAGTTGCGCGACTCCACATCGGCCAGTGATCGCCTGCCGTGCGTGCCCGATGCCGTGCCTGCGCCACGCGCGTGAGCAAGGGGACCCCCTGGGCGTAGCAAGTGGACCCCCTCCCGCCCACGCACCCCGTACCCGAGCCACGCCGGGGACTTGCCGCGAGCAACGTGCGCAAACGGAGTTGCGCGACTCCATATAGGCCAGCGATCGCCGGCGGTGCTTGCCCGATGCCGTACCCGAGCCACTCCGGGTGCCCCCTGGGCGTCGCACGGGGACCCACCTGACGCCCACGCACCCCGTGCCCGATCCC
>SYMT01000723.1 GCA_005805375.1 Actinomycetota bacterium
AGGGCGCGGAGGCAGGCAGTAACCGGGGGAGCCAACAGGCTTAGAGGAGCAGGCCACGCGGGCAGCAAGAGCGGAGTGGCGTGGGCCGAGGCTATAACTTAAAGACGCGGAATCGCTGTCTTGACAATGGGGAGCACCTCACTCCGTTTGCCTATCAGTCCCATCGTTCATTATCCCCGTTTTTGCGATTCACACAATTCCATCCGGAGGTAATCACGACTTTCACCATAAGTGTTTTAGGATAGGGCCTTATACTCGGCGCGCGCCTGGTGTTTCGCGATTTCGGACACAGAGCGTTCGCCGAGTTCGGACATGAACACCCTGGGAGCGCGGTCCTCCCGGCCGCCGCCGCTCCCCGTCGAGGGCCACCCGACGGGAGGACCGGCGGCGCGCGGGCGATGAGTTCCGGAGTAGAATAAGGCCAGGAGCCCGTCGCGCTCCGCGCGGTCAGGGAGGTCAGGAATAGGGATGGCAGGCGAAACCGCGGCAGGCAGGACGGGGGATGTGGGGAGCCCAGCCTCAGACGATGCGGCGGAGAGCGCCCTCTCGTTGGCCGCCATTCGGGCACAGTTCCCGCTCCTCTCCCGGACGATCCACGGCCGGCCCCTGGTCTATCTCGACAACGCCGCGACGACCCAAAAGCCGGCAGCGGTGCTCCACGCGGTGGATGCCTATTACCGTGAGTCGAATGCCAACGTACACCGTGGGCTCCACTTTCTGAGCGAGGCCGCCAGTGCCGCGTACGAAGGGGCGCGCGAGGAAGTGTGCCGGTTCCTGAACGCGCGTTCCGCCGCCGAGATTGTCTTCACCCGGGGGACGACGGAGGCGGTCAACCTCGTGGCGCAGTCGTGGGGAAGGCGTCACCTGGGGCCCGGCGACGCCGTGCTCCTCTCGACGTTCGAGCACCATTCCAACCTGGTTCCGTGGCAAATGATCTGCGAGGAGTGCGGGGCGGCGCTGCGCGTCATTCCGCTGACAGGCGAGGGGGAGTTGGACCTGGAGGCGGTCCCGCGCCTGCTGGACGGTTCGGTGCGGCTGGTTGCCGTCGCACACGTGTCCAATGCCCTGGGCGCCCTGCTTCCCGTTCGAGAGGTAGTGGCCCTCGCCCACGAGCGCAACATTCCGGTCCTGGTGGATGGAGCCCAGGCAGTGCCGCACTTGCAGGTGGATGTCCAGGACCTCGGCTGTGACTTCTACGCGTTCTCCGGGCACACGGTGGATGGCCCGACCGGCATCGGCGTGCTGTACGGGCGGGGGGAGCGCCTGGAGGCCATGCCGCCGTGGCAGGGGGGCGGGGAGATGATTCGCTCCGTGCGGTTCGAGGGCTCCACCTATGCTGCCCCGCCCCACCGCTTCGAGGCCGGCACGCCGAACATCGGGGGAGCCGTTGGGCTGGCGGCGGCGCTCCGCTTCCTGGGGGGCCTGCCGCACGCCGCAATGGCCCGGCACGAACAGGGACTGCTCAACCAGGCAGCGCGCCGGCTGGCCGCGATCCCTGGTGTGAGCCTGATCGGCGGGACCGCACCGCGGATCGGCGCACTTTCCTTCGTGCTGGACGGGGTGCATCCCCACGATCTGGGGACTTTCCTCGATCAGGAGGGGGTGGCGATCCGGGCCGGGCATCACTGCGCCCAGCCGCTCCTCCACTCCCTCGGGCTGACCGCCACCGCCCGGGCTTCGGTGGCGGTTTACAACACCGCTGCGGAGATCACTGCCCTCACAGAGGGGGTGGAGCGGGCCCGCCGGTTCTTCGCCGGGTAGGCCCGCGCTTCGATTACTGGATCCAGTGAATCCAGTCCTTGAACAGGAACGTGAGCCGGCCGAGGAACAACGACATGCGGGCCATCACGGTGGAGCCGAACATGGCGCCGAAGGCGATCATCATCAACCAGCGTCCCACATAGGACGAGTTCTTGATGAACTTGTTCTTCTGCTCGAAGGAGAAGAGGAAGTACATCAGGACGGTAAACATGCACGCCACAAACAGCATGTTGGAGAACGAAGCGATGATGCTCTCCGTCAGATCGAAACTGCCGGCGGCATTCGCCCGAACGACCAGGAGAGGCTTGAACGACTTGCCGATCTGCGGCACGTACTGGCCGAAGAACTCCCGGAAGGTCAGCCCGGCGCCAAGTCCCATCAGGGTCGTCATAATCAGGCGGCTCATCCAGTTGAACCGCTTGCTGTAGATCGTGTAGTACATCGCGCCGGCCAGCGCCGCCAGGCCCCAGAGCCAGAAGCCGCCCGTGAAGTCCGGCTGGCCCGGATCTGCCGGGACGCCAGGGGGCAGCGGGCCCGGAAAGAACTCCTTGAACCAATTCGGGTACAGGATGTCCTTCCACGTGACGTACAGACCGTAACCGGTCGCGATCCCCAGGAAGATGTGTTCGGCGAAGCGATAGACCGGGTTTTCGCGGTAGAGAACGGAGTAGAGCGCCAGCGTAGCGAACGCCCCGACCCAGATGATGAGGCCCTCGAATGTGTTCAGGGGAGCCATCGCTTATCGCTGCCTCCGCTGCCACCAGCCCAGGAAGATCGGCACGTTCCCAAGCAAGATGAGCAGTACGATGTACAGGTGGGCGAAGGATTGCCCCGCCATAGTGACCCGTAGTTCGGGGCTGGGGGCCCCGATGAGTTCAAAGTACTCGGCTGCCCCTTTCATCCCGGTCAGCATCCCCGAGAGCTGCCCGGAGTCCAGGTAGGGGTACTGCTCCGGCGCCATCACGCCGGTGCAGGCGAGCCCGAGCTTTACTTTGGTCGGCGTGAGATACGCGTACCAGTACTCGATGGTGGCAGAGCCGGTCACATCAATCAGCATCGCCACCTGGCCGTCCGGGCCCCAGCGATCCACGCCCTTCAGGATCTCGAGTTCGCTGATCGGTGTGTTTTGCCAATCTTCCTTCATCGCCTCCTGGATGCTACGGGAGAGCGTGCGGATCCACGGCGTGTTCGCGACCTTGTACCCGAGGTTGGCCCAGTCGCGACCGTACTTCCACTGTTCTTCCGTCAGGTCTTCCTCCTTGATCGCTTTCTCGACGGTCGTCTGGGCGATCTGCGGGCCGGTGGGGCTGTTCACCGAGAAGAGGACGAACTTCCGCTTCTGCTTCAAAAGGTGCCGGACGATGGCGGTGAGCTGTGGGCGGCTCTCCGCCTGGGTGCCGGCGTCCCAATCAGAGCTGATGAAGACGAGCTTTTCCGGCGGAATCGCCTCCACTGCCGCCTGCAGTGCCCGCGAGGGGGAACTGGCGGTGAGCGGAAGCACCCACTTCCCGACAAGTGGAGGTAGTGTGAACAGCACCAGGCCGAGGGAAACCAGGCGCCGGTCCAATCGCCCCAGGAACTCCTCCCAGCGCGCTCCCGTCCTGCTCTGCATGGCTAGGATCCCTCCTCAAAATACGAACCGCGCTCCAGGCTGAGCCAGATCCGGAGGGCCATCGCCAGTCCTCCCAATCCGATGCCGAAGCCGATGGCCCGCTGCACCGGACTGTTGATCTGCCCCAGCACAAACTGATTGATCTCTTCGAGCCGCAGTCCGTGGAAGAACCCGTCGGCGGGGATCCAATTCGTGAGGAACTGGCCCAGCGGCACCTGCCCCAGCATCACAATCACGGCGGTGATCATCAGCACCGCGGCTTCCCGCGTGCGGATGCGAAAAGCGCGATAGGCGGCCGAAACGATGTAGAACGCGAGAATCGAGAACATGGTGGCGTCCATGTTTCGATAGACTCCCTCAAAGAGGAGCGTGTACACATCCTGGCGCGGCTTGTGGTCCTTCACAATGTCGTTGACCCAGAGCGGCGCCCAGAGTTTGTCCGCGACCTGGGACGCGAACGTAGCTCCTTTGGGGTCAATGAACTCGGGCTTTCCCGGGGTGATGTAGTTCGGGTAGAGCGGGTCGAACCAGTTCTGCCAATCCCGCCAGAACGCGAACACGACCATCGCCAGGAACGCTGCGAAGAACGCGACGCTGTTGATCCAGCCCCCGCGCAGGCGCCGGATGATATTTCCGTGGATGTGGACCAGATTGTAGATGCCGAGCAGGAACGTAAACCCGGCAATCACCTGCGCGGCATTGCCGATGATGCTGCCCGTCTGGGTGAGGTTCCAGCGAAGGACGATGACCTCCTCAGACTTCAGATCCGGAGGGATGAAGAATTCGAGGAAGTAAAAGAGCCCCGCCAGGAACGCACATCCCACAATGACGGCGCGCTTGACCTGGTTATTCGCGAAGTGGACGAGCGCGAGGATACCGGCGGCCACACCCAGGGCGAGGAGGGCGGCGATCCAGAACTCAGAACCGGCGAGTTGCAGTGACGGGAATTGCATGGGATCACTTCGCCTCTGTGAACAGCCTGGAGAAACCGTCCAGCACAGCTCCGAGACCGGACGGCGCCTCACCGACCGGCAGGCCGCCGGTCAGCATTGCAGCCGTGGCGAGAAGGACCCCCAGACCCATCACCGCGATGAGGAACATCTTGCTGCGGTCCTGACCCACCAGGCTACCGGAGAGCACCGGCTCTCGCGTCAGGTAGGCAGTGGCGGCGTAGTATTCATCACCGATGATGGTGTAGTCACACGCGGCGATGAAGAAGGGGATCTGGGTGATGATCGGCGTGCCCGCTACCTGGATGGCGCCGACCTGGTTCCCCGCCTCCGCCAGGATGAGCGACTCGGCGAAGAACCGGCCAAACATATAGTTCGAGGCCACGCGCTCCCGGAGGATCAGACCCATCGCAGAAGACGCATACGCAAACTGCCGATCGGAGAGGAACCGCACATCCTCCACGTTGTAACTCTCCGGCCGGCCGGCCGCAGCGTAGGACTCGCGGACTGCCTCATCGGCTACCGCATACATCGTCGAGTCCGCCAGCGTGACGATGACCCGCGTGCCGAAGCGGATCGCGGTGCGGATGACGTGGAGCGCCACCGCCAGGGCCTGGAGCGTGATGATGTCCAGCCCGCCCAGCCCGAGCGAAAATGTGATGGGCCGGCCCATTTCGGTGGCGCGACCTACCGTTTCGTCCACCGCCGTGAGCCCGGGGATCCGCCGCACAAACACCGGGCCGCCCCGACGGGCGTGGAGGATGTGCGACAGGACGAGTGCGGTCAGGCCAAACACCAGCACGCGTCCGAAGATGAACGTTTGCCAGTATTCGGTCGTTTTCCAATATCCCGCGCCGACCGTCAGACCGACGATCGCCGCGGCTGCGACCAGGCCGGCGGCGATGGACAGCTCGCGGACCGGGAGCGAGGCCAGAAAAGATTGCGGGGCAGAGGATCGCTCCATCCGAGGGTCTCCAGGGGTGAATGGCGAGTGGGGAGTGGGGAGTGGGGAGTTACCCCCCCCACGTACCCGGGCCACGGGCGTCAGCAAGTGCTCCCGGCCGCGAGTAGCGAGTGCCGAATTCCCACGTACCCGAGCCCTGTCGGGCGCCGCGTCCAGAGGGCGCTCGGTGTAGAAAGTGGTCTAGTCACTACTCGCTTCACGATTCGTCTCCCATGCGTGCTTTTCGTTCTTCGTGCGCCTTCTCTTCAATCCGGTCCAGCAGCCGATCCAGGTTTTCCGGGTCGTGCAGCAGCGCTCCCAGCCGGTGGATGACCTGCATTCCCACCATCGGGCCCAGGATCGGCGCCAGGAAGAAAACTCCCTGACTCCCGAAGAAAGTCCACGGCCGATGCAGTTCGAGGAAGAGCGTGGCCGGGGTTTCCAGGCCCCGCCTCGCCACCGCCGTCGCCACCTTGTCCAGCAGAGCATCCCGCTCCTCCGGATTCAGTTCCATCTCCAGCGGTGACAGCGACATGGTGTTTCGCTTCCTCTTCGACCCGCTGCCGCCGCGCAGCCACCTCCGCGAGTACGGCCTCGCGATTGTTCTCCCACCGGAGCACCACGGCTCGGAAGGCGTCTCGCCGTCCCGGATACCGAAGCGGCGACAATTGAATGCCATGTTCGCCGAGGACTACCCGTTTCACCTCTTTCCAGAGGAGGCGGCGCCAGTAGAATGGGTTGCGCACCTCCACCGCCGTGTCCGTCAGCCGGTAGGTGGTGGGAAACAAGAACTCTCCCACAGCTCCCAGCAGCATCACCGCCGTCGCCAGTGGGAGCAGGGGATTGCGAAAGGTCCCGACGGTCCACGCAAGGGTCGCCACCAGCACGCACACCACTCCGATTGCCTTGCCCACATCGCGCCGGGCCAGGTGGATTCGCCAAGTGTAGTCGGGGCGCGCGTCCGCAGCAGGGGGAATCGGGGGCGGATCCATGCTCGGCGTGACCTCGCGTCGCGGCTTGACGCTCCCATCGGGCTCTGCTAAAATGCGCCCACCTCGGCAGGGTAGCTCAGTGGTTAGAGCAATGGATTCATAACCCATAGGCCGTGGGTTCAAATCCCACTCCTGCCACTCCTGGTATTATCACTACCGCACTACGGACAACCACTGAAACCGGGTATTGAGGGTTCCAGCGTCGAAGCCATCGAACCATTGATATCCATCGAACTCAGGCGGTGTTTTCTCGGCGGCGGCGATGGCTTGTCCGGACTCGGGTACCCTCTTCCGGTTCAAATCGGAGCGTGTCACCATTGATATTCTGGACCTGTACTGCGTTGATCGGTTCCAGTTGTCCCGCAAGTTCCAATCCCTGGTGGCGGATGCCTTCGACATGCACGGAGAGCACTGCCTCTTCAATCGCCCGCTCCCCGACCATCATGATGCCGTCCACCGTTTCGTTCAGCCGGGCCAACTGAATGGCGGCGTCCATCGTGGGCCCCAACGCGGTGTAGCTCAACCGATCGTCGGCGCCGAGATTCCCCACCACGGCGGGTCCGGATTGCACTCCGATGCGGATGCCGACCTGGTCTCCCGCTTCCAAATTGCGTTCAGCGTGCCACCGGGCGTTCAGTTCCTCCACCGCCGCAACTATGTCCAGCGCGGCCCGCAGCGCATCGGCAGCGTGCTCTTTGCGTGGTTGGGGGGCATTCCAGAACGCCAGCGTGGCGTCGCCCACGAACTTGTCCAGCGTCCCCCCGTGCTGAAAGACGATCCGAGTCATTTCGGTGCAGTACGCGTGCAGCATGAGACTGATCGTCTCCGGGAGTAGCTGACTCGAGAGGTGGGAGAAACCCCGCAGTTCGGCGCACAGCACCGTGATGTTGCGGCGGCGTCCTCCACGCCCGGACTCCTCCGGATTGGCCAGCAAATACGCGAGCACCTCCGGACCGACGAATGGCTGAAAGGTCTCGTGCAATTCGCGGCGGCGGCGCGCTTCCGCCACGGCGCGCCACGCCGTCTGCCCGGTCCATGCCAGGGCGATCCCGAAGACCGGACCCACCACCGGGAGCATCTGATCGTTGCCCAATGCCAGTACCGCTCCCACTACCCAGCCCGCGACCAATCCGAGGGCAATGATCAGCCCCATCCAGAAGGATGCAAAGATCGCAACCAGACCGATCGCCAGGGACATCACGGCCGCCGCGATCACCTGTTGGGCCCGGCTGACCTGTCGGATCGGGTTCCGGTTCAGCAGCGTCGCGAGCGTGTGGGCGTGGATCTCCGCCCCGTAGTAGTCGTGGCTGCCGGCCCCGCGCCGCTGGTCATTGGCGGCGGCAAACGAGGGTCCGATAATCACGTAGGCCCCTCGCAGCAGCGCACGCTCTTCCCCGGAGAGCTGCCCCTGTTGCACCTTCTCCGCCGGAATCACCGGAAACACCTTGCCGGGCGGACCAAGATAATTAATGTTTACCCTTCCCGGCCCCGGCTGGCCCGGGAGACCCGCGGTCAGGGACCGCAAGGCCTGCGGATCGCGCGGGTTCATACCGCGACCTCTCAGGGCCATCACGGCGGCAAGGCTCGGAAACAGCGTGCCCCCGTCGGTGCGATACCCTTCGGCCGCGCGGATCGCGACGTCCGGGTTGGTCGGAAAACTCACGAGCCCGAAGTTGTCGGAAACTGTGGGGCCGAGATACCGCAACTCCTGCGCGGGCGGCACTTGCGGCGTCTGCGCCAGCGCGACGTCTCCCGGCAGCACGGCGAGGCCGAGCGCCCGCACCGGGAGACCCTCGTTCGGAACGTGATATCGGCTCTGCAGCACCGAGTCGAAGCTGACCTGGTAAATGAAGTCCAGCCCCTGCACCCTGGCTCCCGCTGCGCGCGCCCGTTCGATGACCGATTTCAGCCGGAGGCCCCAGAACAGCGTCGGTTCGGGCCAGGCCGTCAGCGTGGACTCCCCCATCAGCACGAGGACGATCTTGTTTTCGGGCGGACGCACCGGACGCCGGCGAAACAGGCGGTCCTGCACGAAGTACTCGGCGGGATCCAGGGTGGAGGCCGCCAGTCCGCTGACCAGGAGCATCGTGACCAGCGCAAGCAACCCCGCCGGCAGCCACTCCCGGCGGAACTGTCGCACTGTGTGGTAGGCGGTGGGAGACGCAAGACGCACGCGGCGGGTAAACTCTGTCAGCGGCTCCATTCGTTTCCGTCTCTCGCCCTCTTCCCGGCAGATCCCTGCGGTCACCACACACATTAGTCTATCGGAAGCCCGTCTGTTTCGAGAAGCCGGCGCCGGAAGTGTGGCGGGTGGACGGGAGGGCCACTCCCCGGAAGAGGGAGGGGGTCACACCCATTCGCGGCGAACTGCCCAGAGCGAACGCTCCGGCGCCACACCGGCTTCCGCGCAGAGCCCGGGCACCCGAGGGGCCCGGCTGGCGGAGAGAACTGGGTGGCGTCCGAACGCCATCCACTCGGATCAGGGGCCCACGTCATGTCGCTGAATCTCGCGGAAATCCTGGACGGCTCGGCCCGGCGCCACCCGAACCGCCCCGCGCTGCTGTGTGGGGACGTTGTATTGGACCATGCGCAGGTGCGCGAGGCCGCGGGCCGGCTCGCCGCAGCCCTGGTCCGGCTGGGGGTGCGTCAGGGCGACCGGGTGGCGCTGATGGTACCGAACCGCCCGGAGTTCGTGGTGGCCTACTTCGGAATCCTGATCGCAGGAGCGGTGGTAGTGCCGTTGAATACGCTCCTGGTGGTGGATGAAGTCGCGTACCATCTGAGCGATTCCGAAGCGGTAGCCCTCGTCGCCTGGCATGAACTAGAGGCGGTCACACAAGAGGGCATGCTGGGTGCGCCCACGTGTCGCCTGCTCATTCTTGCCGGAGCGCCGCCCAGCCCCGGGGTCGGCGAAGTCCGGCGCCTGGAAGACCTGATCGCATCCGCCGGCGACATGCCCCTGACGGAGACCCAGGCCGATGACACGGCGGTAATCCTCTACACCTCCGGCACCACCGGCAGGCCCAAGGGTGCGGAACTCACCCACTTCAACCTGTTCGAAAATGCGCGGTGGTGTTCCGAGCGCTCCCGTTCCTCGCTTCCGGACCAGATCGTTTTCTTCGGCCCCGGCTATCTCTCCCTCTGCGCGCTCCCCCTGTTTCACTCCTTCGGACAGGTCTGCGTGCTGCACGCCTCGCTGTTTCACGGCGGCGCGACGCTGCTGATGCCCCGTTGGGATCCGGAAGCGGCGCTGGCCCTGATGGCCCGCCACGCCGTCACGAGCTTTTCCGGGGTGCCGACGATGTACTTTGCCCTCCTGAAAGCAGCGGACGGACAGGACATCCGCCTGCCCGTCCTCCGCTACTGCTCATCCGGTGGGGCGCCGCTGCCGGTCGAAGTACTCGCCGAATTTGAGCGGCGCTTTCCGTGCGAAATCATGGAGGGCTACGGCCTGTCGGAAACGTCCCCGGTAGCCACGTTCCACACCCCGGAATTCCCACGCCGGGTCGGTTCCGTAGGGAAGGCCATTGACGGTTGCACGGTGCGGGTGGTGGATGACCAGGACCGGCCGGTCCCCGCCGGGGAAGTGGGCGAGGTGGTCATCCGCGGCCGAAACGTGATGAAGGGCTATTTCCGCCGCCCCGATGCCACCGCCGAGGCGATGCGGGGTGGCTGGTTTCACTCCGGCGATCTCGGCCGCCTGGAC
>SYMT01000724.1 GCA_005805375.1 Actinomycetota bacterium
ACCGCCAGCAGATTCGCCTGCGCCTCCAGGTCCGGCACCTGCGCGTCCACTCGGTCGCGAACCGCCGCCGCGAGTTCCGGGCCGGTCTTCTCGGTGCGGGCCACCATCACCAGGGGGGCCAGTCCCGGCAGCCCCGCGGCCAGCAGGGCTGCGTCCTCCAGTTCATAGCATTTCACCACCTTCCACGTGGTCCGCCGCGAAGACCAGCCGTGACGACTGGCGGTCGTCTGCTCGGCGGCCAACCCGCCGGCGGCATGAGGGTGCAGGACGAAGGCGACCCCGTCCGGCAGGCGCCCCAGCGCCACTTCGGCGAGGCCCAGGCCGGTGGTCATCTGGGTCACCAGTCGGGTTTCCCGCGGGTGGCGACCTCCAGGAGGAAGAGGTCGGGCACTTCGCCGGGGCGCGTCTGATTTGCCTGCAGTATCCCGTCCGGTACCCGTGTGGGGAGCACCACCGTGTTGGCGAGGGCGGTGACCCCGCCCGGCACGCTGACGCCGGCGAGAGCCAGCAGCGTCTCCCCGTAGTGTGTGATGAGCCCGGCAGATCCTTTGTCGAACTCTCCCACGAGTGGGCTCCTCCCGGGGTGGCTTTGCACGCGTGCACCCGGCAGCAGCATCCGGGTGGCTCCCGACCTGCTGACAGTGCGGCGATGACCACCTGATTCCGGTCAGGGGCCGTGTTTCCCTGCCTGCTCGGGGCGCACGATGGCGAAATCCACCGATCCCCACACCCCACACCCCACACCCTACACCCTACACCCTACACCCTGCTTCGCCGTTTCGCGTTTCGCCCTGCGCACAGGGCGCCGCCGGTCGCGTGTCGAACTCACACTCGTCAGGCGGAGGTAGGGCGTAGACAACGGCCAACCGGGGGAGAGAATGATGCAATTCGGGAGTGGAAAGTACACCTATGAGGTGCAGCCGGGCTGGGGAAAACTCCCCGACGGCTGGAAGTGGGGTTGGATTGTGGGCATGGCCTGCGACTCGCAGGACCGGGTCTATGTCTCCAGCCGGAGCGAGCACCCGCTGGTGGTGTTCGACCGGGAGGGCAACTTCCTCGCTTCCTGGGGCGAGGAGCTCATCGGGCCACAGAACGCACACGGGATCTATATGGACCGGGACGACCACCTCTGGCTCACCGAGTGGACCGGCCATTGTATCCGCAAGTTCACCCTGGATGGGCAACTACTGTTGACCATCGGCACGCCGGGACAGCCCGCGGCACACGACGGCGATCCGTTCAACCAGCCCACCGACGCCTGCCTTTCCTCGAAGGGTGACCTGTTCATCTCGGATGGCTACCAGAATGCCCGGGTCCATCGCTACACCCAGGACGGGCAACGGGTGAAGTCCTGGGGCACGCATGGTTCCGGGCCGGGTGAGTTCAACCTCTCGCACTGCGTCCGCCTGGACCGCCGCGATCGGGTCTGGGTGTGCGACCGGGAGAATCACCGGATCCAGATCTTTACCCAGGATGGGGAGTATCTAACGGAGTGGCGCGACCTCCTCCAGCCGGACACGATCTACTTCGATCCGGAAGACGACCTGCTCTACATCGCCGAACTTCAGCAGCGCGTGAGCCTCTGGACCCTGGACGGCGAGATGATCACGTCGTGGGGCGGCGGCCGGCGGAGCGACGTGCCCGGCGAGTTCGCCGCGTGCCCCCACGGCATCTGGCGCGACTCCCGGGGCGATCTCTACGTCTCCGAGGTGCAGTTGGACGGGCGTCTTCAGAAGTTCGTCCGGGTATAGAGAGCCCCACCATGCCGGTCCCCATCTCCCTCATCGTGGACGACAGTTGCCCACTGGTGCACGTGTACGCCTGGCACCGGCGGGACGTCCACGGGCAGCCGCTCGTGACCCCCGATGGTCGCGAGATCCCGCTCTTCATTCCGAACGCGTTCCTGGATCGCTTCTGCGACATCACGGAGCGATGGGGGATGGCCGGCAAGTTCAGCATCGTCCCCGCTCCCGGTGGGTGCGGGGATGTGGTCCGGGGCATTGACGGCTTCGACCCTGCCCTCACGCGGGCCTGGCTCGAGACGATGCAGCGGCGGCTTGCCGCCCGCTGGGACTTCTGCTCGGAAGGGATCACCCACAATCTCGCCGTCAATCTGGAGACCGGCGAGTTCTTTCCGGAGAGCGAGAACGCCTGGTCGCAGCGCCAGGACCGGACGACGCTGACCCCGTACCTCATCCATCAACTGGCGCTGCTCCGCGATGCCGGCGTGGATTGCACCGGCGTCACCTCGCCCTGGGTGTTCGGCATCCAGGTGGAGCCGGAGTACATCGCGTCCCTGGTGGCTGCCCAGAAAGCGGTCTATGGCCGGGAGTTCTCCTGGTACTTCCTGCACATGCTCTGGAACACGCCGCACCGGAGGCCCTGGATTGCCTATCAGGAGGCCGGCACGACGCTGGTGCACATTCCCGCGCTGGTCAACGACTACTGGTGGGACACCATCGATTCGCCGCGCACCGACGCCGAATTCCTCAATGCGCTCACCGACCGGATGCTGACCCGCGACGGGCGCGCCGGCAAGATCCGCGAGGTGCTGGACGCCGGCGGCTGGCCGGTGCTGCTGACCCACTGGCAGTCCCTGTTCTCCTCCGGCCTGGAGACCGGCCTGGTGATCCTGGACGAACTGGGCCGCCGGATCCGCGAAACGTTGGCCGGGGAGGTGGAGTGGATGAACTTTTCGGAGATCGCACGCCGCACCGCATGTGTGGAGTCCGGCAACTCCGATTGCCGATGGGTGATGCCGGGGCCTGACTCGACGGACACCGGCAGGAGCCCAGAGACGACCCGCCGAACGGCACCGGTATGACCCCCGAACAACAGGAACGGGCCCTCCGGCTGCATCGCGCGGCGCCCGTCATTGACTGCCACAACGACAGCATCCAGGCCACCCTGACCGGCGACAGCCGCTACAACCCCCTCCGCTACCGGCCCGCCCGGCCCCGGCGCCTCCGGCACAAGAGCGAGGCGGGCCACTGGGACTTTCCCCGCGCTCTGGAGGCCGGACAGGCGGCCCAGATGACGAACCTGCTGGTCCCCTGGGTCAAGGGGGGGCCCTACGCCCGCTCGGTGTTGAAGGCGTACCGGCAGTTGCAGACCGACCTGGCCGCGGCCCCGGAGCTGGCCTGTCTGGCGACCACAGCGCGGGAGATCGAACAGGCGCACGCTGCGGGAAGGGTGGCGGTGCTGCTCTCCATGGAAGGCGCCGAGGTACTCGAGGGCGAGCTGGACCTGCTCCACGTCTACCACCAGCTCGGCGTGCGGAGCATGGGCCTCACCTGGATGTACCGGAACCCGGTGGCGGAGGGGAACTGGGAGGACACCGGCGCCGGGCTCAGCGACTTCGGGCGGCAGGTGGTGCGCGAAATGAACGACCTGCGGATGCTGGTGGACGTGGCCCACGCGACCGAGCGCACGTTCTGGGACACCCTCGAGACTTCCACCGCTCCGGTCATCTGTTCCCACACCGGCTGCCGGGCGCTGGTGCGCAACTTCGGCGGCCACGCCCCCAGTCGCTACCTGACCGACGAGCAGTTGCGCGCACTCGCTGCCCAGGGGGGCGTCACCGGCATCTTCTTCTCCGCCAACCGAGAGTTGGATGACGACACCGCCGATGTGACCGCCCTCGCCCGCTTCATCGCCCATGCGGCGGAGGTCTGCGGCGCCGGCCACGTCGGCCTCGGCTCCGACCTCGACGGCGGCTTCCCGCCCCACGGCATGGAGGACATCCGGGGCCTCCCGCGCCTCACCACGGCGCTCCTGGATCTGGGGTTCTCAGAACCGGAAGTCCTCGGCATCCTCGGCGGGAACTGGCTGCGAGTGTTCCGGGAGGTGTGGGGCGAATAGCGCCCCACACCGCTCAGCCCCGCCGAGAAACCCCCACCCCGCCGGTCTGATCACCGCCCACCTCAGACCACGAAGGTGGTCTTCGCATCATAAAACGGGATTTCAATCCCGTTCTCTCCCGCCCCGCGCACGCGTGCGGTCCCCGGGCAGGAGATGCCGTCCGCCCCCGCGAACCATACCGGTGGCATGAGCGACCTCTCCAGGGGCAATAGCCCGTTTGACCCCGGACATCCGGTCCCGCCGAACCTCTTCGTGGGACGCGAAGAGCTGCTCCGGCGGGTGATGGAGCGTCACGTGCAGCGGGTGGCCGCCGGGCGCACGTCCGCGCTATTCGTGCAGGGCGAGTACGGGATCGGCAAGACCTCGTTGGCGAACTACCTCCTGCGCCTGGCGGACGAGGAGGGGGACTGCACCCGATCTATGTGCCGATGGGGAGCGCCCGAAACCTCGGGGATCTGGCGGCGGCCGTGCTGGAGGCGACGGTTACGTCGGAGGGTCTGGCGCCGCGCCGGACGCAGGCGGTGCGTAACTGGCTCGCCCGCTACGTGGGGAAGCAGAGCGTCTTCGGCCTGACGTTGAACTTTGAGGCGCTGCGGGCCGATGCGCCCAACCTGGCCACCGAGCGGGGGATGCTGGAGTTCCTGGGCCAGACGCACGCGAAACTGGAGCGGGACGGGGGACAGGGGCTGTTCCTGGTGCTGGACGACCTGAATGGGATCTGCGCCGTCCCGGAATTCGCCCGCTTCGTCAAGACGCTGATTGATCTGAACGCGATGGCGCCGCGCTCGGTCCCGCTCCTGCTGATGCTCTGCGGGGTGGAGGAGCGTCGCCGGGAAATGATCCGGCTCCACGAACCCGTAGCCCGCACGCTCGATGTGGTGGAGGTCGGCCCGCTGCGCCCGGAGGAAACTGCCCGCTTCTTCGCGGCCGCGTTCGGCACGATGGACGTGCTGGTGGAGCCGGAGGCTTCCCAGCTCCTCACGGAGTATTCCGGAGGATTTCCGAAGATCGTGCAGGCCATCGGTGACGCGGTTGTCCGGAGCCTGGAGGAGGACCGGGTGACCCTGGAGGTGGCGCGGCGCGGGGTGCATCGGGCCGCCGCCGACATGCGCCACGGGGCCTTTGCAGCACTGCGCAGCCGCGACTATCGCTCCATCCTGGCGAAGATTGCGGGTCTGGACCCGGACGCGGCGAACTTCCGCCGGGCCGACGTGGCTGCCGGCCTGACGCCGGCGGAGCGCCGGAAGCTGGACGACTTCCTGCGCCGCATGACGGCCCTCCATGTCCTCCGCCCCGGCGATGAGCGCGGGGAGTACGTCTTCCTCCTGCGCCTCGTCCGGCTGTACATCCGCATGCAGACCCTCGCTTCGGAGTCCACATCCCCAGGAGTGACATCTCCCGTCTCGGCGCACCGTGGTTGCCAGATGAGCGGGCGGAGACCTCCGCCGGCGAGTTGTGTGACGCCATCCTGGTGCTGCTGGATGTGGTCGGCTATACCCCCCAGTCGGTGCGGGCCGGGGCGGAGCCGACACACGACTTCGACCGACACCTGGCCGCGGCACTGCGGGAACGGGCGGAGCGGCACGGCTTCCACTACATCAAGGGGATCGGGGACGCGGCGCTGCTCTGGGGGGAGGATCCGGCCGGGCTGGTGGAGCTGATCCTGGAGCTCTTCTCCCGGGACCCGGTGCCGGCGGTCGGGGAGTTCCGGCCGGGGCTGCGGCTGCTGGCGCACAAGGCGTACTACTACTTCTCCCAGGATGCGCACGGCGCGGTGGCGGACGTGCATGGTTCCGAGGCGATCCTGCTCTTCCTCAGGCACGCCGAATCCAGTTTCACCTTCGAAACGCCGAGCGAACGGGACCTTTTCCTCCGCATCGCCGCACACCGGGCCTTCCTTGACGCCGTTTCCGGTCTCTGAGCGTGAATTTCGAAGGGCTGCCAAAGGAG
>SYMT01000725.1 GCA_005805375.1 Actinomycetota bacterium
GAAGTCCACGACTCCGATCAGGTGCTGGCCCGACACCCGTCCGCGCAGCACAAGATGGAAGGGTACGTCCTGCGTTCCCCCTACCGGCACCGGCGGCACTCGGAGGCGATGCACCTGGGTGTCGTGGGCGTCCAGCGTGGTATCGGCTGACCGGTAAATGGCAACCACCGTGGCGCGGGCAGGGTCGGCCCCCTGACTCTGGACTGTAAAGACCCCCTGAATGCGGGAGATCGGGGCCCGCTCTCCGAAGGTCCCCTGGCGAATAGGGTTCCAGTAGCCACCCAGTCCGGCCCCACTCGAAACCGGCGGGTCCCGATCGATTAGGGCGAGAAAGCCATCTCCATCGCCGCCGAGAGTCTCCTGCGCCGCCCCCGGCTGGACGGGGAAATTGGTCGATAGAGTACTCCCGGCAACCACCGCGTCTCCGAAGGAGTCCCGCCCGACTGCCAGCCCGGTATCGTTGTCGGAACCGCCCAACAGCGTGGAAAATCGGATCTCCAGCGTGTCGCTCAGCAGAGTCACGAACGCGTCGGTATGGGTCGTGTCCTCATTGTTGGCGTTGAGGAACTGGCCGAAGGGGAACAGGGGGCCCAGGAGCGGGAAATTGAGGGAGGTGGTGCTCCCCGTGAGCAGAAGGCCGCCGAGGATGCGACGGATCGAGCGGGCATTCTCGATCCCTGTGCCTCCCAGAAACCTACCCTGTGGAACCCGACTACCGCCGGAGGTAATCTGGATGATGAACGCATCCGTGGTGCCCCGGATCGCGGGGGAACTTGGGTGAGGGAAGTCCGGGGAATTGGTGGTGCCGCAGAGAAATACGTTCGTGTTATCCGGGGACACAATGGAGTTGGCAACATCCGTGGCGCTTCCACCGACGTAGGTAGACCATCGCAGTTCGAAGTTGCTCGTGCCCGCTCTCCGCGCCAGGTGGAAAGCGAAGGCATCGGTGCCCGCATCCTTGTTGCGTTGAAACGGGGGGTCGCCGGCGTTACTATCCGACTCGATGGGGAAGAAACGGGTCGAGGTGGTGGTACCGGTGAAGAAAAGCGCGGTCTCGCTCTGGGAATTCACGCCACCATCCATATCCCGAATGGCGTCATCGCCGTTCCCCCCGAAGCATGTAGCATAGTTATATTGATGACCGGGTTGCAGGATGCGGCAGACAAACCCGTCCTTCCCCCCTCGCTTCGCATTGCGGAAACCGTTGCCCGTGACAGGGAAGTCGTCCGAGTCCGTGGTGCCGGCGACATAGATGCTGTCGTCCGTATCCACGTACAGGGCGGTGGCCTCATCGGTGCCCGCGCCACCCAGATAGGTCAGGAACCCCCTCAGTTGTCCGTTCGGCCGGAAACGCCCGACGAAGGCATCCGGGCCGGGGCGATCGGAGAAGATCTCCTGCACCACGGGCAGTGAGGAACTGTCTGTCCGACCAGCCGCGTAGAGGTCATTCGCTTCATCCAGGGCCAGAGCGTTAAAGACTCCGACGAGGAACGATTCGAAACTGAGCGAATTCGGACCTTCTTGCGACAGATTGTAGCCCGACAGCACCCCGACGTTCCCCCGACTTCCTGCTGTGTAGATGAGACGGTTTCCGGAAGGGGCGGTCGGAGATCCGACCGCCCGAATAACATCGAACTGGCTGGAGCCCTGGTACGTGGCGTACACCAGGGTCGGATCAATCACCAGAGGCTCCGAGCGATCGTAGGTGCCGACCTCCAGGGACAGGTACCGGGTTCCCCGGGTGACTCCGGAACCGTTCGCCATCCGATACCGACCGGCAACAGGGCGAGTCCCGCGAGAGGTGCGCTGGTAGATGCGGGGCCGGTGCTGCACCAGGCGAGTGCGCCCCCGGGTCAGTTCGAGGCCGCCATCCGAACGCACGGCCACCCGAGTAGGGGGATCGATCCGCATGCGGATCTGGTTCGGGTCACCCCCCGGCGCCACGATCAGGTCGTACTCCAGGCGGTTCCTGTTGGCGTAGTACACCACATCCACCTGCGGATAGAGAGACTCGCAGCGCACTGCCTCGAAGAAGGGTACGTTCGTGATCCAGGCGTTCGGATCACGGCCTTCATAGTAGTGGGCCCGTCCCCGCAGCGGCAGTGCCCCCTCCAGGTTCGGTCCCGGCAGTGCCCCGTCCCAAACGAGGAGAGGTTGACCGGCGAACCGGAGGCGGTCATGGGCGGGAGTTCCTGTGGCGATCCCGGTGCGCGAGAGCAGGAAGATGCCGTCGCTGGTGCGGGCAATGAACTCCGCGCTCGCCTCCGCCTGACCACGATTCGGCTCGAAAGTGAGCGGACGGCGCAGTCGGGTGCGTATGGGAGGTGCGGCGGCTCGGGCCTGCGGGGTGGCCCCGGCAGCGAGTAGTATAAAGGTGGTGAGCAGCAACAACCACAAGAGGGCGGTTCGGGCGGAAGGGTGGTGGGCTGACATGGGTGAGTTGTAGGGGGACACAATGGACGATGTTCATTATACGGCAATTCCAGTAACTCCGGCTCAACGAACTCGGAGGCACTATAGAGCGCATTTTACAATTGAGACTACACTGCAAGGCGTCGGACCATGATGGCGATCATCGCGACGTAGATGAGTTGCTCGCCGACACCCGGGAGTTACTCATAGTCTTTGGAAAGGCGGCGCCACCGCTTCAGCCACCCCAGGGTCCGCTCCACCACCCAGCGGTGCGACAGGACGACAAAGCCTTTCCCGCCGTCCGCACGTCGCACTATCTCCAGGACGCAGTCGTCATGCGCGGTCACCCACGCCTCAAGCGTGCCGCGATACCCTCCATCCGCCCAGAAGTTTTGCAAACGCTCCCGGAGTGCGGGCTCTTGACGGGCGCGCTCCAGCCACAGCTTGGAGCCGTCGCGGTCTTGCACCCCGGCATTATGCACCACGAGCCCCCAGAGCAATCCCAGCGTATCTACCAGGAGATGTCGCTTGCGCCATTGACTTTCTTCCCCGCATCGTACCCCACCGAGGCGGAGACCCCCTCTTTCCGTGGTCTTCACCGACTGACTATCCATGATTGCCGCCGTAGGCACGGGGTTCTTGCCGGCTTGGATCCGGACCTCGCGGCGGAGGGCGTCGTGGAGGCGCTCCCACGTGCTGTCCGCTTGGCACTTGCGCAAGTAGCCGTAGACCGTATCCGCAGGGGGAAAATCGTGCGGGAGGTAGTCCCAAGCACAGCCGGTCCGCAGCAATTAGAGGATGGCGTTCACGACTTCCCGCAGCGCGACCGCACGGGGCCGGCCGCGCAGTGCTTTGCGCGGCGACCGGGGCCCCAGGATGGCCCCCCGGGCGTTTGAAAGGTCGGAGGGAGAGGTGCGACGGTCGAGTGTCACTGGTTCCTGCATAGGCTCCCGAAGAGCATGGACCTTCATGATGCCACAAGCTGCCACCTACGGCCCTGGCTGCACCAACTGTAATCTACATTCACAAATTACCCTCTTAGGTGGTAGGGGCGGACCATGAGCGTCTCCCGTTTGGTGGGAGCGTATTCGACACAGTGGTGGCGACGTGCGTATTCTGCTCGGTAGACGATCCTGAAGCCGCGTTCCGCGAGTTGCGGCGGGTATTGAAGCCGGACGGGGACCTGCTCCTCCTCGAGCACGTGC
>SYMT01000726.1 GCA_005805375.1 Actinomycetota bacterium
ACCCGTCGATTGTCGTCTCACCCAGTTGCTTGAGAACAGCGGGAATGCCCCGGCGAATGAGATTCTGGGTCAAGAGTTTCTGCTGTGCGGCCGGTTCAATGGTGTGAGCGATGAAATAGTGGCCGCTGGGTGGCAAGACTGCTTTGGGATCGCCCTGCCCATTTCTGATCCACCGTTGCGGCAACTGACTGGCATAAAGAAAACGGAGCGAACTGTGCGACAGTTCGGCCCGCTTTTGAGAGGCCCGGTACCGAAACTCGGTCCCGGACCCGTCCCCAGGGTTGAAGACGGTCTCTACCAGTCTGCCATTCACGGACAGATCCACGCGGTACGCAGCACCTCGGAGGATTACGCGCTTTTCGGTAACCTCGCCTTGCTGTATCCGACCCTGGGCATCTGTCTCAAACTTCTTCTCCGTTATCGTACAGGAATAGCTCTCCAATGGAACCTTTCCAATCGGCGCGGATGGCGGCTGTGCCTCGACAGCGAGGCCGCAGGCGAACAGGCCGACCAGGGCGCACGGGCAGGTGAGACGGGGCATGGGTTGTTGATGGGTGTAAGGGAGGGATGCGTTTAGCCCGATGGACGGACCCAGGGGACCCGGGGGACCTGGGCACCGCCGAATCACCCCCGGTCCCCGGTGCTGCGTTTACGGAGTGAGGAAATCCTCACAGAATGCCGGGCTTCCCGCTTCGAGAACGTAGCTGACGGGAGGATCGAATGACAACAGGTGCCAGAACGATTGTACCTTCCAACGGACTATCCGGGTGCCGGGGTGGACAGCGGCGCTACGCAGACCAGCGTAGCCGCGGTAGCACTGGTCGTGACCAGGCAGCACAGGAGAAGCGCAGTGACCCGCAACATACGGCGGATACGACGGGAGTCTTGGTGCAGCACAGGTTACCTCCGGATAGCGAGGAGACTCAATGGGTTGTGGAGCGAGTGATCCCTCCACGCAAAATTTATGGCGCGACGGCACAATTGTGACACACCTTTTTCTTGTTGTAGGACACAATTCTCTGACTGACTTGTGTGGCTCGGGTGCCCGTTCCGGGAGGTGGGCAACTGTCAGGTAGACCACGTTACTAACGTGCGTGGCTCGGGTACGGGGGCGCCGGCCTCGCCCAACCGGGCGCGGAGTTCCGCCGGTGGGGAGTGTCTCCGGCCCCGTTGTTGACCAGCATGTACACCGCGAAGAGCAGGCGGAGGGCCGGGCCGCGTCGGTCGCCGTCCGGGTTGAGCTCCGCAATGACGACCGTGCCGCCAGGGCGCGGTGCCGCGAACCCCTTCGCCAACAACGCGGGAAATCTGGGTTCGCCCTCGGAGTGGAGAATGTGGCCGAGGACCACTACGTCGTAGTTCTCGCCCAGCGGAGTCCAGGAAGCCGGTGCGGCCGTCAATCACCACGGCGGGGGCGCCCTCAAGGCGATGGCGGAGGCCCGTCGCCGGGGGGGTGCCTCCGGCGACGGGCCCCAACCCGCTCGCTACTCCTCCGCCGGGCGCGGACCGCTGGTTCGGATCTCGTCCAGCCGTGCCTTCACCCGCTCCGGGAGAAGATTGTCCCGCTCATAGGCGCGGAGCGCCTGCAGCGCGTGCCAGCGCACCGGATAGGAAGCGATCGGGATGGTCGCCCCGGTTCTCGGATGGGGGGTCGTCCGCTCCTCCCACGCGGGGTCCGTCAGTGCCACCTGGAACAGGAGATCAATGGATTGCGGGCTCTGCAGCCTCCCCAGCGCCTCGGCAGCGTGACCCCGGAGAAGCCCGGGCCGTGAGAGGTCCGTCAGGTAGGCGGAGAGCGGGCCGCGCATCTCGGCCGCCCCACCCAGACCGCAGAGGATCAGCACCACGTCCCGCGCCTCCCCCGCCGGGAGGGTCGCCACCGCCCGGCGCAAAGTCCCCGGATCCAGAGCCCGGGCGTTCTCCTCGGCCCCGACATACAAGAGCATCCACTCCAGCGTCTTGTGGTGGTTATTCGCCAGGCGGTTGAACTTACCCTCGCTGGGGTAGCGCACCTCGTAGACGATGCAGTCAATGGCCGTCTGGGCCCGCTGCACGGGTGTCCGGTGCTTGTTGAAAGCCGTGGCGGGAGCCAGCCAATCGCGTCTGAAGCGGCGCGGTTCGCACTCGGGTGGCTTCGGGAACAGTCCAAGTTCCTCGGGTGCGGTTTTCGGTACGGGTTTCCCCTGCGCCCGGAGCCCCGCGGGCAGCAGGAGCAGTCCAGCCAGGATCACCCCCCACGGGCCTGTCACTTTTGCTTGAAGTTGTTGCATCTCGCATTTCTCCCTCGGATTCGCACCGATGTCCTCGCCGGCCCTACAGACCACTTGTGTACTGATATCCAAACGGTGCCGCCCAGTCGTCGGCATTAGCCGTACCATTCGTCCACTGTTCCTGGTTGTGGAACGTGTGCTCTTCGGCATCACTCCACCGGGTTCCATAGTTGGTACCCCAGTGTTCCATGTTGGTCCTTCCATTTTCAGGATCGAAGCTGCCGGCTCCGTGTTTCCCCGCCACGGCCGGGAACGTCCTGTTCCCCTCTACCGCGTCCTTGAGCCAGTCGCCCTTGCCGCCCGGGATCTCGTCCGGGACATTCTGGGGGTCGTCGTCGTCGGCCAGAACACGATCGGCTGCTCCCCAGTCCGCAGTGACGTGCCCATGGTGGAACTTCTCGTGGCGGCAGACCCAGGCGATGTTGTCCAGGCGCTTGGCGCTCCAGGCAGGGCGAACGCATCTAAATATGGAACCAAAGGCACTGGGAATCACGTATTGCAGGCAGCACCGCTTTTGGAGGGCCTCCATGACTGCCTGCGCGTTCACCGAACACTTCGCCCACCTCCCCGACCCCCGCATCCCCCGCA
>SYMT01000727.1 GCA_005805375.1 Actinomycetota bacterium
ACCCAGCTTCCGCCATCAGTCGTTCCCGGTGTTCCGGGTTCGGCACGATCTGGTAAACGCGCCCGCGGCCGAGTGGGCGCTTCCGCCACGAGATCCACATGATGTTGGCCAACCGATCGAGGCTGTACTCGAGCACTTTGCGGTCCCAGTCGCGGGTCGGGGGGCGCAGTTGGAAGATGCAGCCGGTGGTCTCATAGGGCGGGTCCTGCGGAATGCCCGGCTTCAGCGGCGGACTCGGGTGGAGTTGGTCCCAAAGGGTCTGATCCGCGGCGCTGCGGGTCAGGCAGGCGGCGACCAGGGGTGACTGGCCTCCCTGACTCCGGTAGAGGCGGGCAAGGGTAACCAGGGTCCCCATTGCCTCGGGGCGCAGACCCTTGCCCAGGGCAGCACCGTCGGGTGGAGTTTCGGTCCGGACTCCCAACGCGACTGCCCGCGCGGCCAGCGGAACCAGCGCCCCGGAGCGATATCCCTCCCGCAGCGCAGCCGCGTCGGGGAAACGGAGCCCGTCGAAGTCGGGATACCACGCAGCCTCAATGCCGTAGCCCGGCTTCAGAGCCTGCCACTGGCGCTCGAACTCCGCCGGATCGCTCCGATAGAGGTCGAGCGCGCGTTCCGCCATCAGGACCTTCCACCAGTAGTGCCGGTGATCGTCCGAGCGCCCGTACAGGTAGGAGAACACCTCCGGCGTGCCCCGGGGGCTCACGCGGGCGTAGAGTAGCTCGTAGGGGCTGCTGCCCAACCCCCGCACAAGTCCCAGACCGGGCCCGCCTGACCGGCTGGCGAGGCGCACGTACGCGCCGCTGCGCAGGAACAACGCCCGCGACCGGTTCGCCCCGCCCTCGCCGCCGTGATAGGCCTGAAGCGCCCAATCCACGCCGCCATAGCGGCGTGTCAGTTCCAGGAGATAGCGAGTCTGCACAGGGATCACGCGGGCCGGGTCGTACCGGTGGTCCACCACCCGCCGCTGAGCGGCCAATCTCTCTCGCTGCTGCCCGCGAAGGGCGATCCATTCATCGCGGGTGAGCGGATTGGGCGCCATCACGCCCCTTCCCGACGCTTCGTTCCCCGCCGCAGGGGCTTTGGACCAGTCCGGTGGTTGTGCTTGCAACCAGAAAAGGGTGCGGTCCAGCGCCGCGATTTGCCGGGAAAGGCGCTCGGACACGCCCAGATCCACACGGAGGCCGCGCATCCGGCCGGTCCCCGCGAGGAACTGGCACACGCCGATGGCGTCGGACACCGAACGGGCCTCCGGGTCACCTCCCGACTCCAGCAGGAGGTCTGCCTCTTGCTTTCCGGCGAAATAGGCGCGATACTCTTCCAGCGTCATCCCCGATGTACTGGCGAGGGCCTGCAGCGTCGGCCGGAGCGATGGGCTCTGGAGCGCGTCGTCTATCAGAGGGCGAATTTGGGAAACAACCCGCTGCACGTGCGGCAGCGTGGCGAGGCGTCCCATGATCCGCTTGCGCTGCGCGAGCACGATCCCGTCGCTCGTGGGGTTCGGCAAGGCGACGGCGGCGGAGGGGAGTACGGCGGACGTGGTGGCGCCCGGGAGCGCCGGCATCCTGCCGGCACCGGTCAGTCCGACGGGGCGAGCAGGCGAATCCGTGGTGTCCGCGACCAGTTCCGCCATCGGGCGAGCAGGGCGGGTGGCGGGCCGGAATGCCGACAGCCCGGCTCCGGCACTCACCGTCAGGGCAAACAGGCCGGCGCTCCCATAGACCCACGGTTTGTGTTTCGCGTTTCGCGCTTCGCGTTTCAAGTTCTCGGCTTCGTGTTTCACGTTTCCGGTTTCGAGTTCGGTGGACGGCGGGAAGTTTCGCATTTCGCAGGCGCCGGGGTGCCCCCCAGAGGGCACCCCGGCGTGCCGCCTGGTTTCAGTGTCCAATGTACTCTTCGGTTGCTCTTGAGCGGACGGATGGGGACAATCACACTGCTGTTGCGGTCTGTACCCGTTTCCGGCCCGCCGGCGCGGATGATCCGGTGAGATCAGGGTTCGAACAGCGTCGTTCCCAGGGAAAGACAGATCCATGATGACCGACACACCCGACCCTCTGTCCGGTACGCCAACCGGTACCCTGGCGATCGCGGAGCAAGCAGGACAGCGGCTGGACCGGGTGCTCCAGGAAGTTCTGCCCCAGTTCTCGCGGACGGGGATCCAGCGGCTGATTGAGGGAGGAGCCGTGCGGATCAACGGCCGCCTCGCCCGTTCCGGGCAGCGAGTCGCGCATGGAGAAACCCTCACCTGGGAAGCGCGTGTTGCAGCGCCGCCGGCTGCCTGCCTGGATCCGGAAGCCATCCCGTTGCATGTGCTGTTCGCGGATGAGCACGTGCTCGTGTTGAATAAGCCCCGGGGACTGGTGGTGCATCCCGCGCCGGGCCACGCCACCGGAACGCTGGTTCACGCGGTGCTCGCCTACACTGACGAGGATCTGCCGGAGGGCAGTGGTCCCGAACGCCCCGGCATTGTGCATCGGCTGGATCGGGACACCACCGGCGTCATGGTTGTTGCCCGCACCGATGTGGGGCTGCAGGTCCTGCGCAGCCAGGTGGATGCGCGTACGATGGAGCGTCAATACCTCGTCCTGGTGCGCGGAGAGGCTCCCTTTGGAACGGCGGAGGTGGATGCCCCCATCGGACGTCATCCACGCGAACGGCAGCGGATGGCAGTCATTCCGCCCGGTAGTGAGCCGCCGGGCCGGGCGGCCCGTACCCGGTTCCACGTCCTGGAGCGCTTCTCGGGCTTTACGCTGCTGGAAGCCCGTCTGGATACCGGTCGCACGCACCAGGTCCGCGTTCACTGCGCCTACATCCGGCTGCCCGTGGTGGGTGATCCGGTCTACGGCCCGGGACCCCTCGCCCGCGACCGGACCACATCGCCCGCGGTGCTCGCCGCCGCCTCCGGCCTGGGCGGGCAGGCGCTCCATGCGTGCTCCCTGGCGTTTGACCACCCGGTGACCGGGGAGCGGCTGACGTTCACCGCGCCCCCGCCTGCGGACTTCCAGGCGGTGCTGGACGCCCTGCGGACGCCGTAGCACCTACTCCCGCATCCTTTTCAGGTGGGCCCCCAGCAGGTGTGGGGGACGGCCCGTTCCGCGGCGTACGGACGGCCTGCTGACGCCCGTGGCCCAGGATCCTCAATGGCAGGTGCGCCGTCACCCACCGCCCTTTGCGAAACCGCGCCGGGAGGACCGCCGGCAACTCCGCAGAAATCGGGGCGCGCGCGGGCACCCGCCGCACTCGTCCCGCCGTCGCCTCCAGGCACCGATCCCAGAACCCGCTCGGCACGGCTGGCCAGGTAGCCGCCAGGTACGAGACGAGCCGGGCCGGAAGAGAAGGACGTCCCTGGTGAGAGCGCCTCAATGAGCGCGTGATGCGGGTTCCCTGAAAGTCCCTTCGGCGTGTAAGAGCGGATCCACGGCTCACCGGATGCAGTCGCGGGTTCGCCTTGCAATGCGGTCAAGTTAACCCCGGTCCCCCGAAGATCGTTCCGCCGCTGCACATGGGCGCACGCCGCCGCAGCGGAACGGCCGAGCCAACCCCACACCCCACCGCCCCGATCTGCTACCTCCCGCCCGCCGCCCCGCTCGGAACCGCGCCGGTGTCCGAGGACGGGAACGCCAGCGTCGCCGCATTCATCTTCGCGGTATTCATGTCGCTGACGTCAAGGTCCGACCGCTCTCCGATCATGACCCGCCGCCCGTCCGGCGAGAATGCCACAGACAGCACGAACCCGCGGTTCTCCTTGAGGGTCAGGAGTTCGCGCCCCGTGTCCGCGTCCGACAGCGTAGCGGATCCACCCCCCAGAAGCTCCCCAAAGGGACCTACGCCCGCCGTCAGCACCCGCCGCCCGTCCGGGGAAAACGCCACGGCAGTCACACGCCTGATTCCCGCCCCCACCTTCAGGGTGCGGAGTTCCCGCCCCGTAGCTGCGTCCCACAACTTCGCGGTTCCGGGCCTGTCGACCAATGATTCCCCGCTCCCCGTCAGCACCCACCGCCCGTCCGGGGAGAACGCCACAGCGTGCACACTACCGTTATGCCCTTGCAGGGTGAATAGTTCCCGTCCCGTCCGGGCATCCCACAGCTTTGCGGTGTTGTTCCCGAGGCCATATTGTTCCTCCCCCGTTAGCGCCCGCAGCCCATCCGGGGAGAACGCCACCGCATTCACATACCAGGTGTGCCCCTTCAGGGAGAGCACTTCCCGCCCCGTCGCCGCGTCCCATAGTTTTGCGGTGTGGTCCGCGCTCCCCGTGAGCACCCGCTGCCCGTCCGGGGAGAACGCAACGGCATTCACGCTGTTGGTGTGCCCCTTCAGGGTGAGCAGTTCCCTCCCCGTCGCCGTGTCCCACAGCTTCGCGGTGTTGTCCCCGCTCCCCGTCAGCACCCGCTGCCCGTCCGGGGAGAACGCCACGGCATTCACGCTGCTCGTGTGTCCCTTCAGGGTGAGCATTTCCTGCCCCGCCGCCGTGTCCCACATCTTCGCGGTGTGGTCCGCGCTCCCCGTCAGCACCCGCTTCCCGCCCGGCGCGAACGCCACGGCACGCACGGCGCTCGTGTGCCCCTTGAGGGTGAGCCCTTCCCGTACTGTCTGTGTGTCCCACAGTTTCGCGTTGCCGTCGGCAAGGAACCGGTCCCCGCTCCCCGTCAGCACCCGCTTCCCGTCCAGCGCGAATGCCACCGCAGTCACGCTGTACGTGTGCCCCTTCAGGGTGCAGACTTCCCGCCAGGTCGCTGTGTCCCACAGCTTTGCGGTGTGGTCGTCGCTCCCCGTCAGCACCCACTTCCCGTCCGGCGCGAATGCCACGGCCCCCACCTTGCTGCTGTGCCCCTTCAGGGTGGACACTTCCTGCCCCGTCGCTGCGTCCCACAGCTTCGCCGTGTTGTCGCCTCGTAGCCCAAACCGATCTCCGCTCCCCGTCAGCACCCGCTGCCCGTCCGGGGAGAACGCCACGGCCTTCACGCTGCTCGTGTGTCCCTTCAGAGTGAGCATTTCCCGCCCCGCCGCCGTGTCCCACAGCTTCGCGGTCCGGTCGGCGCTCCCCGTCAGCACCCGCTTCCCGTCCGGCGCGAACGCCACGGCATACACGGCGTTCGTGTGCCCCTTCAGCGTGAGCACCTCCCGCCCCGTCGCCGCGTCCCACAGCTTCGCGGTGTTGTCGCTCCCTTGCTCGAACGGTTCT
>SYMT01000077.1 GCA_005805375.1 Actinomycetota bacterium
AGCACCTCCGATGCGAGCGCCCTACCTCGGAGGTTTCGCCGGAGTCCGAGGCGCCAGCCTCGTCCCCCCTGACGAGTTCCACGCCCTCCGCAACACCTCGCCACCGCCAAAACCTCCGGCTCACGCGCCCCACCCCCACGATCTCGCCAACCAGCACCTCCGATGCGAGCGCCCCACCTTGTGGATTTCGCCGGCGTCCGAGGCGCTAGTAGTCTGGCAACGCAGATTTGACCTGTTCGGTCGGCACCCTGAGGTCACCCTGAAACCGTTTAAATCTGCTTTGACAGACTCCTCGCAGCCTGTCGGATGAGCCACTACGGTGCGTCCAAAGCCGCACGAGACGGGCGAGAATCCCCTGTTTCGGAGCGTCCCTGTGCCCCAGAGAGCCCAGAAATGGGGCCGATGAGCACCTTCTGACAGGCTGCGAGTAGTCTGTCAATATAGATTTGACCTGTTTGGTGGGCACCCTGTGGTCGCCCTGGAACCACTCAAATCTGCGTTGCCAGACTAGTAGTCCGTCAACACGATATTGATGGGTTCGAGCGGGCCCCATGGGGGCACGATTCCACCTGTCACTTCCGCCCTGACACACTACTAGTAGTCCATCCTGTCGACATGGAGAAGCCGGTGTTTCGAGTGCGGCGCTACGTGATAGCACTTCCCCATCGTGAAAATACGGTCTCAAGCCCTCTATTTCTGGCGAAAGAGTGCCAGTCACACCGGCCACACGCCAGGTGACGAAGATCTGACCGGACAAGACCGTTCCGGTGAGACCGGGCCACGGGTAAGGGTGGAAGCTATGGGAGATTCGGGAGGACTGTTCTGGCAGGTTGTGGCGGGTCAGCGATGCAGGAGGTCCTGCACGGCGGGGCCATGCTCGTCTTGGTGGTCGTGGGTCCGAAGCGTGAGGTGGGAGTACTTGACGGCTCGTCGCACTCCCCGGATCTGATTCAAACCCGGACGGTGTAGCGGTCTATCCCGTTACTCCCACACGGAACCTTCGGAAGTCGGCGCACGTCTCCGCGATTATCGGAATTGGCGGCACCGGCGTCCCGCCGGGTCAGGCCGACGAGATTCAACCTGCCGCCAAGGCGTGACCGGCATGCCGTTGCCGATCGCCCGTGTCGTTCCATTCGGCGGTCACCCCCGGAGGGATTGCCCTTGCCATTTGCTGCTCAGAATTCACCGCATGCGAATGGGCGAACTGGTGGCCTTGCGATCACGCTCTACTTCGCGAACAGCCGGGGGGCGAAGTCTCGCAGGCAGAGGCGCCACGTCTGCCATTCGTGAGTGAGACCGGGGGCCTCGAACCAGACCACCGGGATACCGGACCGATTGAGCGTTTCGGATACCTGCTTCATCCCCAGGATCCGGGGAGGTTCAGCGGTTCCGGCTCCCATCCAGAGGAGACGCAGGCGCGACGTTTCCTTCCGGTCGCGGAACACCCCGCCGTATGTGCGGTCCACGTCGAACGTCTCGGGCGCGACTCCGCTGAATGACCCGATCGCTGCGAAAAGATCCAGGTTTGCCAGCCCGATCTGCAGCGCCTGACCGGCTCCCATGGAGAGGCCCGCGATCGCCCGATGAGCCCGATCTGCGCGCGTCCGGTAGGCCCCGTCCACCGCGGGAATCAAGTCCTGCACCATGAATTCCGCGAAGGCCTCGTTGCCGCGCACCGGGCGTCCATCCGGTCCCTGGGTCGGCGCGTCCCGACGGCGGGCCACCATCCCGTTCTCCATCACAACCAGCATGGGCCGGACGACTCCGTCAGCCAGAAGGTTGTCGAGAATCACGTGCACGCGCCCCTGCTCGCTCCAGCCGAGCTCGTTTTCTCCGGAGCCGTGCTGGAGGTAGAGCACCGGATAGCGGCGTCGAGCATCGCGGTCGTACCCGGGTGGCGTGTAGACGATCGCCCGGCGCCACGCCGCCGTGACGCGTGAATAGTAGGTGAATGAACGCACTTCCCCGTGCGGCACCTCACGCAGGTCGTAGAAAGTCAGCCCGGGGTCGGGAATCTCCACTCCGCTGCATTCTTTGTTCCACCCGAAAAACGTGCGGCTACCGGGGTCACTCGCCAGAAACCCGTCCACGGAAAACCAGTAATAGTGGAATCCGGGGACTGCCGGAGGCACGGTCACACGCCAATGTCCGGAGTCGTCTCGCGCCATGTCCACCGGCCCCGGCCCGAGGCCGTTGCCCGCGCCTCCCGGGATCAGTTGGACGCGTCGCGCTTCGGGCGCCCGCAGGCGGAATGTCACGCGACGGTCCGCATGGACTTGCGGATATTCGGCGCCCGGCACGTTGGTACTGGCGGGGCGACCCGTCTCCCCATTGGGGCTCACACCGGCGCCGACTGTCAGTGCTGCCCCCAACATCACGCAAACTCCCTGGAATGTCATGTTGATCCCCGCCTCTGCTGTGCGCGTCCACCAGACCCCCGTTTCCGGCGTCCATCACAGAAACTCCTCCCTTCTGAGCCGACTCGACGGAATGAAATCCGGTCCGGAGTGGGCAATACTAAGAAAAGCGGCCCGCGGGACCAAATGACGGCCCGGTGCGCGCCTTGCAGGATCGGACATGCACCGCAAGTTTCTTCCCACGGCGTTGGCTGTGGGGATGGTCCTCCTCCTCCCCGTGTGGGCGGCGCCCCTGCCCGCTCCTCCCAGCCATACCGTCACTACTCGCGCGGAACGTGCGGGGAGGGACTACCAGAAGGCGTTGCGGGCACTGCACGAGGGGCGTGCGGCAGAGGCAGTCCGATCGTTCGAGAGTGCTTTGCGCCGGGACGACCAATGTGCGATGGCCGCGTGCGGGCTGAGCCGCGCGCTCCAACGTCTCGGCAAGACCTCCGACGCGCGAGAGGCAGCGCAGCGTGCCGAAACGCTGGCGGCGGAAGCGGATGACCGCGAGCAACAACTCATTCGTGCCTGGGCGCGCCATGAGCGTGCGCAGTCCGCCGATGATGCCGAGCGCCGCAAGGTGGGCGACGAGATCCGGCGGGACCTGGATCGCCTCATTGCCGTCTATCCGAACGATCCGGAGATCTGGATCCTGCGGGGCGAGCTCTCCGAGACCGCCTTGCGCGGAGGCCCTTTCTTCCGAGCGGCCTTCCAGCTTCAGCCCGCACACCCGCTGTCCGCCACGTGGAAGCCGGATATTCCGCCGTCGCCGGAGGTGAAGCCCGTGGGTACCCGGCCGGTGGGCCCGTTGGCGCCTGCTGCGAAGCTTTTCGACGGGCTGGGGCAGCTCACACACCCGATTACCACCAGCAACGCCGAAGCGCAGAAGTTCTACGAACAGGGCTTGCGCTGCTTCCACTCCTATGTGAACCCGGGTGGGGTGCGCAACTCCGCCATGCAGAGTTTTCAGCAGGCCGCGCTGCTGGATCCGGAATGTGCGATGGCCTATTGGGGGCTCAGCTTCGGTCCGACCAACGCGATGCGGCCGCTTGATGCCGCCAACCGTGCGGTCGAACTGGTGCTGCGGAAGGGCACGGACAAGGAGCGCCGTTTCTGTATGGCCCGGCTGCTGGAAGTGCAGGCGCAGCAAGTGCGAGATGACGCCGGTCGGAAACGCGGCGAAGCGGGTCGGCCTGGGGCCGACCGCGACCGCTTGAACCAGGAAGCGACTGCGCTGGATGCGGAAGCCCGCACGAAGCGCGAAGCCTTCCTGGATGCATTGGATGCCGCCATCCTCGCCTACCCTGACGACGTCGAACTCTGGACGTGGCGGGGGAAGGTCTTCTCATCGTACGGTCAGGGTCCTATGGCCGGACCGGGGATGCCGTATCAACTTGCCGCATTTCGACTCCAGCCGGTACACCCGTCGCCCAACCACGAGCTCGTACATTCCTACGAGGGGATCGAGCGACCGGCGCTCGGGTGGCCCTACTCGGTGAACTACCGCCTGTCGGCTCCCAACATGCCGCACGCCAACCATATGCAGGCGCACCTGTCCATGCGTTTGGGACGGTGGGGAGACAGCCTGGACGCAACGCGGACCTCGCGGAAAATGGGTCTGGCCGGTTTCCCCGAACTGGATCCGAGCCACCACATTGACACGATGGTCAAAGCACTGGCGCACGAGGGACGCTTCGCTGAAGCGGATGCCGAGCCGCGCGCCTACCGGGACGGCCTGCCGTGGGCGCGCCTGCTCCAGATGAGGGCTGACCACGCCGCACTTGCCGAGTGGGCTGAGCGCCGCCGCGCGCGGAACACCCCCGACGGCTTCTACATGAGCGCCATCGTCGCGCTGGATCGCAATGCACCGGAGGAGGCGCTCCCGGCCATCCGTAATGTCGAGCAGCAATTTCGCGCCAACGCAGCGAATCTGTATCGTTACAACGAGGTGCAGGGACGGTACCTCGTTCAGACGGGCCGGGTAGACGACGGATTGAAACTGCTGCGCGAGGCCGCGGCGAAGGCGGTAAAGGACACCGGACTGCACGCCTGGGGCGGCGGCAGCTATGTGCTGGAGGTATGGGGTGAGGCGGCCCTGCGCGCCGCACGTTGGGACGAGGCTGAAGAGGCGTACCACGAGGCGTTGGCGCACGAACACGGCAGCGTTCTCGGTGCGCTCGGGATGCAGGTGGTGTGGGAGCGCCGCGGATCGCCCGAACTGGCACAGCACTACGAACGCCGGGCGCGCGACATCTGGAAGCAGGCAGATGCGGGGGCGCTGGAGCGCCAGTTGGAGCGTCTCCGCAAGCTGGCCTCCGGATCGTCCGGGTTGGCCACCACAAGAGGGAACTGACGTGGATCGTCGCGACATTCTGGGTGCGGGGTTGATTGTGGCGGCCGGCGCTGTGCTGCCGGCTGCGGGCCAGGACGGACTGCGCTCCGGACCTCAGGCGGGCCAGCGGCCATTGCCGTTCACCAGCAATCTGGTCACCGGGCCCTATCGGGGAAAGCAGCACTGCTACGTGTGCGAGTTGAAGGACGAGCCGGCGGTACTCATCTTTGCCCGGCGCCTGGATGAGCCGACCGCGCGGTTGCTCCGTAACCTGCGGGATGCTGTGCAGGAGCACAAGAGCGAGAAACTCTTCGGCTGGTTCGTCTTCCTCAGCGCGGCGGACGCCCGATCCGAAGCGGAACTGGAGCAGCAGTTGGAGCAATTTGCCCGGGACAACGGCGCCAGCCGCCTGCCGGTATCGGCACTGGGTGATCCGGAAGGGCCTCCGGGGTATCGCATTGCGCGTGAGGCTGATGTGACGGTGTTGCTGTTCCGCAGCGGCAAGGTCCTCGCGAATCGTGCCTACCGGGCGCGCGAGTGGAACAACGGAGCCGCCGGCCGCGCACTGCGCGATTTGGACTCCGTATTCGGCTGGACAAAGTAAGTTCACCCGGCGCTCCGGTACGCAGGGTTGACGATTGGTCCGCGCACCAGTACGCTTAGAGAGGCGGTGCTTCTGCCGCCGTTAGGGAGCATCATGTCCGAACCGCGCAAAAGCTGGCTGTGGACCCTTCTTCGTCTCAAGAAGCGTTCCGAACTCGACCGGGTGGAACGGGACTTGGTGCTCGGGTTGCCCCCGGAGAGGCGGGACTTTGCGGGGGACCCGCAGCAGCCGAAGCATTACCGCGTGCTCCTCCGGCACAAAGCGAAGAAGTAGGCGCCGGAAAGCGAGGGCGTCTTGTCGCCGATCCGCGTGCGGCCCGCCACCAAGGCAGACCGCGAGTTTTTCGACCAGATCGAGTTCCAGACCACCTGGGAGAGTCTGGACCCCCTCGACCGGGACCAGATGACCCCGGAGTTGGTCCGGGCAGCATTGAAAGAAACACACTCCGTATTGCTGGAGCGTACGGGTAATCAGGTGTTCGTGGCTGAAACGGAAGCGGGCGAACAAGTCGGCCTCCTCTGGTTCGGCGTCAACCGCAATCTGGTCTCCGGCGAAAGCGAAGCCTGGATTTACAATGTCACCGTGCTTCCGGGGCACCAGGGGCAGGGGATCGGACGACTCCTCCTGGAGCACGCGGAACGGCTGGCGCGCGAGGGCGGATTCGACCGTCTGGGCCTGATGGTTTCCGCCCACAACCACCGCGCTCGCCATCTCTACGAACGGTTCGGTTTCCACACCACCAACTTGCTCCTGCGCAAGCCCGTCGAGTAGGTCCGCACGAAGCGGCCACGCTCAGCCGGTTCCCTTGCCTTCGCCTTTGCCCTTCCGGGCCTTCCACCAGTGCAGCACGGCCGGTGCGAGCGAGAGGAGCACGATGACGAGGATCACCTTCTCGTTGTGCTGGCGGATGAAGGGAATAGTGCCCAGGAAGTAGCCGAGCAGGGTCATACTGAGGATCCAGGTGATCCCGCCGGCGATGCTGTAGGGGAGATACCGCGGATAGGGCATCTGGGCGATGCCGGCCACGATTGGGGCAAAGGTGCGCACGAAGGGCATCCAGCGGGCCAGGATGAGGATCCTTCCGCCGTGCTGTTCGTAGAGCGCTTGCGTGTGCACGAGGTGCTCCCGCTTGAACAACCGCGAATCAGGGCGAGCGAAGAGCCGCGGACCGGTCTTGCGTCCGAACCAGTAGCCGGTGTTGTCGCCGAGGATGGCGGCGGCCATGAGACTCACGTTCAGCAGCAGGATCGCCGATGCAGGGTCCTGCGGCAGCGGTGCCGGGGGGTGGAGCAGTCCCGTGCCGACGAGGGCGCCGGCGGTAAACAGCAGCGAGTCGCCGGGCAGAAAAAAACCGACCAGCAGGCCGGTCTCTGCAAAGACGATGAGAAACAGGACCAGGAAACCGCCTGTCTGGATCAGGTGGTGGAGGCGTTCGCCGTGCAGGCTGTGGAGGAATTCGGTGAGAGCTTCCATACGAAAAGGAGAGGATAGGGGCCGGAGACCATCCGGTCAGTAGTCGCGAGGTGGACCCAATACGGAGTCGAGGTCCGCGGGAGGGGCGGAGCGGTTCGAGATGCCCGTTTCGGAGCGATCCCACTGCGGCGCGCGGGCCTCGACCTGTGGTGCGGCGGCCAGCGCGGCTTCGAGACTGTCGGCCAGGTGCAGCACCCGACGGGCGGGCGGGAGGGAGCGCAGAATCATCGCTCCGTACCGCATCATCACCAGCCGCCGGTCGAGAATCGCAACGATACCGGTGTCGCTGCGGGTGCGGATGAGACGCCCGAACCCCTGCTTCAGAGCCAGGACAGCCTTGGGAAGCACGTAGCCGCCGAACCAATCCTCATTGCGCGCCTTCATCCGGTCGGTGCGGGCCTTCACCACCGGATCGTCCGGGCTGGAGAACGGCAGCTTGCAAATGATGACGCAGGAGAGCGATTCGCCGGGGATGTCTACTCCTTCCCAGAATGTCCCGGTAGCGATGAGTACAGCGTTCGGAGTGGATTTGAACCACTCGATCAACCGGGCACGGGGGAGTTCCTCCTGCGTTTTCATCGGGAACGGCAGCCGCCCGGCGAGTGCCTGATGGATCTCTCGCAGCGAACGATACGAAGTGCAGAGCACGAACGCGCGACCACGAGTCATGTTCAGAATGGCTTCGATTTCCGGCAGCACGCCCTCGGTGAAGTCCGGATCGTTGGGCGGCGGCACCTGGGCGGGGACATAGAGCAATGCCTGCCGCTGGTAGTCAAACGGAGAGCCGAGGACTGCCTCCAGGCACTTCGAGCCCAACCCCAACTCGCGCTTGACGAAATCAAACTTGCCGTCCACTGCCAGTGTCGCTGAAGTGAGGATCGCGGTGCGTTCCGCCCAGAGCACCTTCTGTAACTCTTCCCCCACTTCGAGTGGCGCCGAGTTGAGTTCATAGTGATCGCGGGTCGGGTCGAGGTACATCCAGTTGGCCCGCTCATCGGCGGCGTCCAGCGTGGCAAAGGTCTGCCAGCGGTGCATCAAGGCCAGAGTCACTGACAGCATCTGGTCGCGCGTCAGTTCGGCGCGGGCCTTCGCCAGCCCGGGGTCGGCATCGGGCAGCAGCATCTGGTCCGGATCCACTCCGCCGAGCCACTGCGCCAGGCGCTCCAGACGACCCCCCATGCGGGCCGCAGCCTCGGATAGTTCCGATTCCGGCTCCAGGCGATATTGCCCGCGCCCCTGCCGGAACAGGATGTCCATGATGCCGTCTTCCGCGCTGACAATCTCCTGTACGAGGCCGAGAGGGACGCCGCTGAACCGCCGTTGGACGCGCTGCAGCAGCCGACCTGCCATCCATTTGGCTACCTGGACCGTGAGTGCCGCCGACGCTGCACGCTCGAGGTGGTGTGCTTCGTCAAACACCACCAGGTCGTGCTTCGGCAGCACGCTTCCCTCCATCACCAGATCGGTGAAATAGAGCGCATGGTTGGCGATGATGATCTCCGCCTCTTCCACCTTCTGGCGCGCCAGCCGGTGGGGGGTGAAGACGAAGTTCGGGCACTTGGGTCCGAGGCAGTCTTCCGGGTCCGAGGAGAGGAGGTCCATCCAGAGCCGGGAGTCCACCACGAACGGCAGGTCGGCGCGATCGCCGCTCCAACTCCCGCTGCGGGACAGTTCGATCAGGTCCTCAACAACGGGGCGCTGCGGATCGGTGAGCGCCACGGTGCGATGGGCCTCGTCCAGCTTGCGGAAACAGATGTAATTCCCGCGCCCTTTCGCCAGCGCCACTTTGATCTTGCGACCGAACGCCTGCTCGAGGAACGGCAGGTCGTTGTTCAGAAGCTGTTCCTGGAGGGCGATCGTGCCCGTGGAAATCACCGCTACCCGACCGCTCAGCAGGATGGGTACCAGGTAACCGAATGATTTTCCGCTTCCGGTGCCCGCTTCGATGAGCGCGTGTTGTTTGTCGTCCATCGCCCGCGCGACCATTCGGGCCATCTCCACCTGTTGCCGGCGCGGTTCGTAGCCGGGCAGTTGGGAGACGATGTTCTCGAAGGTCGTCGTGAGGCGGGCGGTAGAAGACAATGGATTTTGAGTTTCGAGCCTTCGCGGTTCAAGAGTCGGAATGCCGAGACCGGGGACGCGCGCTCCGCCGGCGGTTACACACGCCCCGGTCTACCGGAACGCCCGTCCGGGATCAGGTTCCGCCCGGCAACGCTGAACTCCGGGTGTCGAACTCGAATCTCGACCTTCGGGTCCCGACTCTTCCGTTCAGCACTCAATCCCGGGCACGGGAAAACGTCCGCTGCCGGTGAGTTCAAGTGCTTCGCCGCGTACCTTCGCTACAACGTCCGGGCGCGTCACCGTCTCTCCGTCCATCGCATCCGCCAGATCCCCAAACCAGCGCGCGATGTGCGCCATCTCCGGTTCTTTCATCCCGCGCGTGGTCACAGCAGGGGTGCCGATGCGGACGCCGGCGGGCTTGAGCGGAGGGTTGGGATCGTTGGGGACGGAATTCATGTTCGCTTCGATCCCCGCTTCGTACAGCACTTTGGCGAAGCGCCAACCGGGGATGCCTTTGTTGCGGAGATCCATCAGGATCAGGTGGTTGTCGGTGCCGCCCGTCACGAGGTGGAACCCGCGCTCCAGGAGGCCCTCCGCCAGTGCCTTCGCGTTGGCGACAACCTGACGGGCGTACTCGGTGTACTCCGGCCGGGATGCTTCCTCCAGCGCCACCGCGAGCGCCGCCACCTGGTTCTCGTGCGGCCCGCCCTGAATGCCGGGGATGATGGCCCGGTCAATGCGCCCTGGAATGCGGTTGATGCGCTTCTGGGCGTCTTCTCCCTCGACACCGTGCAGCGGTACATCCTTGCACAGGATCAGGCCGCCGCGCGGACCGCGGAGCATCTTGTGCGTGGTGGAGGAGACGGCGTGCGCATGCGGCACCGGGTCCGGGTGGACCCCGCCCAGAATCAGGCCGTTGATGTGGGCGATATCCGCCAGAAAATAGGCGCCGACTTCGTGGGCGATCTTGCCCATTGCCTCAAAATCCCACAGGCGGGGGTACGCTGTGCCGCCGGCGATCAGCAGCTTCGGACGCACTTCGAGAGCCTGCTCCCGAATTCGCTCGAAGTCCAGCCAGCCGTCTTCCCCGCCGGAGTAGGGATGGCTTTCGTAATACACGCTCGAGAAGTTGATGCGTGCGCCATGGGTCAGGTGTCCGCCGCCCGACAGGCCGAGACCCATCACCCGGTCACCCGGCTTCAAGAGGGCGAAATAGACCGCCAGATTCGCGGGCGATCCGGAGTAGGGTTGCACGTTGGCATGATCGGCGCCGAAAAGCTTCTTCGCACGCTCGATGGCGAGCAACTCAAGCTGATCCACGAACTCCTGGCCTTCGTAGTAGCGTCGGTTCGCGTACCCTTCCGAGTACTTGTTGGCGAACGACGTCGAAAGCGCCTGGAGTACGGCGGCGGAGGCGTAGTTCTCGCTGGGGATCAGGCGGATCTGCTCGACTTGCTTCCGGGCTTCCTTCTGGGCGAGGTCGAATACGGCAGGGTCGGTCTGGCGGACGTAGTTGAAGTCGAAAACCATCAGGCTCCCTCAAGGCACTCCCGGAGCGCGGATAAGGCGGCGTACACCTCGTTATATCCGATGTGCCGGTGTGTCACCAGACGGAGGGTGTCCCGGGTGAGCTGGCTGACCAGCACTCCCCTGGCCCGCAGGCCGGACACGAGACGTGCGCAGGCGTCCGGCCCGGCGGTCAGGCGGCACATCACGATGTTGGTCTGCACGTGCTCCGGTTCGACCAGCACCCCCGGTAGCCGGGCAAGCCCCTCCGCCAGTTCGCGGGCGCGGGCGTGGTCGTCCGCCAGACGGCTCACCATCTCGTCCAGAGAGATCAGGCATGCGGCGGCCAGATGTCCTGCCTGGCGCATGCCGCCCCCCACGACCCGGCGCACGCGCATGGCCTGCTCGATGAACGCCGTGGTCCCGCACAACACCGAGCCTACTGGTGCGGAAAGCCCCTTCGAGAAGCAGAACATCACGGAATCGGCGTGCTGTGCGATCTCCGCAGCCGGTACTCCCAGCGCGACGGCGGCGTTGAAGAGGCGTGCGCCGTCCATGTGCACCGGTACCCCTGACTCCGCCGCCGCGGCGTGGATCGCCTGCAGCACGGCGAGCGGATAGACACTTCCACCACCGTAGTTGTGCGTGTTTTCCACGCAGACCAGTGTCGTGCGCATCCGGTAGTAGGGCACGTGCGCGTGGATGTTGGCGCGCACTACGTCGGGGTCCAGGATGCCCCGGTTGCTGTCCAGCGCCTGGGGAGTCAGACCGGAAAGCCAGGCCAATCCGCCCATCTCAAACTGAAGGATGTGCGCGTTGCGCTCGATCAGGATCTCATCGCCAGGCTGCGTGTGACACTTCACGGCGAGGAGATTCCCCATGGAGCCCGTCGGGACGAAGAGCGCGGCCTCTTTGCCCACCGCGCGTGCGGCCGCCTCTTGCAGGCGGTTCATCGTGGGGTCCTCCCCGTATACGTCGTCACCGACTTCTGCGGCAGCCATTGCGGCCCGCATCGCGTCGGTGGGGAGGGTGACGGTATCGCTGCGTAGATCAATCATCACTGTCAGGTGGCAGGTGTGGTGTCCGGATCCTGTTCATCCCCGGTGCGTCACTATGTCCGACGTTGAACCGGGCGCGGGTCGGCAGCAGGGTTGTCTGCCGGTGCACGCAACCCCAGTACCGCGCGCCGAAGCGAAGTCTGCGCGGGTGCTCGGCGTCGGCAGCCGGCGGATTCACCCGTTACAGCAGGAGGACCGCCTCCCGGCAGCGCTCGAGGCGCTCCCAGGCATCGGCCCCGGCGGGAATTTCGAAGAGAGCCGGACCTTCGTAGCTGCGGGACCGCATGATCCCGACGAATTCCGCCCAGTTCACATCCCCTTCAGGCATGTCGGGGAGCACCTGGCCGCCGGCACACTGTTTGAAGTGGAACATGAAGAGTGTGTCGAAGGCGATGCTGCGGGCGGTGTCGCAGGGGTTTTCCGGCAGAAGTTGCTGCTGCACCTGGTTGACTGGGTCCCAGCAGATCTGGGGTGGATGAACGGACGGCGGGAGCGACAGCGATGCAGCCGCCAGCACCTGCTGCAGGGCGATCACCGGCTGCTTGGAATTCTCCAGCGC
>SYMT01000078.1 GCA_005805375.1 Actinomycetota bacterium
CGTCGAGCAGAAATACTTCGACGTGAGGGCCCCACCGAAACGATCGGTAGATGCGCTCGGGGTCGAGCGGGTCGTAACGCAGCGGGAGATAGTCGAGAAACGCCCGGCGGGCACGCGCCGCGAGCAGGTCGCAACTCTTCACCTGATAGCGCGGATCGCCGTCCATGGTGCGGCCCGGATACCAGTTATTGCAAGTCTCGTGGTCATCCCACTGAGCCGCGATGGGGACGTGAGCGTTGAACCGGCGAACGTTTTCGTCGTGCAGGTTGTAGGCATAGCACCCGCGGAACTCGGCCAGAGTTTCGGCGACTTTGGCCTTCTCGGGCGTCATCAAGTTCTTCCAGACGCGGCCGTCCTCCAGGCGCACCTCAGGTTGCAGCGGATTGTCGGCGTAGATGCAGTCGCCGGAATGAATGAAGAAATCCGGCTCCGCGCGACGCATCGTCTCGAAGATCCGCACGCCGCCGATTTCGGTGTTGATGCCCCAACCCTGGCCCACCATGTCACCAGACCAGGCGAAGGAAATTCCTCGGCTCGCCCGACCCCGCCGCGAATTGGGCGCCGTGCGAAAACTTCCCGTTACCGGTTCGCTGAGGCGCCGGAGATCCGCCAGATCCTGAAAGCGGATCCGGTAGAAGATCCGGGTGTCGGCGGGCAACTCCCGCAGGTCCATGCGTGCGGTGAAGCCGCTCAACTCCAGTGCGGCCACCGGCGCCAGCCGATGCACGTCGGTGAACGCGTCCGACAGAGACCACTCGACGAGGAGGCGCGCCGGCCGATCCGTGCGGCTCCAGACCATCCCCCGGTCCGCCTCCACGTCGCCGCTCTGCACGCCCCAGCGCACCGACGGCGACGCTTCCTGTGCGGTAACCACAGCCGGCATGCCCCAGCCGCCGGCCGCCACTCCGGCCAGGCACCCGCGCCGAAGAACCTCTCGTCGTCCGATTACCGGCATCTTTCAGGGAGCCTCCAAAGGAATGGCCCTCGCGAGGGAGCCACGAAGAACGATGACGATCCCGGGGACACACACTTTGGTGGCCGTCAGCGCCACGCTTCTACCTGCTGCTCCACCCACTCCTGCCCCTGCCAGCGGTCCACCACGCACCGGGCCTCGATTCGGTACTCCTGGTCGGGGACGACCCCAGGCACGAGGATCTGGAAGTCCCAGGCCGGATTGCCCTGGCCGCCGCCGCTGGGCGACATGGCAAAGCGCAGCAATTCCCGCGTGCGGAACATCACCACGTATACCTGATCCCGCCAGCGTCCGTAGTAGTACGGACGGAGCCAGCGAATCGGAGTGACGGAGCTGAAGAGTTTATCCTGCTGGGACTCGGCGATCTGCAAAGTCACCGCATCACCCCGGCTCCGCACCGAACTCTCCGCTCCGTGGCGGACACTCGCGAAGGTCTGCCAGCCCTCACTACCGTCCGCTCCGCGGCCGAAGAAATGAATGGGATTGTCGGTGGGACGGTTGATGTAGCTTGCCCAGAAGACGCCCATGACTCCGTTGTTGAAAACGGCACGCCGGGGAGTACACCGAAACTCGAGGTCAATGATATTCGGTTCCCGCACCGTGAAGAGCGTCTCGCTCTCCACGCCCCAGAATGGTGTGGGCGCCTGGCGCAGCAGGACGGATCGCTCGCCGCGCGGTTCGACTTCCATCGGCGCAACCCTGGGCTCAAAGAAGATATCCCGGGTGCCGTTGTGCCAGCCGTCGAAGTAGTGTTCCAGGTTGAGCCCGGCCACCTCCGGCACGAACAGGCTCGTGCTCTCTCCCTTCGGCGCGAGACTCCAGACCCCGTTGTATCCGGCACGGTGTGTTTCGTGCGCCGCGTTGCCGCCGATTCGGCACGAGAAAGCCCGGTTCCGAAAGTCCACAAAGTCCGGCATTGCCGCTCAGGCCCCCCGCACCAGACCCTGGATCGGCGTGCCCTGCCGCAGGCGATAGGCGCGGCCTTCCGCGTCGAAGAACTCGCGGTCCGGCCCGACTCCCAGCAGATGGAAGAGCGTGGCGGTGAGATCGGCCGGGGTGTACGCCTCGGAATCGGGAAACCCTCCGGTGGGATCGGTTCGCCCGATTACCTGTCCGGGTGCGATCCCTGCGCCCGCAAAGAAGAAGGGGAACACGTCGCCCCAGTGGTGTCTACCGGGGGTGAACGGCACCCCGGCCGCATTCAATCCGTTCGGCGTGATGGGCGAGACGACCGGGGTGCGGCCCATTTCCCCACCCATCACCACCACTACCTCGTCCAGGAGACCGCGCTCCTCCAGGTCGTCGAGCAGTCCGCTCAAGCAGTGGTCAATGGAGGGCAGGAGCTTTCCCTTGAGATCGCGGAAGGCGTTCTGGTGCGTGTCCCAGCCGCGCATGTTGACCTGTACCATCCGCACTCCCGCTTCCACCAAGCGGCGGGCCACCAGAAACGCGTTGCCCCATTCCTCTCGCCCGTAGCGCTCGCGAACTCGATCCGGCTCCCGCGAAAGGTCGAACGGGTTTTCTCTGCCGTTCTGGGAGAGCAATAGTTCCATCGCCTGGCGCCGATAGACGTCCAGGTCCCGCGCGGCGCCTCCCTCGTCCAGGTGACGACGCGCCTGCTCAACCCGATCGAGGAGCGCCCGGCGGTTCTCCAATCGCGACACGGTGAGACCCGCCGGCCAGCCGAGATCCGGCAGCCGGAACTCGGCATTCCGGCAGCTCGAATTGTCCCACCACGCCTTCGGCCCCTTGCCGGGTTGGCGTGCAGGATCATCCGGCTGGTCGTGGCTGAAGCAGGTCGGGCACGATCCCGCGGCATCCGGGGCGTTGCACTGCGGCGCGACGTTCACTGCCCAAGTCTGGTAGCGGGCCCCGAGCATCCCGGCGCGCTGCCCGGGTCCATCGCCGCCGCCGCGGGGCAGCAGGATGGACGGGGGAAGTCCGCCCCGAGTATCACTCGGCGCTGCGTAGGAAATGAGCGAGCCGAGGGACGGCCATTCGATCCGTCCGGGTTTCGGCAGTCCGATCGTGCTGGTCGTTTCGCCGGGGGGAAGAGCCAGGGTACCGGTTTGCAGGAGGTACTGCGCGGCGGAGTGCTCGTTGCGATACCGCGGATCGGATGGGTGATGCATGGTCCGCACAATCGAGTACTTGCGGGCCCGCCGGGCAAGCTGCGGAAGGTATTCGCAGATGCGCAGTCCGTCCACAGCCGTCGAGATCGGGCGATATTCCCCGCGCACGTTTTCCGGCGCATCCGGCTTCGGGTCCCACGTCTCGTGCTGAGAGGGTCCTCCGCCCTGAAACAGGAAGATCACCGCGCGCGCGGGTCCCCGGCTGGTGTTCCGGCCGCCGGCGGCCTGTGCCTCCAGCCGCAACAGATCTGCCAGCCCTGTTCCCAGCAATCCCAAGGCCCCGGCCTGGAGTATCCCGCGGCGCCCCGTCCGGGGATGGTCCTCCGGCCGGCATCCATTCGGAAGTATGTGTCGCATTCGCTAATCCCCCGAGGTTCTTGAGATGCGGGTTTCCACCTGGAGTTTCGTCTTTCCCGGCCCGTGCCTGATTCGCTCTTCCACCCGGCGGCCGGAACGCACCTCCCATCGAATTCCCGTGCGCGTCCCTCGTTTTCCTTCGGATCGGCCCTCTAGAGCAGACCGAAAACGACGAGAATGGTAGGGGCACCCTCGCCGCCATCTCACTGCATCCTCTTGCGTTTCGAATGCCAACTCGCCTTCTAATGGGACTGGGTCGGAAGCCTGCTTCTGACGGGACACGGGTGCCCGCGGGGCAACCTGCGGCGGCACGGAGTGGGCAGGCGCCGCCGACACCGCCCCCGACTCCGGGAGATGCGAAGGTGTGCGGCCTCGCCATGGCGCTGGCACGCGAGTTGCTGCGCAGCATTGAGCATTTTGTGCTGTCGACTCCGGATCTGGACGTGCCGGCGTTCCTGCATCGCATTCGCAGTACGGCCGCTCACATTACCCCGGAAGCCGATCCCGCGGATCTGGAGGAGCACCGCCGGTGGGTGGCCGACTCGCTGAGTGCGTTCGGGCAACTCCAGCGTCGTTACCTGTCCGAGCGGGAAGATGAGCTCTGGCGCCTGCTGTCCGTGTACCAGGACCACCAGAAGTCGGGCGGGCAGTCCGACAAGCAGTTCCAGCAGAATCTCAAGGGTGTCCACGAACGGATGGGGAACCTGGTCCGCCTGGACGACCTGCGTCAGGTACGTGCCCGGTTGGAACAAGAGATTGACCGCGCCGGTACGTTGGTGGAGCAAAAGGGGAAGGCAGACGAGGAACGGGCGGCGGCGCTCGTGGCCAAGGTGCATCAACTGGAGGCTGCGCTGGTCAGTGCCCGCCACGAGGCTCTGCGCGATGCACTGACGGGCGTCTACAACCGGGGCAGTTTCGTCAACCAGATGGAAACCTCCCTGCAATCCCCCACTCCCTGCGTGTTCGCGATGATTGACGTGGACAATTTCAAGTCCATCAACGATACGCTCGGGCACCTGGTGGGAGACCAGGTTCTGTGCCAGGCGGTGCAGATTCTGAGCAGGGCCGCCCGGCCCGGAGACCTGATGGGGCGGTACGGCGGTGATGAGTTCTGCCTCCTGGTGCCGGTACTGGCGCCGGAGCGACTGGCCGAGCGCTTCCACAATCTCGCC
>SYMT01000079.1 GCA_005805375.1 Actinomycetota bacterium
GCTGCCGCTTCTGCCAGGCCGGGATGATCACGCGGCCGGTGCGGGAGCGTTCGCGCGAAAGCCTGGCGCAGATTGCGCGGGAGATGGTGGAAAGCACGGGCTGTGACGAAATCTCATTGATGTCTCTCTCCACCGCAGACTACACCCGGCTGCCCGAGTTGACTGAAGACCTCCTGAGTGAGCATCGCGACCAGCGGATCAGCCTGTCGCTCTCGTCGCTGCGGGTGGATGCGTTCTCCGTGAATCTCGCGGATCGGGTGCAGGAGGTGCGCAAGAGCGGGCTCACGTTTGCCCCGGAGGCAGGCACCCAGCGGATGAGGGATGTGGTGAGCAAGACGGTTACGGAAGAGGACCTCTTCACGTCGGCGGCAGCGGCGTTTGAAAAGGGCTGGAAGCGCATCAAGCTGTACTTCATGATCGGCCTCCCCACCGAGACGGACGAAGATGTGCTGGGAATCGCGCGATTGGCGCGGGAAGTGCTCGCGATCGGCAAGCGGAAGGGCGTCCATGCCGAGATCAACGTGGGCGTGTCTACGTTCGTGCCGAAGCCGCATACCCCGTTCCAATGGCATGGGCAGGACACGCTGGAGGAGATCCGGCGCAAGCAGCAGCTCCTGCGCGATGCCTGCCGGGACGCGCGCGGCATCAAGCTGAGCCTGCACGATGCCGCGACCAGCTTCTGTGAGGGACTACTCTCCCGGGGGGACCGCCGCCTGTCCCGCGTGATCCGGCGGGTCTGGAACGAGGGGGGACGCTTTGACGGATGGGATGAGCACCATCAGCCGGACCTCTGGGCGCGCGCCTGCGAAGCGGAAGGGGTGGATTCGCACTGGTACGCCAACCGGGAGCGTCCGTATGACGAGGGCCTGCCCTGGGACCATGTGGACTGTGGCGTGACCAAGCGGTTCCTGGTGGTGGAAGACCGGAAGGCGCGCAAGCCGGTTCCGCGCATCGTCGAGGACTGCAAGACGAGCCAGTGCTTTGGTTGCGCGGCGTGCTGGGACCTGAATGTGGACATCGTGCGGGCCACCGGCGAGATCGGCGGCGACGCCAAGGGGCCGAAGATCTTTCTCCCGGTCCTGGCGGCATAGTGCGCGGACCATCCCGCGAACCCCAATACTTGAAAACGGAACCTTCTTAGCCCATACTGACTCACAAGAAACGGAGCCGTCGCATTCCGGCGGCTCGGGGGTTATCGCCGTCGTGGAGCGGGTTCTCCTACGGTTCACCAAAGAGGATCACGTCCGCTTCGTGGGCCATCTGGATCTGATGCGGTTGTTCGAGCGTGCGATTCGCCGCGCGAAGTTCCCCATTGCCTACTCCCAGGGCTTCAATCCCCGGTCTCGGTTGGCGTTCGCCTCGGCGCTCACACTGGGCGCGACGAGCGAGTGGGAACTCTGCCAGTTGGATCTGGCGAGCGACCTGAGCGCAGATGGGCTCCAACAGGCGATGGACGCGCTGCGGGCGCAGTTGCCGCCGGGCATCCGAATTCTGGATGTCTGGCCGCTGCCGCTGCAAAAGCGAAACGCCTGCATCCAGGTCCGCGCCGCGGACTACGCACTCACCCTCGGGGGAGATGCGGAGATCGGTGCGGTCCGTGAGTTTCTCGAACAGGGGCCCGGTCTTCCGGAAGCGCGCTCAAGCGCGCTACTGGAACGGGCGGGCGCCTGGATACTGCAGATCACACTCCCGGTAGGTGAGCGTGCAGGCGTACGAATTCGCGACGTGATCGCGAAACTGGAGCAGGGCCTTCCCGGCCTGCGGATCACGCAGCTCCATCGAACACGCCTGTGGTGCGAACAGGAACCGGGTACAGAGATTGAGTGAGCCGAAGTCGGAAGACCTGGCAGGACGGGTGCTGTGCTGCAGCACCGCGTGAGGCTCAAATTGTGGTGAGGGCGGCACAAGTAGAGGCCGGCTTCGAGCGTCTCGAAGCCCGGTGGGCGGAGTGCGGCGCGGCATCGGGAGACATTTGCCGGAGGGGGTTCCCCCGGAGGCAGTCTTCTCGAACGTGCGCCCATCTGTTCTCGTGCCCGGCCCGGCGGCTTTCCCCCAGAGCGGGATGGGGCGGGCGTTCGCTCGCCGCCTTCCCCCGCAGTGCCGTCATTCCTGGCGGTCCCCCCGGGTGGCGGCCCGACCACGATTGTGATTCCCCCGGCAGAAGCACCCCCTGACCGGGGTCGCTGCCGGCGGGTGTTGTGCCCACGCCCCCGGTCTTCCGCTCCCGGCGGAATACCAGAGGGCTTCGGATGGAAGAATCAGGAATAGCGGGCGAGGTCAACGACCTCGCCCCGGAAAGTTCATCGCCGACCCCCGGCGATGCAGACGATCGTGCGCCGGCGGCCCGACCCCGTGCCCCCCGGGCACGACGACCGCGGGCGCGCGCGGCAGACAAGGATGTTGCGGCCGGTGAGGCGCAGGCCGTTGGCGCTGCACTGGTGGAGGCGCATGGCACGGCACAGCCGGTAGACGCAGGTGTGTCCGAGCCACCGGCGGAAGTGACGCTGCCGGAAGTACGCCCGAGGGCCCGCAAGCCCCGCCGGCGAAAGTCAGAGGCAGCGACCGCCGCCGGGGAATCCGGCGGCCCCGAACCGGTAGGCGAGGGGACTCCGGATTCCCCGGCGGCGGCATTCGCCCCGGAAATGGGGGTGCGGGTAGAGATCTCCTCCGTCGAGATGGCGGCAGCGGGGGCCACAGGTGCGCCCGACGCCTCCATCGCGCCTCCCGTGACGACCATTCCGGACGAACCGCCGGCGGCGGAGTTCGCGGCGCCTCCGGCTGTTCCGGGTGCGCCGCCGAGCGCGGTCCCCGTGCTCCCGACATACCCGGTCCGCGAGGCGTCGGTATCGAATGCATTCGAAGCACTAGCCGTCGCGCGTGCCGTCACGCCCGTCGGCGCCAGCGGTGGGACGGCGCCGACGGGCGCCGGCGCCGGTCCGGATCCGGCGGGGTTTGGGCCGTTGGAAATCGCGGAGGCGGTGTTCGTGGGTGTCCCGACAGCAGACACTATCCCCGGGGAAGCGTTCACCGGCCTGGCTGTCGAGCCCGTGGGAGAGACGGAACTTGCGCCCGGGTTGCGGCGACGCGACGATGTTTCGGGGCCTGCGGTGGCGCAGGAGTACAGAAACCCGTTGGAAGCGCTGCTCCGGGACCCGGGACCCGGGAGCGGGGAAACATCCGTGCCGGAACTGGATGCAGAGCGGCTTCTCCTCGAACTGGCCGAGCGCACAGACCGCGCCCGATCCCCCTCCCTGCGTTTGCCGGCGGAGCCACAGGGGCGTGAGCTCTTTGAGGCGGATCCCCCTGTCGTCGCCGTGGCGTCGCGGGTGGCGCCGACGCCGGCCGGAACCGGGCCGGTGGTGGTGCCGGAGGCGCTGCTGGAGCAAACGCCGGACCTTCTCTTCGAGGCCCTGGCAGCGGACCAGGTGACGGTGACGAGCCCTCTCCTGTCCGTCACGCCGGAATTGCTGGAGGAGTTGCGCGCCGATGAGGAAGCGCCTCCGCCCCGGGGTCGGCGTGACCGGGGCCGATCCCGGCGCAATCGAGAGCAGGCCCTGGCGGAAACCTCTCTGCTGGCGGAACTCGCTCTGCTGGCGGAACCGCAAGGGGCTGCGGGTTTGGGAGCTGCAGTTCCTGCCCCGCCCACGCAGGCCGCGCCGGTGCTCCCGGACTACGTGCTGGTGGCCGAGGCCCTCCTTGAGGCGCCCGACGACACGGGTCTGGAACCGGTAGCTGCAGTTCCCGACGCGCCGGCTGAGGATGGAGCGCAGGCAGACGACGGCCGCCGCCGCCGCCGTCGAGGCCGTGGACGCGAGCGGGATCGGACACGGGCGGAAGAAGTACCCGCCGTGGAGGAAGCGCCGCCTGTCGTCATCGCGCGGGCGGAACCGGAGCCCTCGGTCGAGATTCTGAGCCCGGCGCCTGAGGAGGCGTTCCGTTCCGATCGGGACGGACGTCGCCGCCGGGATCGGGACCGGGGGGATCGCGACCGGGGGGACCGATCGCCCGTGGATGTGGAGCGCGTCGAGCGGTTCGATCCGGAGCCGCGGGAGCGCGAGATTTCCGACGACCGCGAGTACAAAGAGATCCTGATCAATGTGGACGATCGGGAGACGCGCATCGCCGTGCTGGAGCAGGGCCGTCTGGTCGAACTGCACGTCGAGCGCGAGGAACGGGTGGTCGGCGGCGTTTATAAGGGCCGGGTGGTGAACGTCCTGGCCGGCATGGACTGCGCGTTTGTAGATATCGGGCTGGACCGGAACGCTTTCCTGTATGTGGGCGACATCCTGTTCGATGCCCCCCGTTCCCGCAATTCCGGTGCGGAGTCTCCCGCCCGCCGCACGAGCCGCGACGTGCGCATCCGGGATCTGGTGAAGCCGGGCCAGGAACTCATGCTCCAGGTGGTGAAGGGACCGCACGGTACGAAGGGCGCCCGGGTCTCCACTCGGATTTCGATTCCGGGGCGCTATCTGGTACTGATGCCGGAAGGCGATCACCAGGGGGTCTCACGCAAAATCGAGGATGCGCGCGAGCGGGAGCGGCTGCGGCGGATCGCCGATGAATTGCAGCCGCGCGGCTTCGGGCTGATCGTGCGCACCGAAGCCGAGGGCCGCACCGAAGAGGACCTGCGCCAGGATCTGGACTACCTCGTGAGTACCTGGCGCGCCGTCTCGGACAAGAACCGGAGGCAGGCGGGGCCCTGCGTGCTCCAGAAGGATCTCGGCCTGATCCTGAAGACGATCCGGGACCTTTTCGGCTCCGACACGGATCGCCTGGTCGTCGACTCGGCCGAGGAGCACGAGAAGATCGTCGAGACGCTCAATCAGCTCGCGCCGGATCTGGCGGACCGCGTGGTGCTCTATGATGAGCCGGAGCCGCTCTTCGCCCGCTACAACGTCGAGGAAGAGATCGAACGGCTGCTCCGCCGCAAGGTCTGGATGAAGAACGGCGCCTACCTCCTGATTGACACCACCGAAGCGCTCACGACGATTGACGTGAACACCGGCAAGTTCGTCGGTACGAGCAGCCTGGCGGAGACGATCCTGCGCACCAATCTGGACGCGGTGGACGAAATCGCCCGCCAGCTCCGGCTCCGTGACATTGGCGGCATGATCGTGCTGGACTTCATTGACATGGCATCCAGCCGGGATCGCCAACTGGTGATGCGGGCGCTGGAGACTGCATTCCGGCGCGACCGGACCCGCACCAAGGTGGCGCACATCAGTCCGCTGGGGCTGGTCGAGATGACC
>SYMT01000080.1 GCA_005805375.1 Actinomycetota bacterium
AGCAGGTTGGTGAACACCGGGCCCTTGCGCAGCTTGAACTGTTCGCTCTGCATGTCGTACACGGCATGGCCAGTGACATCGCTGGGCATCAGATCCGGGGTGAACTGGATACGTGCGAACTCGCCGCCAAAGCAGCGCGCCAGCGCGCGCACCAGCAGGGTCTTGCCGAGGCCGGGCACCCCCTCCAGCAGCGCGTGCCCGCCGGCCAGCATTGCCACCAGCACGCTCTCCACTACCTTTTCCTGCCCCACGATGACCTTGGCGATCTCTTCGCGGAGACGCTGGTAGCGCCCCATGAATTCGGATGCCCGCGCCGCCGTCGCGGACGAGACGCCGGCGGCGCCGGATCCAGGGTCACTCATCGCGGTTGAATCGCCTCGAAGTAGTCGCGCACCTGCTTGCGATAGCTGGTCGGGATCTCCTCGCGGTTGAGCGAGGCTTCTGCGGCGCGGATGCGCTCAGGTACGACCTGGTAATACGCGGCCCGATCCTGAGTTGGATCAGGTGTGCCCATGAAACTGCGGGACAGCTTCTTCCCGCGCGGATCCACCATCCCGGGAACATACGTGTCCTTCTTGACGCCGGCCAGCGGTTGCTGCGGGCCGGCCCGCCCCCCGGCGCCCCGGCCCGGCCCACCCATCCCTGCGCCCGAACCGGAAGCCGGTTGGCCTCCCTGGCCACTCTTTCCGCCGTTCCCGCCGCTCTGGCCTTGGCCGCTCTGGCCCTGGCCGTTCTGACCGGCGGACTGGGATCCGCTCTGCCCGCCGGACTGTCCGCTGCTGAATCCCTGCCCCATCGCCTCGTCCGAAGCGTCGTCCTGGCTCTTTCCCTGGCCCTGGCCCTGGGCCATCTGCTGGCCGGCCTGCTGCATGGATTCCTGTGCCGACTGCAGCGCCTGCGAAAGCTGCTTCAGTTGGTCAGCAGACTGCTGACCTTTTCCACAGGACCCTCACGTTCCGGCCGCCTTCTGCGTCTGCTCACCCGCCTGCGCCATCGCCTGGCTCACTGCTTGCTGCATCGCCTGCTGCACTTGCTGTCGCTCGGCGTCGGACTTCGCCTGCTGGAGCTGTTGCTGGAACTGCTGGGCCACCTTCGCCGCCTCGGCAAGCTTCTTGGCGGCTTCCTTCATGTCCTTGGAGGCCGGATCGAGTCCGGACCCGGCAGTCGCTTCGGACATCTGCTTCAGGGCGTCCGCGGCGCGGGCCGCGTCCTCGCCGGTCATCTGGCCCGACTGGATCTTTTTCGCCAATTCTTCCAACTGTTTCTTGGCGGCCTCGAAATCCTTGTTCTGCATTGCGTCGGCCATCTGCGCCAGCGCCTTGGACCCTTCGGGGTTGCCGCGCTGCCCCGCCTGCTGCGCCTTTGCCTGAAGGTCCCGCACCACCTGCTCCATACTTTTGGGAGAGGGGCCGGCCCCGGGCTTCTGCTGTTCTTGCTTCAGGTCTTTCTGCAGATCATTCATCTGCAGGAGCGCGTTTTTCCTGGCCACTCGTCCGCGGTCCATATCGCGGCCCAACTGGCGCATGTTCCGGGCAATACGATGGAGAATGGCGCTATTCTTGTCCTCTCCCTTTTTCTTTTGCTCGGCTGCCTTCTTCTCCACCACCTTCGCGACTTCGTGCAGCCGCGCGCCCTGAGCCTTCATCGCTTCCCGCTCCAGACGCGTCTGCGCGCTCTGGAACAGAGGGAGATCGGGCAAGAACAGCGCCGCAGCGAGCACGACGCAGCCCGCTGCCGCCCAGCGCCACTGGGACGGAACGCGCCACGGCAGCACCGCGGAGATCCGGAGGCCTGCCGCGTGATGCGCAGCATCCCGCAACTGCTCCACGGCCATCTCGCTGTGCGTTCCGCTTCGGGTCAGTTCGATCGCGGTGGAGAGGCGCTCCTTCAGTCCGGCGCGCTCATCGGCCACCTGCGCTGCTACCAGCGGCGTTATCTTCCGCGTCCATCCGAGCAGAGCGCCGAGCACCGCCCCGCCCAACAGAACGAAGCCGGCGTAGTCCACCGCATCCGTCCACCACCGAAAGCGGGTAACCGCCACAAGCAGCAGCCCCACCATTGCTGCCGCTGCGAGCCCCAGGCACATCCACTGCTGGGCAACCAGCAGACGGATACGGGCCTGCAGCCACCCAACCGCGCCCTGAAGGACCGCCGCATCTTCGATCATTGCCATTCTCTTGCGTCCCCCCGCTCCCGAGTCCGCACCCATTCCCTGATTATGACGCGGTTCCACGGGCTGCGGTTACTCTCGCGCGTACACAATCCCGCTCGGGGACGCAACCCACCGTTCTCCGGGTCCCCCACGTGAGCAAATCCCGCCCGGCGATAGGGATCGGCCCACTCCTTCACTTTTTGCACCTCGACCATCTCACTCCGCAGCGCTTCTGCTTTCGCCTCGCACGGACGCCGCGGAGTGGTGCGAGCAGGCGCTGGTTGTCGAGACTGTGGGCGAGATCCGTGGGTTGGGGAGCAAAGCGATCCCGGAGCACGCACGCCCCGGCAGAGCGGCCCTGATCGCTCGTGGGAAACACGGGGTTGAGGGAACCGGCGACCGGCGCCGGGCTGCCCGGAACCAGGCGCAGCCGGATGGCCGGCGTTCGCTCCAGCGGGGCCCGGCCCGCCCAGCAACTCCGGCAGCCCCCACGCCGGCCGGTCCAGTGTCGAGAGCGGCGCCTCTCCCCGGCCCGGGAGATCGCCCCGGGGGCTCGGCCGCCGCCCGGGAGTTCCGCGACGCAGACCGGACCTCTCACCGGCGGCCCAGCGCAGTCAAAGCAGAAGCCGGCCCGCTATACTCCTCTCACCCGCCGATGCGGTCCTGCCTGGCGGCGGGATGGAGGGTTTCCTGGGCGACGGCCGGAGCAGCTTCGTTTCGCCCTGCGTCCCCGGCATCCACCGCCTGATCGAGCCGTTCCTGCAAAGCAGGTGTGGGGCTCCGGTCCGCGGCGCCGGTTCCGGTCGCCGGCCCTTCCCGGGCAAGTCCGGCCATCCAGGGCAATCCGGACGCACTCAGCACGATCCAGGGACACATCGGGGCGGCACAGCTCTCGTCCTCACGCACGAGAGCTGTGCCGGGCAGTGAGGCGCCCGGGTGCCCGGCGCCCTCCGCTCACCGCAGCGGGGTGAGTTCCACTTTGCGGAAGAAGATCTCCGCTCCTTCCGACTGGAAGATGATCTTGCCGCGGGTAAGACTGGAACGAATGCCCTTGTTGACGACCGTCCCATTGACGATGTTGGTGATCTTGTCTCCGTCGCAGATCACTTCCACCCGGGTCCACTGCGAAAACGGGCTCTCCACATCCTGCTTGCCCCGGAACCCGATCCGGTCCGCCCAGTCCGGATCGCGCCCGAACCAGTTGATCCGCCCGCCGGCGAACTCACGTTCCTCGCCCTTCGGGTCGTAGATCCACTCCCCGTCCCGGTCCTTGGAGACAGTGGCCGTGAGTTTCGGGGTCATCCGGTTGCCGCTCTCATCGTGGCCCCCGACCACGATGAAATCGCCGGTGCCCCCTTCGATGATCTGGCACTCCTGGGACATCATCCAGGGCCCGTTGAAGTCTTTTCCGGTGTTTCCGTCCCGTCCCTGGCAGTGGAGCAGAATGCCGCTGTCCCGGGTCCTGTCCTTGCGCCCGCCCCAGGTGGCCGGTCCCCACCGGTACTCGGCCACGAGGTGGTAGTTGCTGTACTCCTCCCGCGTGATGAACGCCCCGTAGTGCTGCCCGCTCACGCGGATCGCCGGCGCGCCGTCCACCGCATCCACCACGCTGAAGACGCGGTGCGGATCCTCCCGGTGGGAGTCCACCAGCCAGGTATAGAAATTCGTGAGATCCTTGCCGTTAAAGAGTTGCATCGCCTTCCCCTGCGCGCCCGCGCCCACCGGGAGACCAACGAGCAGACCGCCGGCAATCGCGCCGGCTGCGGCCCAACGCGCCAGTTTCGTTCGCATCGAGTGGATTCCTGTTGTAAGATTCCGGAACGCCCGGTTCCGAAGGGGCCGTCCCGACTGGGTCAGGTATACGCCGACCCGACAACGGGGTGTTCCTCCCGCACCGCTCAGCTTCCTTCCTGCAGTACCACCGGTTCCCCCTCTGCACCACAGCCGCAGGCGCCATACTGGAAGATGTGAGCCCGGGCTGTGGAGAACGTGTGTCTCGATCCATCCCCGGAGAGGTTCTCCTGTGACCGATGCCTTCCTTTCCTACGCGCGCAAAGACAAGGAGTTCGTCCAGCGGATTCATGCTGCCCTGGTGGAGCGCGGCTGCGAAACCTGGGTGGACTGGCATAATATCCCGCCATCGGCGGAGTGGCTGGCGGAGATTCGGAGCGGGATCGAGGCGGCGCACACCTTTCTGTTCATGCTCAGCCCAGACTCGGTGGCTTCCGAGGTGTGCCTTCTGGAAATCGAGCATGCCGTCCGCAGTCGGAAACGGCTGATCCCGGTCGTGGTGCGGGACGTAGCGCCGGACACCGTCCCCGCCGACCTGGCAGCACTCAACTGGATCTTTCTGCGCGAAGCGGACGCTCTGGATGGGGGGATTGAGCGACTCATCCGTGCTCTGGAGACAGACCTGGAGGCGACACGGACGCACACGCGGTTGCTGTTGCGCGCGACGGAGTGGGAGCAGCACCGGCGGGACCCGAGCTTCGCTCTCCGCGGGAAGGACCTCCAGGCGGCGGAACACTGGCTGGCCGCAACCGCCGCGGGACAGGTCTCTGCCCAGCCGACGGCGCTCCAGACCGAATATGTGCTTGCCGGCCGCAAGGACTCGGGGCGGCGCCAGCGTTGGACCCTGGCGGGAGTCACTGCGGCGCTCATCGTCTCGCTGGGGCTCGGAGTCTTCGCCGAGGCTCGCCGGTGGGAAGCAAACTCGCTGCGCGTACAGTCACGCCAGCGACTGGCCCACCTGTGCGTCGAGCGCGGAATGCGTCTCGTGGACGCGGGAGACGCCCCCGCCGGGCTCCTCTGGTTGGTGGAAGCGCTCAATCTGGAGCAGGGGGATGCAGGCCGGGAAAAAGCGCACCGCATCCGCCTGGGATCTGTCTTCGGTCGCGCCCCGGCGCTCGCCCGGGTGGATTTCAGGGACACGCCCGACGTGGTCGGCGAGTTCAGCCCTGACAGCGCGCGCCTGGCGCTGGTGTCGCAGGGAAGGATCGAGGTGTGGGATACACGCAGTGCCCGAAACGTGCCGCTGCCCGGCACATTGACGAATCGCCCGGTACAGCAGGCCCGCTTCGGCCCGGACGGCGTGCTCTGGATGGTCACGGGCGAGGCGCAGCAACTCCGGCTCCGCCGGTGTGACGCCTTCGGGCGGGCACTGCCGATGCCGCCGGGATTGGATGTCCCTTTCCATCAGGTTTTGTTCAGCGGGGACTCACAGGCCATCCTCACGACAAACGCGGCCGGATGGCGCGTGGCGCTCTGGGACACCTGCAGCGGCGCCCGCCTCGGGGATCGGGCATTCCCGGCAGATCCACACTTCCTCCAGGTGAACCAGGACGGCCACATGGCCCTGCGAGAAGCAGCCGGCAATCGAATCGAAGTCTGGGAGCTGACCACAGGCGCCCACTGGCTGTCGCCGGGGCCGATGTCCACCGGGACCATCGCGCTCAGCCCGGATGGGAAGCGGGTGGCCGCACTGTTTCAGGACCCGGACCTGCGCGTTGAAGTCTGGGATCCCGGCCGGCGCCGCCGGTCGGGGCGGGTGCTGCTGAAGACAGCATCCACAATCCGCAGCGCGCAGTTCTGCCCCGACGGGCATCTTTTTCTGTGCGCCGGTGAGGAAGGAAAGGTGTGGATCTGGGACGCCGCTACGTGGAAGAGCGCCCACGAGCCACTCCCCCACCGGGATAATATCTGGCGCGCGGAATTCGGGGAGGCCAGTGACCGGATCATCACCGCCAGCGAAGACACCACCGCCCGGGTCTGGACCCTCGCGGCCGCCGGATATCAATCCGCGCCGCTGCATCATCTCTCCAGCGTCCGCAGAGCCCACCTTTCCCCCGATGGCCGGTCGTTACTGAGTGTGACCGAACGCGGATTCATCCGGCTCTGGCGGTTGAACGATGGCGGTGCGGAGCCTGCCGAGCACACTCCGCAGGCTCCCGCGACGGCGACGCCTCTCACAACCCCCCCGCCTTTCGTCCGGCATCGCTATCGGCTCACGGCCCCCGTCCTCGCCGCGGACGGAGGGCGGCTCCTGGTGAGCACCAGCGAGGACAACACGGCTCGCGTCTGGCGCAGCGGCCGGGGGGAATCACCCCTTCAGCACGATGGGGATGTCCTGAGCGCGGCCTTCAGTCCCGATCTACAGCGCGTGGCCACCGCCAGTCAGGATCAGACGGCTCGGGTATGGACCTCTGCCGGGGGTGTGGCGCTCACGCCGCCGCTGGCGCATCCGACGTGGGTGGTGTCCGTCCGGTTCTCCCCCGGCGACGGACGCTACTTGCTCGCCCGCCTCCGAGACGGGCGCGTGCGAGTGTGGGACACCACCACCGGCGAACCCGTGACCCCGCTGCTCGGCTCCGGCTCCCCACTCCGGGACGCCGGCTTCAGCACGGACGGCACGAAACTCCTGGCTACCGACCACCGCGGCGTTACGTTGGCCTGGGATCTCGCACCCGAGCAGCAGACCCTGATCCGCCTGCAGCGCCGCGTGCAGGTACTTTCCGGTCACGCGCTGGATCCGGATCTGGGACCGGTGCGTCTCTCGTCGGGCGAATTCAGACGCACCTGGGAGACCATGCGCCGTGACCGGGGCGAGCGACAGTTCGCGGTGAACACCGACTGATCCGCACTCACCGAGTGGTAGAGCCTATTCCTTCACGACGGGGGTGGTGAGGCGCGGGTCGAAGAGCACGGGCGCGGCAGGCTCCGGGGAGACAAGCCGGTCCACGGGCACCTCACCCCAGTAGTTGCCGGGAAGGGCCAGCGGCGCCGCCATGCGAGAGGGATCCTTTCGATAAGCGACGGCTGCAATTTGACTGTCCAGCACGGTATTGCCGGCGAACTCGAATGCTTCGCCGTCCGGGAGCCGGATGACATCGAGCGCCACGTGGGAGGCCCGAAACACGTTGCTGTTCACGCGTCCCGCTCCGCCGGCCACGACCACCGCGGATCGGCACCGCAAGAACCGGTTCCCAACGATGCGCGCCTGCCCGCCGTCCCGCAGCAGTACTCCGGTGGCGCAGTTGTCAAACTCGCAGCCGGTGACCTCTCCCACAAACCGCGCCAGTTCCAACCCGCGGGCGGCGTTCCAGATGCGAGTGTGACGCAGCACCGTTGCAGCACCGGCGGGACGTTCGAGCAGCGGAGTGATCCGGATACCGGCCCAGTCATCGGCCTGCTGTTCTCGCGGCGGACCAATTCGGATCGGCTTCGCCGGGTTGCCGCGAAACTCCAGGTCTCCCAGCACGCGAATCCCCTGTCGCCCGAGCACGCGAATCTCGACGCCGGCCTCCACGATGAGCTTGCTGCCGAACGGCACAGTCACGTCTCCCACCAGGAAGTACGGCGAGAGCGCCTCCTGAAGCGTGCGAATACCGGCCAGTTCTCCGGAAAGCTGCTGGGTCCGCACGACGGGACCGGTGGGCGGCGGCACTCGCTCGACGCGCAGGCGCTCCGCCTCTGCAAGCCAGGGCATCTCGCGGGAGTCGTCCCGCGGCCCGCGCGCAATCACCTCAAGGCGCACTAGCTCCGCCCGCCCCGCGCCATGCGTGCTCGGCCGCACTCTCAGGAAAAGCGCCCCGGGAAGGTCTCGAATGATGCGCGTCAGGTCCACCACCGGCTGCACCCGACCGGGGATCAGCCCATCGGCCGGCCCAAAGTACCGCGCGCTTTCCATCAGCGGAGTCCAGGGGCCCCGATCGCGATTTGCCCACTCGACCACAAAACTGCCGCTGAGTTCCCCCAGCAAGTCCGCCTGCCGCAGCGCGGCGGGCAACCGGACGCGATAGACCGCGAGGGACCCCACGTCAAACCGGCGCGCCCCGGCGAGAATCTCCTGGTGACCGGCGGTGTAGAGAAGCCGTTTCTTCTCCTCACCGCTCCCATCCGCCGGGACCGTCAGCAGCACGCCCGGCTCCGGAATCTCCAGACGAGGAACGGGCAAACGGAGCGCAGCCAGCAGCAGGCGCACATTTTCCCGCAGCGGTGCGTCGGCCTCCAGTGAAAATCGCTTCCCGATCCGGCTCGTGCCCCCGGATCGCAGCACGACGTACTGGCACGGCAACTCCGTCGCGTCCAGCCGGTACCGTCGGCGGAACTCATATCCTTCGAGACTCCGGGCAGCCACCGGCGTAAACTCGATCCGCTCGGCATAGGGGGCAAATACCTCACGCGCCACCGCGGCGAGCGCCGCCTGCTCCTCCGACGCGGCGTCGTAGAGCAGCACCGCCTGTGTACGGTCCGGGCGTTCGCCCGGCGCCGGAGTGCTGCGGTTCTCCGTGAAGCCGGACGGCGAAGGCCGAGATTGGGGCGGACGCGGGTGGACTCGCGCCTTCGGCCGACCCCCATCGCGTTTCACCCCGGCCGCCTTGCGCCCTGCACCGGGCACGGGCGCCGCGCGCGCTGCTCCCCAGAGCAGCGCCGCCATCAGGAGAGGCAGAGCAATCATCCCCTTCGGGAAGTGCAGGACGAGGAGGCAAGGAAGGCATGGGTAGCTCATACGTACACAATGGGACGCCACAGCGACCCACGAGGTTGCGATCACATGCATCGGGGGCAACCATCGCGGCTGGTTCCGGTTCATGTACTGTAGACCTGAGCGTGAAGTGTGGCGGGGCTCACGGAAACCGGGTGACCCACACGGTACCACTCGCAGGTCACTGTGCCGAGACTCAGTACACACATCGGTGGGATTGTCCATCGGAAACGGACGCGCACCCGCAAGGGGCGCCGGCAGGGCGAGCCTGCCAGAGGAGCAACGAAGATGACGAGGCTGCATGGGGCACACGCGAGCGCCCTCGTGGCGCTCGTAACATTCTGGTCGGCGGCGGGCGCGGCTGCGAACAGCACCGACGCGCGCCCGCCGCTCCCGCCGGTTTCGCCGATCGCCCCGCGTCCGCTGCCGCTCGAGTGGGTGCAGGTTCCTCTCGTATTTCCACTGGTGGGGGTGTCGCGGTGGAGCGCCTGCTACAACCAGAACCGTGGGTATTACCGGCACTCCGGGGTAGACATCCCGGCGCCGAAAATGACCCCGATCGTCGCTTCGATGACCGGACGCCTCGGCTTCAAGATTTACTCGTACTGGATCGTGGGAGAAGGACAGTGGACGGGCTGGCAGGTGCTCGGCACGCATCTGAACGACGACACCCCGGGAACGAACGACGGCCGCGGCGGACGAGACTTCATGTTTGCCCCGAACCTGCGACCGGGAGACCGGGTCGTGGCGGGCCAACTGATCGGGTATGTCGGCAACAGCACCAACGCGACCGGGCCACACCTCCACTTTGAGCTGCACGGGCCGGGGGGAGTGCGCAACCCGACGCCCTCGCTGCGAACGGCACAGCGGGTGTCCCGCCCCGTTTCGGTCGTTGGGCAGGCCGGAGAGCCTCCCGTTCCCGGGGAAGTCCGGGTGGATGGGGTCCCCCGCGGTTACCACGCCGGACAGCGGGTGCTGACCGTGCAGGTGGTGTCCCGCCGATGGGCCGACGGCCGCGTGATGGCGGCAACGCGCCCGGAACAGGTGCGGCTGTCGCTGCCCGCAGAGGTGCTGGAGGAACTCGGCGGGGTCGCCGGGCTGGCTGAACTGGCGCGGGATCGAGTGCTGCACCTCTACGTGCCGCATCGGAACACGGGTGCGGCTGTGGTCCGCCTGGCAGCCTCCGAGTACCGGACAAAACCGGCGGCGCCTGTGCAAATCGCCAGCACCGCGCCCGTCGTGCGCCCCGCAGACGAGTTACGGACACTCGTCGCCGGCAGCAGCGCGCCTGCCGACCCCGCGGGCCCGCCCCGGATGTAGGGGCCGGTTCCTGAAAAGCCGTCCGCGAAGAGCCTCGCCCGCCGGTCGGCGGGCGAGGCTCTCGCGAGGTCAGGAGCTTCGGTACAGTGAAGAGGAACCAGGGTTCGAGGGGACGGTGCCCCGACAACCTGGAATCGTCTGGGAGAGTCTCAAAGAGAGAATCCCATCTGTGGTAGCGCCGCGGACGGCTGCGCCGGCAACATCCGGCCTCCGGCCAGCGCTGTGGTGACAGTTTCTTCTGCCTGGTTCCCACAGAGCCCCCAGATCAAGTCCCGCACCTCGCGAGTTTCGCCGGAGCCGCCCCAGACTGAGCGCCCACCGTGCGAGTTTTGCCAGTCCGAGGCGATAGCCTCGTCCCGCCTGACAATCTCCACGGCCCTATCGGCACTTCGCCGCCGCCAAGAGCTCCGATGCAAGGCCCCAGGGCGCGCGTCGCAGTGCGAGCCCAAAGGGTGGTGTAGTGATCTGTGAGGACGTGCTCGCTCAACAGGGTGGACGAGGCTATCGCCTCGGACTCCGGCGCGACTGGCGAGGTGACACCGTTGTCTCTGGGGGAGGTCCGGCGCGACTGGCGCGGTGACGCAGTCGTCTCTGGAGCGGCTCTGCGCGTTCCGTCCCCGTACCCCCTTCGGATCAAGCGCTCCCCCCTCTCCGCTCTCGCGGGATCCCCTCCGGATCGAGCGCCCCACCTCGCGCGTCTCGCCGGAGACGCCCCGGATCGAGCGCCCAGTCGCCGGATCCGCCCCGGATCGAGCGCCCCACCTCGCACGTCCCGCCTCATCGAAAACGGCGGAAGAGAGTATCCCTTTGTGGTAACGCCACGGATGGCTGCGCCTGCGGCACCCGGTATTTCTTGGTCACGCCGACTCGAAGGATTCCCTCGCCGAACGTGCGTGAAGGAAGGAACTCCGGGCGCCGAAAGCGAAGGCAATTCCGAAGGCGCACGCAGCGGGAGCGGGAGTAGGGGCAGCCCCCCGTGGTTGCCCCCTGCGGGAGAGGTAAAGCATGGGGTCCCTGTTCGATCTGACGGGTAAGGTGGCGGTGGTCACCGGGGCGGCGCGGGGGATGGGCCGGGCGATGTCCCTGGCCCTCGCCGAGCACGGGGCAGACCTGCTGCTGGGAGACCGGAACGCGGAAGGGATGGCGGAAACCGCCGCAGAGATCCGCGCACTGGGCCGGCGTGCCGTACCGGTCGTCCTGGATGTGGCGGAGCCCGTAGAGGTGCGGCGCCTGTTTTCCGTCCTCGACCAGGAGTATGGGCGCGTGGATTTCCTCGGCAACGTCGCCGGTGAGGGCCTCCGCGCAAAACCGGAAGACATTTCCCTCGAGATGGTGGTGCAGACGCTCAACAACCTGGTCGTCGGACGCTTCTGCGCCTGCCAGGAGGCCGGACGCCGCATGCTGGCAGCGGGAAGCGGCTCCATCGTCAGCCTCGGGTCGCTCGCCAGCATCACCGCGCTGGGTCGGGGCCACATTGCTTATAGTATGGCGATGGGCGCCGTGGCCCAGATGACCCGGGAACTGAGTACGGAATGGTCCGGCCGCGGCGTGCGGGTGAATGCGATCCTTCCGGCGCAGGTGATGAACCCGGATCTGCGCCGGCGGATTGACGAGAATCCGGCGATGGAGACGAAGTGGTTGAGCGGGCTGCCGCGCGGAAGGATGGGCGTACCGGACGACATCCGGGGACTGGCAGTCTTCCTCGCCTCGGATTCCTCCAGTTGGATCACCGGAGCTCTGATCCCGATGGATGGCGGCAATCTCGCGATGAATGCCGGCGGCACTCCGGGAGGGCAGTGAGTTGAGCCAGACCACCACCGCCGCCGAGTCCTGGCTGGCGCTGTTCGACCGGATGCTGGTGATCCGCCTGTGCGAAGAGCAGTTAGCCCGTTCTCACCAGCGCGGCCTCATCCACGGCGCGTGCCACACCTATGTCGGCGAGGAAGCGATCGCCACCGGAGTCTGCGCGCACCTGCGGACGGATGATGTCGTGTTCAGCACCCACCGGGGACATGGGCACGCCCTGGCGAAGGGTTTGCCGCCGCGCGAGTTGATTGCGGAGCTCTACGGGCGGGAGACCGGCTGCTCGCGGGGCCGCGGCGGCAGCATGCACATCTTCGCGCCGGAAATTGGGATGATGGGGACGAGCGGCATCGTCGGCCCCTGCATTCTTCAGGCGGCGGGGGCGGGCTACGCCTCCCGCGTGCTGGGACTCGACCGGGTGGCCGTCGCGTTCTTTGGGGACGGGGCCGTCAACAACGGCGCGTTTCACGAAGGGCTGAACATGGCGGGCCTCTGGAAGCTCCCCGTGCTCTTCGTTTGCGAGAACAATCAGTTCGCCACCGAAGTCCCCTTCAACGCCTCGGCGGCGAACACTGATGTGGCCTCGCGCGGCGCTTCGTACGGCATGCCCGGTCTGGCGCTGGACGGCAACGACGTGCTCGGGATCAGCTCCGCCGCCGCAGAGGCAGTGGCGCGGGCGCGCGCGGGCGAGGGCCCGACGCTGCTGGAGTGTCGCACCTACCGCACCCGTGCCCACGCCGAGGGAATGGGTGACTTCACCTACCGCACCCGCGACGAGGTGGACGAGTGGCGAAAGCGATGCCCCATCGCCCGCCTGCGGGAGCGCATTGTGGCTGCAGGATTGGCGACGGACGAGGACCTGCGCGCGCGCGAAGCGAGCATCGCGGCGCTGATCGCCGAGGCCGAAACCTTCGCCGCGGCCAGCCGGCCGCCGGATCCCGCCACCGCCACCACGCACGTCTACAGCGCCGTCCCGGCGGCGCCGGCCAGCCCGCTGCGCCATCACCCACCCGGCCCCGGCACGCGGGAGATCACCTACGGGCGCGCCACCTGGGAGGCGCTGTCCGAAGAGATGGCCCGGCACCCGGAGATCTTCGTGATGGGAGAAGGCATCGGGGTACGCGGCGGCAATTTCCGCACGACCGAGGGCCTCTTCCAGAAATACGGCGCCCTGCGACTCCGCGACACCCCGATTTCCGAGCGGGGCTTCGTCGGTCTCGCCGGAGGCGCGGCAATGACCGGCGCCCGCCCCGTGGTGGACTTCATGTTCGCCGACTTCATCATGGACTCCATCGGTGAAGTGGTGAACCAGATTGCCAAGATGCAATACATGAGCAGCGGGCGGCTGAAAATGCCGGTGCTGCTGCGGGGGTGCATCGGCATCGGCCACTCGGCCGCCACGCACCACTCCGGCAACTACTATCCGCTCTATGCCCACTTCCCCGGCCTGCGCGTGCTGGTGCCGTCCACCCCATACGACGCAAAAGGCCTGATGAAGCGCGCTCTGAACTGTGATGATCCGGTGCTCTTCCTCGAGCACCGGGAGTTGCTGAACACGCGCGGCCCCGTGCCGGACGAGGAGTACGAGATCGAGTTCGGCCGCGCCGTCGTCACCCGCGAAGGCGCCGACCTCACCATCGTGGCCATCGCCCAGATGGCCCGGCGCGCACTGGAAGCGGCCGAGCAGCTCGCCGGCGAGGGGATTTCCATTGAGGTGGTGGATCCGCGCACGGTCTCACCCCTGGACACCGAAACCATCCTGCGTTCCGTGCACAAGACGGGCCGGCTCCTCGTGGTGGACGAAGCGTACGGACCGTTCGGTTTCGCGTCCGAGATTGCGGCTCACGCCGCCGGAGCGGCGTTCGACGACCTCGATGCACCGGTACGACGGCTCTTCGGCGCCTTTTCCCCAACCCCCTACAGCCCGTCGCTCGAACAGGCAGTGGTTCCGGCCCTTGCAGACATCGTGCAGGCGGCCCGGCAACTGGCCAGGGAGTGAGAGATGGTCGTTCGAGAGCGGAGAACGCTGTTGTGAAGATTGAAGTCACCGTGCCCCGGCTCGGCTGGTCTATGGAAGAGGGGGTGTTCCAGGGCTGGCTGAAGCGCGAGGGCGAATGGGTCGGACGCGGAGACCTCCTCTTCGTGCTCGAAGGGGACAAGGCGGCGCAGGAAGTCGAAAGTCTGGACGAGGGGGTCCTCCGGCTGCCCGCCGCAGCGCCGGGCGAGGGGGATGTCGTCCAGGTCGGTCAGGTGCTGGCCTACCTGGAACCACGCGCAGTGGCGGTGGGGACCGCTCCGGCCCCTGCTCCCCAGATGTCCCCTTCCCTCGCTCCGAAACTCGCGGCGGAGATCGGTCCCGCCGGGACAGGCCCTCAGCCTGCTCGGGCGGGGACCGCTGTATCCCTACCGCCGGTCGTCCCGGCAGCGACGCCTATTGCAGCCCACCCCCGCGACGCCGTGGACTCACTGCCGCGCCCCGCCGTCGCGCCGGCAGCGACGGCCCTCCCGGGCGCTCGTCCCGTCCTCGCGGGTTCGAGTGGGGCAGCCGCGGCAGGACGGCGTCCGCGTACTGCTCCGCCCAGTTCCCCGCGAGCCCGCCGCATCGCCGCATCCCTCGGAGTGGACTGGGCCCGCGTGGCCGGCGGCGGTCCTGGAGGGCGCGTGCGCGAGCAAGATGTGCGCGCCAGCCTGGCCACCGCCGCTGCCGCCCCGCCTCTGGAGGCATCGCCGGCCGGAGAGCGCGTCCCGCTGACGGCCCTCCGGCGCACCATCGCCGCCCGCCTGACGACCGCAGCCGCCGTCCCCACCGCCACACTCACCCGTCGCGCCGATGCCACTGCCCTGACGGCGCTGCGGCGCAGCCTCGCATCGAGTACCAACCAGACGGGCCCCGTACCCGGCTATACGGATCTCCTGGTGAAGCTGGTGGGAATGCTGCTGCCGGAGTTCCCCTACCTGAACGCCCGCTGGGATGGCGACGCGCTCCTGCTGTGCGCCGGAGTGAACATCGGCATCGCAGTGGACACCGACGCCGGTCTGGTGGTCCCCGTGCTGCGTGACGTGCCTTCCCGCTCGCTGGGCGACATCGCCGCTGCAAGCCGGGCGGCGATCGAACGCGCGCGCGCCAACCAGCTCACCCCGGCCGATTGCAGCGGCGGCACCTTCACGATCACCAACCTCGGCGGGCTCGGCGTCGAGACGTTCACGCCGGTGCTCAACCCTCCGCAGGCGGCGATCCTCGGCGTCGGCCGCATCACCCCGGAGGCCGTGGTACACGACGGCGCGGTAGTCGCTCGCGAAGGCATCACCCTCAGTCTCACGTTTGACCACCGGGTGCTGGACGGGGCGCCGGCGGCCCGCTTCCTGGATGCACTGCGGCGCGCCATCGAGAACCCGGAGCGGGTACTGAACTGACCTCTCGCCTCGAACCGGGGACTGATCCGACACGGCGCGTTCGCTGGGGATCAGTCCTCCGCCGCAGGAGCGGCGTGGCCATTCAAGGTGTGGCCGAACTCTTCTGCGGTGGGCACCTTCCACGCCCGCCCCACCAACTCGCGCAGCCGTGCCGCATCTTCGATCTCGACCACTCCCGCCGTCCAGGCTTCCGCAGCGCTCCCGAACCGGTCGCGCAGGATCTCCCCGATCAGGCGCTGCAATTCCTCGCGCCGGCCCTCTTCCCGGGCCCAGCGTTCCATCGGCATCACGTAGGGCATATTCCTCGTCTCCTCCCACGCCTTCCTCTCGACCCAGAACCGACGCTCCCACGCTTCCGGAAGCGGCAGGCACCGGTTGATGATGCGAAACGGCGGGCCGGTCCTCGCCATTCGCCACTCACCATTCGCCTTTCGCATCGGGTAGCCACGCCGGGTTCGTTCTGTTAGAATCGGGGCGCACGGCCGGTTGCCCGATCTTCAGACCGCCGAAGGCTTCCCTATGCGCCGCTTCTACCTGACCACCCCCATCTACTACGTGAACGATATCCCGCACATCGGGACGGCGTACACTACGCTCGCCGCCGACGTCGTCGCGCGCTATCACCGGCTCTGCGGCGACGACGTGCTGCTGGCCACGGGCACCGACGAGCATGCCACCAAGGTCCTCCAGGCAGCGCAGGCGCGCGGAGTGGACCCCTTTCAGTTCGTCGCGGAGATGGCCGATCGCTTTCGGGAGGCCTGGGCAAAGTTGAATGTAGACTATGATGTCTTCATTCGCACCACCGAAGAGCGCCACCAGAAGGCGGTGCAGGCGCTGTTTCGCACGCTGCAGACGCGGGGCGACATCTACGAGGGACCCTACGAGGGCTGGTACTGCATGTCGTGCGAGACATATTTTTCGGCGGACGAGGCGCCCGAAGCGGATGGCGTGCGTCCCTGCCCGAACGACCGCCTGCACAAGCCGCTGCAACTGGTGCAGGAGACCAATTACTTCTTCCGGCTCTCCGCCTATCAGGACCGCCTGCTCGAATGGATGGACGCGCACCCGGAAGCGCTGAAGCCGGACTTTCGCCGCAACGAGGTGCTCGCTTTCGTCCGGAGCGGACTGCGTGACGTCTGCATCACCCGTTCCGCCGGCGGGTGGGGAGTCCCCGTGCCGGGCGACCCATCGCAGGTGGTCTATGTCTGGTTCGATGCGCTCATCAACTACCTCACGCTGGTCGGGTATCCGGACCAGACGGCGTCGCAAGAAAAGTGGTGGCCCGCCGATCTGCATCTGGTGGGGAAGGACATCTACGTTCGCTTTCACTGCACCCTCTGGCCGGCAATGCTGATGGGGATCGGGCTGGAACCGCCCCGCCAGGTCTTCGGGCACGGCTTCTGGATGATCGAAGGCGCGAAGATGTCCAAGACCGTCGGCAACGTGGTCGAGCCGGTTCGCGTGGCGGGGTGGCTCAGCGAGCTCTCCGGCGCCCCGCCCGAGATCGCAGCGGACGCCCTGCGCTACTGTCTCTTCCGGGAGATGCCGTTCGGAGAAGACGGGAACTTCGCCCGCTCCTCGGTGCTGGCGCGGTTCAACAGCGATCTCGCCAACGAGCTGGGGAATGTGCTGAACCGCTCCCTCTCCCTCGCGATCCAGACCTTCCCCGGCGCCGGCGGAGGGGCAGTGGTGCCTCGCCCGACCCCAACGGAGACGGCGCTGTCGTCGCTTGCCGGCGACACCCATCGTCGCGTGACGGCGGCACTGGAGACCCTCGACCTCCAGGGAGCCCTCAATGCCGCCTGGGAATATGTGAGCGCAATCAACCGCTACCTGGCCGATCGGACACCGTGGGTGCTGGCGCGCGACGGGAAGACCGAGGAGTTGGGGGGCGTGCTGTACCACACACTGGAAGCGGTGCGGGTACTGACGGTCTGGTGCCTTCCGTACCTGCCCTGCGCCGCTCGCGAGATGCGGCGTCAACTCGGCCTCGACGGCGAGACCACCTGGGAGAGCGCGGGGCACTGGGGGGAGTTGCAGCCAGGTGCACCGCTGCCCGTCCCCACCCCCATCTTCCCGCGCATTGACCGCAAAGTGCTTCAGGCAGCGCTCGCGGCCGCGGACGCCGCCGTTCCGGCCTCCGGGGAACGCTCCGGGGCGGCAGCCTCGCGCGTGGCGGACGCCGCCGCCCCCGGCGGCGGACCGCCCCCGGCGGGCCGCGCCGGCGGACCTGCGCCGACGGGATCCGGAGAGCAGCGACAATCCGAAGGAGAGAAGAGCATGGAACCGGTGGAGGGCGTGGCTACGATTGCCTTCGAAGATTTCGCCAGGGTCGAACTGCGAGTTGCCGAGGTACTCTCGGCCGAGCGCGTCCCGAAGGCCGACAAGCTACTGCACCTCCGCATCAGTCTGGGAGACGAAGAGCGCTCCGTCCTGGCCGGCCTGGCCGAGTTCTACACGCCCGAGCAACTGACCGGCCGCAAGGTAATTCTCGTCGCCAATCTGGCGCCTCGAAAGATCCGGGGATTGATGTCCCAGGGGATGCTGCTGGCGGCCGAGCATGGCGAACGGGTCAGTCTCCTGCAGCCGGACCAGGACTTGCCCGCCGGAGCGCGCGTGCGTTAGCCGGCGGCCGGTCGGAGGTCGTGGCGGCGCCCTGGGAGGTTCCAGGTGAAACTCGGCGGAGGCTCCCCGGTGAAAATACGAAAGCACCGGGCCGCGCGCAATCGCTTGCTATTTCTCCGCCACGAGGTACTCTCCCGCCGGGCCGCACCGGGTTAGAATCCAATACCACCTAAACAGGTGGCAAGGGCGGCCGAGAACGGCCGAGTGGGTTGGGGCAGTGGTGCCGCGTCGGACTTCCGGGGCTACTTTGAGCGGTTCCCGCGCACCGCCCGGGGCGCCTGCCGCAGCCGCCGTTTCGGGAGGAGACGATGCACGAGGGTGCGGTACAGTCGGTCCTGCGCCAGGCTGCCCTGCGCGTCCCAGGCGTCGTGGACGCTGCTCCCGCCGCTCCGGCGCGACACCAGGGCGTTGGCGCCCCAGGTGTCTCCTTCAGCGTCGCCTGGTGCCGCTGGGAGGTTTCTTCCGCAGCAGTTAGAGAGATTTCCCCGGGGGTGGAAGGGCTTCCTGCTCAGCAGGTCTTCGCGTGACGCCCGTGTCTCACTCGTTCCGAGTTCATCCCTCGGGGGACAGTTGTACGAGTTCGCGCGTCAGGAGATGCGGGTGTAGATGATCGTAATCCCGATCGGTGGTGAGCAGGGTGTAGTCCGTCACGTGAGCAATGGCCGCAAGCCAGACATCATTCTTTCCCATCGGACGTCCCGCTCGTTCGCTCAGCGCGTCTATCGCCGCATAGGCTACGGCAAAGAGCGAGTTCTCCAGCGAAATTCGGGGGAAGTATTCCAATAAAAATTCAAGCTGTCGCTGCCGGTACGATCCCCAATTCCACTGTAGCGACAAGGATCACAACTCGGCTTCCACGACCAGGGTCAGGCACGGGAGAGGATCCAACGTGAGGAGGTCATGCGTCCGGCGGAGCTGCTCTCCCAGGGGCGTGGAGCGAAGCAAATGCACCAGGATGTTGGTGTCCACCAAATACAGGGGCGCCATCGTATCAGCTCAGTTTGGCCAGCGCGGCTTCGACTTCCTCAACCGTTTCGTCACCCGGCCACGCACCGCAGATTACCTCCAGCAGATTCTTGCCGGGCGGAAGCGGACGCCCCGGACGAGTCGAGCGCAAGGCCTGCTCCCGAGCGGCTTCCCGCTGCGCCGGAGAACGCTCGGCCATGCGTCGTAGCGCCTCGTCCAGCCTCCCCCCGAGAGGGTGAAGCACTCCAGCCGGCGGGAACTCCGCCACGACACCGGCCGACCCGGCTTCGGTTGTGCCCGCGGCGTGCGTCCTCCCCAGCAACTCGACCCGGACCAGAGTGCCGGCCAGTTCCGCCGGAGCAACACCCAACGCCGCTGCCTGGTGCCCCAGCGAGGTTTCTTCCTCCGCGGTCAGAGTGATTTCAATGAGCATGGAAGGTCCTCCTACACAGCATACCGCTGCCGGGCGCGCCGTGTCCCACTCGTGTCAACGCCGTGCCCAAACTCGATGTAAGCATGATATTAGAGGCGAGGCCACCCCTCATCAGCGGTCGCCGGAATCGAGTCCGTTCAAGGTGTTGGGGACCGGAAGTCCCCAACCACACTGATCCGTCCAGTGCTGTGAGCGAGAACTATCCATGGCAATCCTACTCGGTTTGGTGCTGGCGTTGTGGTGGATCGGTCTACCAGCGCCTGTAGCGCCGCTACCCCAGAAGCCGTTGGGCGTCGTCAAGTCCAGCGGCGTACTCGATCCCGAACGAGATTCCCGTCTGCGGCAGAAAGTCACCATTACCGCAGACCAGACTACGGTGGGAGCGGTACTGCGTGAACTCGCTCGGGTGACCGGTGTTCCGCTGCGGGCGGGATCGCCGGAAGTGGAGGACGAGCCGATCATCCTGATCGTGCGGGAGCGTCCGCTTCATTCGGCGCTGCGGCTGATCGCAGACCTCTTCCACTGGGGCCCAGAGCGAAAATATGGCTGGTCCTGGACGGTACGGCAACGGGGCAAGCGACAGGAATACACGCTGCAAGTGGACCTGCCCACGCGGCGACTTCCCGCCGAGATGCGGCTGCGTGACCGGCAATGGTTCGGTGAGGAGCTGGAACGGGTGCGCGTGGCAGCGGAGGGAGATCCGATCACGCGCGGCGTCAGCGTACCCGCCCTGCGAATTCTCCGCACGCTGCCTCCACAGGCAATTCGGCAGGTGCTCCAGGGTCAGCAGGCGATCCTCCCCTGGGATGCACTTCCGACGGAGACGCAACGTGGCATGCAGCGCGCGCTGGGCGGACGTGTGAGCGAAGGGGAACAGAAGGGCTGGGTGGAAGTACGCGTCTCGGGTGAAGGGCCAACTCTGGGAATTTCGGTCATGTATCGGGATCCCGAAGGCGGGGGGGGATCTGGCTTTGGTACTGCGCTCCCCTCGTACTATCGGCGCTGGCAAGCGGCGACCGGGATCAAGCTCGGTTCCGTATCCCTCGGCGGCAGTTACGACGGGGCGGCGGCGATTCCCATCCACCTGGACGCCGCCGGCAAGAAAGCCTGGCGCGAGGCTACGCGGCTCACCACCATCCTTGAACTCCTCAGCCGGGCAGCGCACCGGGACTTGCTTTGCGATGACTATGGCTACGGTTACTACTGGCGCGAGCTGTTCGCCTTTGGCAGAGACGGCCGCCTCCCGGAAGGAGAACCGCTGGGTTTCTGGCTCAATGCGCTCAGTCTGGGAGCTCATGTGGCGCGAAATCGCGGAGAGGCTCCGTTGGAATGGCGTGAGTCCGAGGGGGCGTTTCAGTTGCGCAATCGGAAGTGGTACTCGGAGGACGCCATGCGGCCGCCACTGCAGACGCGCTTGTGGTTGCGCGATCTCATCCGGCAGGGCCAGCCGGGCCATCCACGGGTGCTGACGCTCCCCGAGGCTTTCCGTCTATTCCGTGCCGTGCCCGCCGGATCCACTCAGTGGAGCGCACTGTTGGGCTACGGCTATCTCCGCCGAGGAAATGACGTGTTGGAGGATCCGGGACAACGCGGCCTCTTTCTGTTTTTGAGCCTGCTGGATCCGGCCCAGATGAGGCGGGTTTTCAGCGCAGAGGGGCTGCGGATCAGTGACCTGCGGCCCGAACAGCGCGAACGATTGACGCGGGTGGGTCCCGACCAGACGGATGTGTTTGTCAGCGCGCGTTCACTACAGTCCTCCTGGGGAGGCGATCTGGGAACCAGCCTCCGGTGGGACGGACACTCGCTCCATCGGACGTACCGACCCCACAGGGGGAAGGTGTCGGAATCTCGGATCGACATGCGGCTGCCGGATCCCACCTACGAGGTATGTACGGTCACGGTCGTGGCGGAGAAACCCGAGCGTGCTGCTCCCCCGTAGCACTCCTCCCGTGGAAACTCCGACGGGGGGAGGGCGCCATGTCAGTATTTTGCAGCGGGTGCTGACGACCGTGGATCGAATGGCTGACCAGGCTGTAAAAGGTGAAAACCCGAAAACGCTATTTTCGTGAAAGCACCGAAACATCGCGCGTCTCATAGTTTGCGGTTTTTCCGCCACGGGGTACTCGCCCGCCAGGCCGCCCCGAGTGAAAATCACGGGGCTACTTCCGAGGAAAACCGGTTCACACCGGTTGCCGGCTCCGGACCAGTGGCAGGCCCGTGGCCCCATGTGGAGTCCTGCAACTCCGATTGCAGGTCGAAACCTCGGGCACGCGTACCAGGCAAATCTGCAGTTTCTCCGCCACGGGGTACTCGCCCGCCAGGCCGCCCCGAGTGAAAATCACGGGGCTCCTTCCGAGGAAAACCGGTTCACACCGGTTGCCGGCTCCGGACCAGTGGCAGGCCCGTGGCGGCCGCCCCGCTTACACCCCGGGCCGTGGTGGGGTTGCCGGTCACGTCCCAGGGGCGGCGCTGCTGCGGCCCGACCCC
>SYMT01000009.1 GCA_005805375.1 Actinomycetota bacterium
GCGTGCGGCTCCTCGCACCCGAGATGGCCGCCCTGGAAACGCAGATCGAGCGTCTCCCGGCACTGGGGAAGTGGTTCGTGACCATCCCGGGAGTGGTCCCCGCCTGACGGGAGGATTAATTCTGCGCGGTTCCCTGAGCGTCGTGTACGACGGAGTTGACACAGGAGAGTGATGTGGGTGTGGGGAAGAGAGCAGGGAGACGCGGAAAGTAGCGGCGGGGGACCGCGGCGCCGGCGTGCGCTGCGCGCGCTGCAAGGGGAATGAAGCAATGAGACGTGGATTCTACGCCCTGATTCTGGGGGGGATGGCCGGAGTGCTGGCGCAGGGTTGGGCTGCACAGCCCCCCGCATCACGAGTGCCGCTGGTTAGCAAGGTGGAGTTGCAGCCATTGGCAGCGCAAGCGGTGCGAGTGGCCGAGGCGCTGGACTTTCTGGGGTCGCCGTTGAGCCCCGCCGATCGGCGTCAGGTGACGGCCCTCGGGCTCGCGGGGAGTCCTGATCCGGCGGCGCAGGTGGAGCGCATCCAGCGGGCGCTGGACCGCTACTGTCTCTGCGTAGTGAACATCAATCCTGAGAGCCGCGTCAAGGTGGCCCCCGGGCCCGCGAAATTGGATCTGGCGCAGCACGGATGGCGCACCTACCTCGTAAAGGTCATCAATGAAGCGGGGGTCACCGCGCGCTTCAACGTGGAGAGTCCGAACGCCGGACGTCTGGCCGGTTCGAAGCAGGATCAGGTAGCCAATCGCTGGCTGGACCTGCTCCAGTACACCAACCAGCCGCTCCGCCCGGAACTGTCCGGCCTGGAGGTCGAGTACCGGATTCTCTCGCTCTACAGCCGGGATGCGGGCAAGCGCGAGGCGAAGATCCTGTTCAACGTGGGCCAGGGTACGCAGGACCTCGGGTTCCGCAACGATCTGGATCTCCTCTTCACGGCGCATCCGGCAGCCACCGTAAGACTACAGGTCCTCGACGAGGCGGGGGAGCCGAGCACGGCTTCGTTCACCATTCGGGATCGCGTGGGCCGGGTGTATCCCTCACAGGCGAAACGGCTGGCGCCGGATTTTGCATTTCACCCGCAGGTGTACCGGCACGACGGCGAGTCGGTGAAATTGCCGCCCGGTCAATACCAGTTCGAGGTGGCCCGCGGTCCGGAGTATAGGATTGAGAAACGGACTGTCACTGTGGGCAGCGGCAGGAGCCAGACGGAACGCTTCCGCTTGACCCGCTGGATTGATCCCTCCCGGTCCGGTTGGTGGTCCGGCGATCATCACATCCACGCCGCGGGGTGCGCGCACTACGAGAACCCCACCGAAGGCGTCCACGCCCCGGACATGCTGCGTCACTGCCTGGGTGAAGACCTGAAGGTGGGGTGCAACCTGACCTGGGGTCCCTGCTTCGATTACCAGAAGCAGTTCTTTACCGGAGCGCTGGACAAAGTTTCCCGTTATCCCTACCTGCTCCGCTACGACATCGAGGTGTCCGGCTTCGGCTCGCATCAGTCCGGACACCTCTGCCTACTGCGGCTGAAGGAGCAGATGTATCCGGGCGGCGACTCGAAGCAGCACTGGCCCACGCTCGGGCTCAATACTCTTCGCTGGGCGAGGAAGCAGGGCGCGGTATGCGGACCGGCCCATTCCGGCTGGGGCCTGGAAGTGCCCACCGCCGAGCTGCCCAACTACGTGGTGCCCCCGTTCAGCGGCATCGGCGCCAACGAGTACGTCGTGGACGTGACGCACGAGGTGCCCGGCCCGGACGGCAAGCTGGTTCCGGCGGTAGACTTCGTGTCCACGGTGGACACTCCCTATGTGTGGGAGCTGAACATGTGGTACCACACGCTGAACTGCGGCTACCGCACCCGGATCAGCGGGGAAACGGACTTCCCGTGCATCTACGGCGAGCGGGTGGGCCTGGGGCGCTCCTACGCGAAGCAGGACGGCAAGCTGGACTTCGACCGCTGGTGCGAGGAGATCCGCAACGGGCGCAACTATGTCTCTGACGGAACCAGTCACTTGATGGATTTCCAGGTGGGAGGCGTGAAAATGGGCGAAAACGGCAGTGAGCTGCGTCTGCCCGGTCCTGGGTCAGTGAGAGCCTCGGCCAATGTAGCTGCGCTCCTCGCCGCCACGCCGGACCCGGCGCTCCAGAAGCGCCCCTACCAGCAGAAACCCTACTGGCACCTGGAGCGCGCCCGTCTCGGCAACACGGCAACCGTCCCCGTGGAGTTGATCGTCAACGGCTACCCGGTCGGGCGCAAGGTAATCGTCGCGGATGGCATGACGCGGGAGGTTTCCTTCGAGACACCGCTGACGCAGAGCAGTTGGGTCGCGATGCGGATCCTCCCGTCCTCACACACGAACCCGGTGTGGGTCACGGTGGGCGGGAAGCCGGTGCGCCCCTCTCGTCGCAGCGCGGAGTGGTGCCGCAAGGGTGTGGATGCGTGCTGGGCGCAGAAGCAGCGCTTCATCCGCCCTGCCGAAATGGGAGATGCGCGTCAGGCCTACGCCCACGCCCGTGCGGCGTACGATCGCATCGTGGCTGAGAGCGAAACGGAATAGGAAACAGGGGCGACCCAGGTCGCCCCTCCCGATGAGGAACAACTATGGAAGCTCCGGTGCGCCTTCCCCTGGAACGGCGGCTCGACCCCCGGGTCCGCCAGTTCCCGATTGCGCACGCGGGTCCGGCGGTCCAGGCGCCGGACCCGCGGGTAGACCGCCGTGCCTACGAGGCGTTCTACCACGAACACGATGAGGACTGGTCCATGCCTTCCTACGCGCACTGTGACTTGGTGGTCCGGCTGCACGACCAGTTAGGGTGCCTCGCCGGTGCCGGCTGTGTAGCTTCGGAGCTGAACAGCTACTGGATCCAGGGACAGAACACGGTGTATTTGCGGCCGGACGTGATGGTGGGGCGTCCGCCGCAGCCGCACCGGGAAGCGCGCAGTTACCGCACGTGGGAGCACGGCCCGCTCGCACTGGTGGTGGAGATCGCGTCGGATGAGAGTCGGGAGCGCGATCAACACGAGAAAGTAGCGGATTACGCGGCGGGGTTGCGACCGGAAGAATACTTGTATTACGATCCCCAGAACGACGATCTGATACTGTACCGGTGGACGCCCGCCGGCTACGCGACGGTGGCGGCGGATGCGGAGGGGCGGGTCTGGAGCCAGGCGGTGGGGTGCTGGTTCGGCGTCCGCAGTCCGGGCCACCTGTGGGTGTACACGGCCGACGGTCAGCCGCTCCCGGATCACGCAGAAGCGGTGGACCGGGCCGCTGCGGAAGCCGCCGCGCGCAGTGCGGCGGAGACACGCCTCGCGGCGGAGACCGCGGCGCGTGCGGCGGCGGAAGCAGAGAGTGCGGCGGAAACTGCGGCGCGAGTGACTGCCGAGACCCAACTCGCTGTGGAAGTTGATGCGCGTGCGGCAGCGGAAGCAGAGAGCGCTGCTGAAGCCACGGCACGGCGGCAAGCGGAAGCCCGAGCCGCTGCCGCGGAGGCGGAAGCCGCCGCGGAAACTGCCGCGCGTCGTGCCGCGGAAGCGGAAGCGGCCGCGTTGCGGGAGCAACTGGCGGCGCTGCTGCGGAGGCTGCATCCCTGAAGGGAGAAACAACCATGGAAGCTCCGGTGCGCCTTCCCCTGGAACGGCGGCTCGACCCCCGGGTCCGCCAGTTCCCGATCGCGCACGCGGGTCCGGCGGTCCAGGCGCCGGACCCGCGGGTAGACCGCCGTGCCTACGAGGCGTTCTACCACGAACACGATGAGGACTGGTCCATGCCTTCCTAC
>SYMT01000010.1 GCA_005805375.1 Actinomycetota bacterium
CATCCGGAACTTCAAGTTCATCGGTTCACCCAGCGAACGAGTGGGCATGTGACAGTCCACACAGCCGTTTCGAGGGTTCACCGAGCAGGCCGGCGCGGTCGGATCCGAGCCCGTGTGGCAATTGCGACAGGTGGTCTCGTACGAGGTCCGGCTCGTTGAAACCTCCCCGTGTGGGTTGTGACAGGTAGTGCAGGTGAGCCGGCCCCCCGAGCGCGTGTAGCAGGCGCTCAGGGCCATCGCTGTGCCCTGAAACCGGGCGAGTTGCGGGTTCGTTTCGATGCCCTTCGCGGGAAGCGCACCGGGGCCGCGGTGGCAGCGGGCGCAGAGTTCCAGCACACGGTCAGCCCGCGTCCCGCGGAACCGGTAGATGAGGCCGGGCCGTTTCGAGCGGCGGGCCGCTTCCACATGCTCACGCCCCGGTCCGTGGCACCGCTCGCACCCGATCCCCACCAGCGACGTTTTGAGGCTGGGGCGATCCTGCCGGAGTGACAGGAGAGTGCTGTGGCAGAGAAAGCACTCCTTCGCCTCACTGTTGGACAGGGCGCGCCCGACAACGGGTCGGTTTCGCACGAGTTCGTGCTGGCCCGGAGTCCAGCCCCACTTTGCGTGCGGGGGGTAGTAGGACAACCGAGACTCGACGAACTCTTCGTTCCGCTCCGACAGAAACGTGAACGCGACACGCCCGGAGCCCACTGTCCATCTGGGCTCCCACTCCAGTGCGCGGTCCGAGTTGCTTTCCGAAGCACGGAACAACGGTACCCCGTCCACCCGGCCGGCGAGATACGTCGCGCGAAGAACCGGATCGCGGGCCACTTGCGCCCCCTGAAAAGCGTGCGCCACCGGACTCTCCCGAGTGAGCGCCAGCGTGCGGGCGTGGGGCGAACCGGCGTGGGCACTCGCTTCCGCGGGGTGGCACTCGCGGCATGAGGCTGAACCGATGTAGCTATCGGCCCGTTCCGGGGGTGAGACCGGCGTCGGCGGGAGCTTCTCCCGAAACTCCCGGGGATCGCCGGAGATCTCCCCGGCGTCGGGGGCCGACTGAGCAGGGAGGCGAGCCGCTCGCCAGGAAGCAGCGGAACAGCCGGCGAGAGCGCCCCCAAGTGCCAGCGCAACCAGGGTCGGCGGGGGCCGCCGGCGCTTTCCTGGGGCGCCACCGGTTATCTGACCGAATCCCCACCTTCAGTTAGGGTCACCAACTGGTCTACCGGCACTCCGACCACAGTGTCCACTCGCCCCCCGGGCCACCGGACCACGACCCGCTCCACCATCCGGGCGGAGCCCACACCGAAGTGGGCCCGCACATCGCTGGCCGAGCAGTAGGAATGCGCCGACCGGACTTCGGCTACCTGTGTTCGGCCGCCTGCGGTCAGTTCCAGCCGAGCCCCGATGCCGCTCCGGTTCGCCTGCTTCCCCCGCAGGATGAACTGAACCCAGTGGCCGTAGCGTGTCCCCTCGTTCATCAATACTGCATTCGGCCCGACGTTGTTGGAGATCACCACATCCAGATCCCCGTCGTTGTCGAGGTCGCCGAACGCGGCGCCCCGGCCGACATGCGGGGTACGAAACCAGGGTCCGCCTTCCGGCGCGCCATCTCGAAATGAGCCGGCGCCCTGATTCAGGAACAGTTGGTCGGTCTGCTTTCGGCTCGCACCGGGTGTGGAGCCCTCGGGGTGTTCCAGGACGTGCCCGTTCGTGACGAACAGATCGGGCCACCCGTCGTGGTTGAGGTCCCGCAGGCCCGTGCCGAACGAGACCTGAGCGGTATTGCTCGGAGGAAGTCCGACGCTGGTCGCCACGTCCTGGAACATGCCCCCGCCTAGATTCCGGTACAGATTGTTGGCCTCGTCCCAGTAGTTCGTGACCCAGAGCTCGGGATTCCCATCGCCGTCCACATCCTGCATGTCAACTCCCATGCCGGAGTAGACATTGCCCAGACTGCTCAGCGCGCAATTGCGCGTCACGGCTTCTTCGCGAAACTTGCCGCCACCCAGATTGACGTAGAGCAGGTTGGGAGTCATGTCGCACGCCAGGTAGATGTCCTGGTCTCCGTCACCATCCACATCACCCGCGATGACACCCAGAGCCTTGTTCGACGCGCTGGTCAGTCCGGCAACGTCGGTAACATCCCGAAAGCGCCCCGCTCCCTCGTTGTGATAGAGGCGCGACCGGCCGGACCGGTAAAAGTCCGGTCGGCAATAGTCCTTCTCTCCGGCTGGATTCTGGCAATGAACATCTTTTCCCAGGTCATACACCAGGTACTCGCACACGAGCAGATCGAGATTCCCGTCGGCGTCGTAGTCGAGGAAAGCCGCGCTTGAGCCGAATCGGGTGTCGGCAACCCCGGACTTGCGTGTGACATCCTCGAACGTCCCATTCCCCCGGTTACGGTAGAGGAACGCACCCTGATAGCCGGTGACGAACAGGTCGGGAAAGCCATCATTGTCGTAGTCGCCCACTGCGCACCCGATGCAGTAGACGTGTTTTCCATTGCGATCCCCGGTGACGCCCGCTCGCCGGGCCACCTCCTCGAAGCCCTGTCCGTTCCCACGATTTCGAAAGAGCGCGTTGGCCCGCGGCGCACTCGCGCTGCCGGGAAGGGGAGCGCCCTGCGGAAAATAGATGTCGAGCCAACCGTCCCCGTCGTAATCCAGCAGCGCGACTCCACCACCGGCCATCTCCAGATAATAGTATTTGCCCGTGCCGCCGTGCTCATACTGAAAACGCACACCCAGCTCGCCGGCTCGATCCACAAGGCGCACGGGCGGAGGGGCACCGGACGGGGTCCTCCGTCCAGCCGGAACGGACGGACCGGATGTGGTGGAATCCGGTCTACCGCACCCAAACAGGCACAGGGCGTACGCAAGCAGTCCCGCAGACGTGCCGCGCATTGCGACGGGGGGCAGGCGGACGCTCATGGGATCGCGAGCAACGGGACAGACTTCGGATCCTTCCGCAATGCATCTGCACGAGCCAGCAGCTTCGCGGGGCGAGGATCGGATGGACGCAGGCGACGTACTTCCGCAATCCAGATCGCGGCATTCTCCGGCTGGCCCGCCTCAAGGTAGACTTCAGCCATGCGGCACAACAACTCCGGGGCGGTGGGGGTCCGCCGGAGTTCGGACAGCACCGCGTTCCGTCGTTCGAGGCGGTCCGTGTACTGCCGGTGAATGGCGGCGAACCGCTCGGCGTCAGCGGGCTTGCCCAGGCGACCATAGGCGGCAGCCAACTGCGCCACCGCCTCCGGCATCGCTCCCAGGCGCAGCGAGTGCTCGAAAGCCTGGACTGCTCGGGCCGGATCATTCTGGGCCAGCGAGAGCCGGCCCACATAGTAGGGGGGCCGCGGGTCGCCGAGATTGGATACACCCGCCCGGTACGTGTACTCCGCGGCTTTCTGGAGGTTCTCCGGCGTCGGCGGGCGTGCCAGATAGACTTCAGAGAGGACCAGCCACGACTGAATCTGGTTCGGAGCCAGCTCGGCGGCGCGGAGCGCGAGTTTCTCGGCCTCATCTCCCTGACGGAGATAGGTGAACTTCATCCGCGCCAGTGCTGCGAGCGCTTCGGCATTCTGGGGCGCCAACTGCACCACCTTTTCCGTAGGCCCGATCACGTCTGCAATGTTGATGGCCTGCTTGTCCTGGAGGCGTTGGTCCCGGGCTCGCGCCAGGCCAAGCAAGGCAAACACAGAGTTGGGGTGGCGCTTCACACAGTCCGCAAAAGCCTGCTCCGCCTCCCGGGACCGGTGCTGGTCGAGGAGGGTTTCGGCCAACCACTCGCGAGCAGGCGCATGTTGGGGTAGGCGGGCCAGTACCTGACGGGTCAACTGCTCCGCCCGGTGCGGATCGCCGGCGAACTTGCGCACCACGGCCTCGCGGAATAGGTACTCCGGGTTCTCGGGCTCTGCCGCCCTGAGGACGGCAATTTGCGTGAGGGATGCGCCGAAGTCGCGCATCCCCATGTAGGCTTCGGCGAGTTGAATGCGCAGCTTGCGGTTCTTGGGGTCAACCGCGAGCTGGCGCCGAAGCAGGTCCACCTGTGCCCGGCGCGGATCGGGTTGCGATACCGCGCTGATCACGGCCGCCGCAGCACGCCGCCTGGGTGCTGCTCGC
>SYMT01000002.1 GCA_005805375.1 Actinomycetota bacterium
CGGTAACTTGGAGGAGGGCAGTGGCGGCGGCAGTGAGTTCCATAACACCATGACGTACATGATTCCGTCCAGTTGTGTCCTCTCAGATGCCGCCGTGTCTCCTCACGGGTGGGAGGATTAATTCTGCTCGGTTCCCTGAGGTGCTCGCCTATCACGCGCATGTGCACCTGCTGGGAAACAGTGCCGGAGTTTCACTGGCAGGGCCGCTGGAATCCGTCTCGATCGAGGATCTTGAGTGGGTCTTCGGAATCAACTTCTGGGGGACGGTTTACGGCTGCAGGTGCTTTCTTCCCATCTTGCGGAAGGAGCCGCGCGCTCAGATCGCGAATATCCTGAGTGACTTCGCGTTGCTGGGATTTCCGACAAAATCCGCCTACTGCGCCACCAAATTTGCCGGCCGTGGATTCACCGAGGCGCTCCGGGCAGAACTGCACGGCACCGGAGTGGGGGTGACAGCAGTCTACCCCGGCCCCGCGAGCACCGGGTTGGTGAAGAGTGGTCGGGCCTGCGACCCTGCATGGCAGGCGCACGAGCACGCATTTCTACAGCGCCGCGGACTCACGCCCGCAGTTGTGTCCGAGCGAATGCTGCGGGGAATCGAGTGCGACTCCGCCCGGGTGCTGATCGGTTGGGAGACCCATGTGATGGATGCAATGACGCGCCTCTGCCCTTCGCTCACCGCCGAGTTCGTTGCACGGCTGCGTGCGGCCCTCGGGTTTGCCTGATCCGTGCCTTGCTTTTCGTTCCTGTGGGGGGACGCCCCCGATCCGGTGCGGCATACATCGCGGCCCGGCAGCCATGTGGTGCTGCTGGAGGACGACCAGCGGCGCATCGAGGCAATGGTTCGGGTGGTGAAAGACACGTTCAGTCTGCCCCTGATCGTCCACCGGAGCGCCCCGGAAGCCATCGCCTGGCTGGAGAAACATCTGGAAGACTCGGCGCTCCTGGCGTTGGATCACGATTTGGGGCCCTCCTGGCGCCGGAGTGGCACCCTCTTCGATCCGGGGATCGGTCGCCACGTGGCAAACTGGCTCGCGGAACGGGAGCCAGTTTGCCCGGTGGTGATTCACTCCTCGAACGGGCCTGCCGCCAACGGTATGCAAAACTGCCTGGAAGCAGCGGGGTGGACCGTGGGTCGGGTCTTCCCTTTTGATGAGCTGGAATGGATCGAGCGGGATTGGACCCCACTGGTGCAGCAGCTACTCGCTGCTTTCGAGCTCAACCCGGCCTCCGGCGATCCTGATTGAGCACCTCGTAGAGTGCGACCCCCGTGGCGACGGCCACATTCAGCGAGTCGCTGTCCCCCCGCATTGGGATCCGCACCAGGGTGTCACAGAACGTCCGGTGCTCCGACGGGATCCCCCGCCGTTCACAGCCCATCCAGAGGGCCGTGGGAGCCGGATACCGGATCTCCTGGTAGTCTGCTGCCGCGTCCGGCGCCGTTCCTACCAGGAAGACCCCATGCCGCCGCTTCCAGGAAAGCAGCTCGGCGGGCGAGGCCCGCACCAACCGCAGTGAGAAGAGGGCTCCCATGCTCGCTCGCACGCATGCAGGGTCATAGGGGTCCACGTCCGGGTCCAGGAACACGATCCCCGCCGCCCCGACCGCATCCGCCGTGCGGAGGATGGAGCCCAGGTTGCCGGGAGACTGGATGGAGCCGAGGACGATCCAGCAGAGCCCCTCGTGGGGGGACACCTCCGCCAGACGTTCCCAGTCCGCGGGCACGACGGCGGCAATACCCTGCGGCTCATCACTGCCGGAGAGGTGATGGAAAACACCGGGCGGTACTTCCAGGACCGGCACCCCCGCGTTTTGCCACCGGAGAACCGCGTGGCGCGCCATACGATGGTGCAGGAGATCCGGGGCGACCACGAGAGTCTCGCAGCGGACTTTGTGGCGGTCCGCCGCCAGGAGAAAGCGAACCCCCTCAATGAGAAAGAGTCCGGTGCGCTCGCGCTCTTCGCGCCTGTGGAGGAGATGAAGACGCCGGATCGCCATGTGGTTCCGGCTGGTGATGGGAATTGGTCGGTTGTGTGCTCTTTGCAATGATCCGGCCGGCGACCAGGCGCCGGCAGGGCGAGTGTGCGAGCAGCGCCCCGCAGTCAGGAGCGCGCTTGCGTCCCCACCCTCCTCCCCCCGGCCAATCCGGCGGGACGTACTGTCGGATTCGACGCAGGCGCAACAGCTTCCTGCGCGCTGATCCTGAGTCCGGTAGATGTACTATAGGTGATGGCCGTTCAAAGGAACAGTGATCTTCTGCTTGCGATCCAGCGGCACCAGATCCCCCGCTTCCACATAGTACACGCGCTCCACTACGTTCACCGCATGATCCGCAATGCGTTCCAGGAACCGGGCGACGTGGATCAACCAGATGCCCGGGCGCAGGCTCTGCGGATCCTGTTCCATGCGGGTCAGCAAGCTGGTGAAGATCCCGTCGTACCAGTCATCCACCTCGTCGTCTCGGGCGATCACCTGCGTCACCAGATCGAGATCGCGCTCCACGTAGGCGTGGATCGCTTCCTGCACCATCCACGTCACGGCACGGGTCATGCGATCCAGGCCCGGAACCGGTTGAAAGTAGGGTTCCTCTGCGAGGCGGCGAGCAGTTTTGGCGATGTCCACTGCGTAGTCGGCAATGCGCTCAAGATCCGTCACGATCATCAGCGCGCCGGTGATGATGCGCAGGTCGCGCGCCATCGGGTGGTGGAGCGCGAGCAAACGGACGCAGGCCCGCTCGATCTCACGATTCATGCGGTCGGCGGTGTCGTCCATCTCAATCGCGGCGGCAGCGGCGGCTGCGTCCTGCCGCACCAGTGCCTGCATGGACTGGTCGAGCATTTGGGCGACGTACGACCCCATCAGCAGGATGGACTCCTGCAGCTCCACCAACTGATGCTCGAGGCTCTGGCGCAGTCGTGCGGCCACCGGCTACCCGTACCGTCCAGAAAGAAATGCTTCGGTGCGGGAATCGCGGGGGCACTGAAAGAGATCTTCGGTGCGTGCGCTCTCTACCAGTTCCCCGTGAAGGAAGAAGGCCGCCCGCTCGCTCAATCGCGCCGCCTGATAGCGATCGTGAGTCGCCAGCACCAGAGTGTATTGCTCACTGAGGCCGAGGAGCAGATCCTCCAGTTGCCGGGCCGCCACCGGATCGAGGACAGCGCAGGGCTCATCCAGCAGCACCACTTCAGGATCTGAGGCCAGCACACGCGCCAGGCAGAGGCGCTGCTGCTGGGCATCCGACAGGTCGAGAGCGCCCTGCCGCAGCCGGGGGGCCAGTTCGCCCCAGAGGCCGACCGCACGGAGGCAGCTTTCGACTCGTGCATCGAGCTCGGCGCGCTCGCGCACTCCGGCCAGTAGCGGAGCGCAAGCCACATTTTCGTAAATGGTCCGGGCGAACGGATTGGGCTCGGGGAACAGCATCCCTACGCGCCGCCGCAACTCCAGCAGAGGAAACGCCCGATCATAGATGTCGCGCCCATCGAGAAGCACGTGTCCGGTCGTGCGCGTGCGGGCGTGCATTTCGTTCAGACGATTGAGGGCGCGCAAGAAGGTGGAAGAGCCGCTCCCGGTGGGCCCGACGAGCGCCGTAATCTCTCCTCGTGGGATATCCAGTGACGGAGCCTGCATCACGCAGCGCCCGTCGCGGATGACTTCCAGTTTAGACACGGAAAACCGGGGAAGACCCGCCGGCGGAAGCGCAGGCGCGGCAACGGCGCCCTGCCGGGGCGGAACGACCGGCAAGGCCGAAACCAGCACAGAACCTGAGCGGGCGGGCCTTGGATGCATGGCACAGTCTGGAAAGGAGTCCAGGTGAGAACGTGTACGCGGGACGGAGGAGGGCGATAACCGAAAGCAAAGTCCCCCAACAGTTCCCCTTGAAGACAACTTTACCATCCGATCATGCTGCGTCATCAGCCGCATCTTCTTAAATGGTCATTAAGCTGGCTTTCTTGCCCCTCGATGGGTAAGATGAACTCAATGACGCCGGGTGCAGCGGAGGGCGGCATGAAGAAGGTGAATCGTTACGTTCCCGATGTTTCGCAGACGGTCGGGGACCGGGGCACCGAGGTAGTGGAGCGCGTCCTCACTGCCTATGGGGTCGCACGCGCGGAGGATCTGCCGGAAGAAGGTCGCGTCCGCCTGCATCGCGAATTGACCCTCTTTTTCGAGAACGAGATTTCCGGTGGGCTGGAGCCGCTGCGCCGGAGCGACGTGGGCTGGCGTGGCGCGTGGAAACGCGCGTGGAGCCGGCTCTGGCTCCGGTTACGCCGCCGATAGGGAAGCTCCCGAAACACACTATCCCCTCTGCGGGAGCGCCACGGATGGCGGCGCCCGCAACATCCGGCTTTTGGCCGGCCCTGTCGGGATCGTTGATGCTGCCGGGTTCCGGTAGGGTGAGACGGATCGAAGGATGATGCTCACAAACGGCGGAGTCCGGACCATCTACCGGGACTCTTGTTCTCCCTCGGGGTTCAACCGCGGGCAGGTTTCTAGTACCCGTGCAACTAACACCCAACCGGACGCAGTCCCCTCGGACGAGGCGCCCTCTTGCCGGCAGTGTGGCGATCTCGAAGGCAACCGGGTCGCGATCCGGCCCGATTCCCGGGATCCGGCCACTGCCCTCCTGTGGGCACAATCGCGCGAGGGAAGAGATCGCGTCTTCGGCAGGGGTGCATCGTGCCCGCGGGATACCCTGTCCCCCGGAGGCCGGGCACGTGCCGGTCCGCCGGGGGCAGGCGAGCGAGCGAAGAACACCCGCGGCGGTTACCGCGTGATGGCGTACGCGTCGGTGATCATTTGCACCCGCTGCTCCGGGCAGAGGTGCTGGGGCCGAAAGTCGCGCAGGTCGCGCAGGCTGCGGCCGGCTGCTTCGTAGTCGAGATGCCGGTCAATGACGCGACACAGCACATCGGCTCGTCGTACCTGGTCGTCCCAGTCCGGGACCACCTTCAGCGGGAGTTCCTCGGTTTCGGTATCCGCATCCGCGAAACGGAGGAGTCCCAGATCCATGTCTTGCAGGCGCATTGTCTCCCTCCCCACGGCAGCATGCTCCCGGACCATACCGGGAGGCATTGCGTGAAATTAGTCTACCCGTGCCTGCCGCGTTTGCCAGCAGGTGACGGAGAGAGTGTGGCGAAAGGATGACTTCGCATCCGCCGGTCGGACGAAGGTCCGAGCAGACTGGGCGAGTCCTCTCCCCCGTTTGTGTTGGCCGGGGCCGCGGGCGGGCGGGCATCGGCGGTGATCGCAGCCCAGGGCTGATTGGATATCAGTTGTGATCGGAACCGTGAGTTGATTCGTGTCGGCCCAGGGCACCCAGCCGTGTACCAGTGCCGGGTTTCGAGGTGCCTTCGACAACATTTGCTCAAAACAAAACGGCGACTTTGGGATTGGACAAGCATCCTATTTGTTGACAGTCCCGTGTCTCCCAACGCTTGCTACACCGGCGGGAGTTGGCGCCTCGGCTCTGACTGTCCAACAGAACCAGATGATCCCAGGATCCGGAAGCACTTGAGAAGCAAGGGGCCGGACTACCTGCGGGAGGAAACAACACGCGATTCGGACCATTCCTGCTCACCCTGCTGTTGTGCATCTTTTGCGCAGCGGCGCCCGTGGGAGCTGATCCCACGACCACTGTGGATGTGGTTTCATTCACAAACCCGGAGGCGAACCAGACGTACCACTATGTGGAAGGAATGGCGCAGGATGCGGCAGTCCCCTTCCCGGATGGCCTCCCGCTCACCGTCGCCCTGCCCCTGCTCGCCGACGACACGCGTGGAGCGCTGCTTCCGGGCACCAGGAAGCCAGGGGCACAGAGCCTGCGCGTCGAGGAGCGTTCCGAAACCGATCCGGAGTTGGGAATCGCCCGCATCCTGCGCGTCCAGGTGCTCGGCGCCGAACGAAAGGTCTTGCTGGACGGGAGTGCGCGCCACACACAGATTCGGCGCCCGCCCGCCACTCGCTGATACGTATCGTCTCGTGCTCTCGTGGCGTCCGGGCAACGCGTGAGCACTGCACCCGTCAGCCTGCGGCAGCTATTCCGGGTCAGCGTGGGTGAGCAACTCCGCCATCCACTCCGCTTCCTCGGGCGAGAGGGGTGGGGGCGGCGGAGAAGTACTGTAGTCCAGCACACGGTCGAATCCGCCACGTTCATAGACCGAGGCGACCGCCGGCTGGAGGTCCAACGCCACAGCCGGATCCGGCTCGAGAAGCGGGACTGGCACCACGGGCAATCTGTGCGCCAACTGGATCGGCCACACCTCCATCTGCGGGCGGCGTTGCTCCCGGCTGAGGGTGACGTAATAGGGGGCGGGCGGCACAGGGATGGCAAGCAGGGGCCGAAGGCCTGCCCGCAGCAGGTCTACTTCCAGCAGGTGGGCCCGGGAGCGGAACAGCACTCGCCGCTTCTGCATGTACTCGTCGTGCACGCGGGCCCCCGGCGCCTTGTTCACCGGAGACAGGATCTCAATCACTGTGACCAGGCGTCGGGTCCCGACTTCGTAGACTTCGACCCGGGCGAGTTTGACCGGGACCTCTTCCGGCGCCAGCACGATCACCGGAGCAGTCGTGAGCGCCACTCCGGCGACCGGCCGCGCCCGAGTGGCGGTCCGCTCTGCTCGGATCAGGACATCCGGCTGAAACCGGCGCCGGCCATTGCCTCCCTCTTCGCCGTTCGCGCTGATCCCGACCACGTCAAAGACGGTGGTGGAAGCCAGTTCGGCCCGATAGCGCGGTCCGAGTTGCGGAGTCAGTTGGCTTCTCAGCTCAGCGGCGAGGCCCAGGTGAAAATCCGGCCAAAGGAACGGGGCTTCCAGATAGGGATCCGTTCCGGGAAACGGAGAGCGCATCGTTGTGTGTTCGTGGGGAGGGTTGGTACGAGGGAACAGCGGGCTACCGCGGGCCGGCGAGGAGTTGCGCCATCCACTCCGCTCCCTCGGGCGAGAGGGACGGAGATGGCGGCGGAGCGTTGTAGTCCAGCGCCCGCGCAAAGGCTCCCTGTTCGTAGGCCGCGGTGAGCGCCGCCTGGAGGTCGAGTGGCACATCGCGGTCCGGCGCCAGAAGCGGCACCGGCACCACCGGCAGTTTGTCGGTCAACTGGATCGGCCAGACCTCAAGGAATGGGTGGCGCTGCTCCCGGCGTAGGGTGACGTAGTACGGGGCGCCGGGTACCGGGCTGGCCAGCGGTGGACCCTCGCCCCCGCGCAGCAAGTCCACTTCCATCAAATGTACGCGAGATCGGAACAGCGCGCGGCGTTTCTGCAGGTACTGCTCATGGGCGTGCGCCCCGGGGATCTTGTTGATGGGTGAAAGGACCTCGATGAGGGTGACCATCCTCCCGGTTGGCGCCTCTTTGACATGGACCCGCAGGAGGCGAAACCGCTGCTCCTCCGGCAGCAGGGCGATGACCGGGGCGGGAGTTCGCCCGGCGCCTCCGATGGTTGCCGGCAGGCCTGCGGTCGGGTTCAGGTCCACGAAGCTCACCGTCCGGGTGGCGGCCCCCCCGTCGTCTCCACCGGCGCCGGTGATCGGCTCTTCGTAGGCGGTATACGCCCGCAGGTGGGCGCAGTAGCGGGGGCCCAATTGTGCGTTGATCTGGGCCTGGATCGCCGGCACAAACGCCGGCTGGAAGCGGTCCCAGTGCTCCGGTGCTTCCAGGTAGGGATCCATCCCGGGAAATGGGGAAGGCATGGCGGTGACCCCGTACAGCGCGCCCGCGAGTGGGATCGTGGGCGCCGTTTCCGCTGTCCCTCCCATCCATCGCTATACACTGTACACGTTGTGCGAAATCCGGTCCGTGGAGCAAGGAAAACCCGGTTGCGCCTACCGATCTGTACCTGCCCCATGCGACCGGCAGCCGCCCGGGCCGACAGAGTGGGGCCTATCCGGTGCCGCCCTTGACGCTCCAGACCGAGCCGGAGACATAGGTATTGCGTTCGGAGCAGAGGAACTCGATGACCTCCGCGACCTCGTCCGCATCGCTGTAGCGTCCGATGGCGTTGCCGGGGTTGGCGAGAAACTCGGGGGTGAAGCGGGGAACCACCATGTCCGTGAGGGCCCGGCCCGGCTCCACGCCATTGACGAACACGTTCTCCCGGCAGTGCGCGTTCCCCAGCGAGCTGACCAGCGAGTAGACGGCGCCCTTGGAAACGCAGTAGGGCACCTGATTTGGATTCCCGTGGCGGGCGCCGGAGGTGATGGTCACACAGCGCCCCCATCCGCCCCGGACCATGTGCGGGAGCGCGGCCTGGTGGCAATAGAATGTGCCGTACAGATTGATGCGCATCACCCGATCAAACTGTGCGGCGCTCTGTTCCAGGAACGGCGCTTCCAGCCCGAGAATCCCCGCGCAGCAGACCAGGATGTCGAGGCGTCCAAACGCCTCCACTGTGTGAGCGATGGCTGCGTGGACGGCAGCCTCGTCCGTCACATCGGTGTGCAGAAAGAGCGCGCGCGGTCCGAGGGCTGCGATTTCCTGCGCAACGCGTTCCCCTTCGGGCAACACGTCGGCAAGCACGATGTCGCGCCCTTCTTCGGCAAGGCGGAGGGCGGCGGCGCGCCCGATGCCGCGGGCGCCGCCGGTAACGAAGGCAGTGCGGCGCTCGCGCGGGGCGGCGAAACGGAGGTTGGGCATAGATTCAGCAGATCAAGGTTCTTCGCCGGCATCCAGCACGC
>SYMT01000081.1 GCA_005805375.1 Actinomycetota bacterium
CCCGAGACGGCCCGCACGGCAATTCGCGAGGGGGCACAGCGTGCGATGGGACTGATCGGGAAGGTTTATCCCTACCGGGTGGTTCCCCCGCTCACAGTGCGCCTGGAGTACTACCGCTCCGACATGGCGGATGCCGTCGCGCGCCGGCCGGGCACCACCCGCGTAAATGCGCGAACGGTGGAGCGGATTGTCGGCGATGTGCGACATCTCCTCAGTTTCTAGGTAGAGAGAACCCGGGGACCAGCCGAATTAGGGTTCGATTCACTATTGGTGTGAATTCGAGCGAGAGACACAGAACCACGAGCAGGGAGAACAGAGTTGAACGTTCGCCTGGACTACGGCCGGGATGGCCTGGCAGTGGAATTGCCGGAAGAGCGCATCGAGACCATTCTCTCTCTGCAGCCGATCCCCCCTCTCCGGGATCCACATCGGGCAATTCACGATGCGCTCCGCCGCCCGGCAGGAGCGCCGCCTCTGATGGGGCAGGCCCGCGGCAAACGCTCCGCGTGCGTCGTCATTTCGGACATCACCCGCCCTGTGCCGAATCGCGTGCTGCTGCCGCCGATTCTCGACACTCTGGAGGCCGGCGGAATTCCCCGCGACGGAATCACCATCCTCGTTGCGACAGGTACTCACCGTCCGAGCACCCACGCCGAACTGCTCGAAATGGTCGGTCCGGAGATTCTGACGGCCTACCGCATCGAAGACCATGTGGCGACCGATCGCGACGCACACAGCTATCTCGGCGACACCCCCCACGGAGTTCCGATCTGGGTGGACCGTCGTTTCCTGGATGCCGAACTTCGCATTTCTGTCGCGCTGATCGAGCCGCACTTCATGGCAGGGTTTTCCGGCGGCAGGAAGTCCGTCTGCCCGGGCATCTGCAGCATGGACACCGTGCAGATCTGGCACGGCCCCCGATTCATCGGCCACCCCCGCTCCGAGAGCGGCACTTTTTCCGGGAATCCGGTGCACGAAGACAGCCTCTACGTGGCCCGCGCGGCCGGGCTCCACTTCATTTGTGACGTGACGCTGGATTCCGAACGCCGCCTGACCGGTGTGTTTGCGGGTGAGGTGGAAGCAGCGTGGCTCAAGGGTGTGGACGCGGCCCGCCGGGTGGCACACGCTCCGATCGCCGCGCCGGCGCACGTGGTGGTCACCACGTGCGCCGGTTATCCGCTCGATCTTACGTTTTACCAGGCCGTCAAGGGGATGGTCGGGGCACTTCCGGCGGTGAAGTCGGGGGGGACCATTGTGATCGCTTCCGAATGCGCGGAAGGTCTCGGAAGCCGGCACTTCGCAGACACGCTGCTCGACTCCGACGACCTCGAGGCTTTCGTGGCGCGCACCTACGACCCGGCTTTCTTTGTCCCGGACCAGTGGGAGGTCCACGAACTCCTTAAGGCGGTGCGCCATGCAGAAGTAATGGTATACAGCGAGGGCATCCCGCCGGAGACGCTGTCCCGCTGCTTTGTGACGCCCATCGAATCTGTGGAAGCGGGGGTAGCGCAGGCGTTGGGCCGCCACGGGCCGGACGCGCGGATCATCGTCATTCCGAAAGGGCCGTACGTGCTGCCGGTTCCCGGGCAGAGTTGACGGGCCACCCGAGGCGGGGTGTTCGTCAACTCTGCCTCTGATCGTGTGAGGGTCCGGCACGACGTGCCGGACACGCGCTCCTACGCGGAGTGACCGTTGGACAAGGAGCGCAGACGCGCCGTCAGGGCAGTTTCGTCGGCGCACAGCATCGCTGCGGTCAACGCTTCTTCAAGCGGCTCGGGCTCCGCTAGTGTCCGAATCAGCGCTTCCGTTTCGCCGGCGACCTGCCCGAAGCGGATCCCAACGGCGCGAAGCACGAGCGCCTGTTGGCCCGCGATCCCCTGGGCCATGCCCTGGGCCATGCCCCGGGCCAGGCCTTCGGCCAGGCCTTCGGCCAGACCTTGCTCCTTCCAGACATCAAGCATCATCCTACCCATTTGTACGACCTCCACTCGTCGTCGTGAGATGCGTGAACGGCCCACGCACTCCAGCAGAATTGCTTCGAGTTTACCATACTCAGTCGGGTTCCGCCGTACCGCCATCGCCCATAATGACCAGAGCACACAACGGCACGCTGCGGACTGCTGTGCCGGGAGCACCGCAAGTCCTTCTGCTACCTCCCGGAACACGGCCGCGAATCGATCGGCGTCCGGCTCCCCATCCGCCTGGAGCATTCGCAGCGCCCAGCCGCCGGCGGTCCCGGCCGCACGCAGGAGTGCGGCCGGGCAGCGTCGCAGGTCGAGGTAGGCGATCCGCCACGCCGGGAGGTAGTCGGCAAGCAGCGCCCGGACAACGTCAGGCAAGGCGGCAAGTTCTACGATCGGTCTGGGTCCCGACCAGGGGTCCCAGCCGGTGTAAATCAGCACACATGCGAAGAACCCCAGCGCTGCGTATTTGCCCAGGCGGGTGCGTACGGCCTGCCAGGTTTCATCACGGTAGTGGTGAAAGCGGAAGCCCATCCAGGCATCCGTATCCCCCTGGTGCTCGAGCAGCAGATCCCCGCGCTGCCGCCTGGCAGCCTGAAACGGGACGGAGTACAGCACATCGGCCTCGCTGCGCTGAAGATCCTCGCCGATAAAGACCCGGTTCAGTCGCCTGCCGCCGGCGAAGTAGAAGCACGCAGCGAGGACCGGATCCACGATGGCGATGATTTGCCCGAAGAGTAACGGGACTGTGCTCCACCATTGGAACAAACGGTCGTGAAACTGGCGCACAGTCACTGCTCCCAACAGTTCCTGCACTTGCGTCGGCAGAGGCGCCTGCATCTGAAATCCCTCCCGAAAGATCGAAACCTACCTCGATTGTCGGTGTCACATCTGCTGATGATGTACCGCACAATCCCACTCCTGCTCCCGGTTCTGCTTCTCGCCGCCGTGCCGGCCGGCGCCGCCGGGGCTCGGGCGCCGGTTCGTGTCCGTGCTGTGCCCGTGGTGGCGCCCGCTGAGGTTCGGTTGAGCGGTCCGGATGCGCGTCAGCAATTGATCGTGACGGAAGCCACCCAGGACGGACTGTCTGTAGATCGCACCGGAGCCGCGCGATTCACCAGCACGCAGCCCCGGGTTGTGCGAGTCGGGGCCGGTGGAGTGGTCACCCCAGTGGCGGATGGCGTCGGTTCCATCCGAGTGGAGGTTGCCGGTCGAACGCGAGACGTGCCTGTGCGGGTCTCCGGCGCCGCCGCGGAGCGTGCGTTCAACTTCCTGAATGATATTACGCCGGTTCTGTCGGACGCGGGCTGCAATCAGGGGGCGTGTCACGGGAAGGCGGAAGGTCAGGCGGGGTTCAAACTCTCGGTATTCGGTTACGATCCTGAAGCGGACTACGCACAAATTCTGCACGTCGCCCGGGGGCGCCGAGTCGCGAAGTCGGATCCGGCGCGGAGTTTGTTTCTCCTGAAGCCGACCGGGGCGGTGCCGCACGCAGGGGGCGCCCGCTTCCCGGTGAATTCTCCGGAATACCACACGCTCGCACAGTGGTTGGCGGCCGGCGCGCCGTTCGGCGCCCCCGCAGACCGTCGGCTGGTGCGAGTTACGGTGTCGCCGGGAGAGATTGTCTCTGCTCCCCAGGCTGAGCATCGGTTGCTGCTCACAGCCCACTATTCGGACGGAACCTCGCGGGACGTCACGAGTGCTTCGCGGTATCAGTCCAACGATCCGGTGCTGGCCACGGTCACGGACGAGGGTCGGGTGCGTTCGTTGGGCCTGCCGGGCGAAGCGGCGATCATGGCGCAGTACGGCGGTCAGGTTGCGGTAAGTCGCGTGGTGATGCCGCTTCCGGATCGTACGCCGCTGCCGGCAATGCCTGCTCCGCGGAATGTGGTAGATGGGTTGGTCTGGGACCGGCTGAAGAAGCTGCGGATCGCCCCGTCGGCGGCGGCGACGGACGCAGAGTTCCTGCGACGGGCCTATCTTGACACCGTTGGTCTGCTCCCGACTCCCGACGAGGCGCGCGCGTTTCTCCGAGAGTGCGAGCAGGAGAATGCGCGCTCCGCGCGCGGCGCCGGAGCTTCCCCTCCCGCGGCATACAGTGCGCGCCAAAGGCTGGTGGACCGCCTGCTCGAACGTCCCGAGTTCGCGGACTTTTGGGCTATGCGCTGGGCGGATCTGCTGCGGGTGAACAAAGAACGGCTCGGCGCAAAAGGTGCGCATGCCTTCTATTCCTGGATACGCGCTTCCATTGCCGGGAATCAGCCGTACGATCGGTTCGTGAATGATCTGGTGGCGGCATCCGGTAACTCCAGCCAGAACGGCGCCGTGAATTTCTATCGTGTGCTGACCAAGCCCGAAGAACTGGCTGCGTCCATCTCCCAAGTCTTCCTGGGCACGCGCATCGAATGCGCGCAGTGCCATCATCATCCGTTTGAGAAGTGGAGCCAGGATGACTACTACGGACTGGTGGGGTACTTCACCCGGGTGAAGGCCAAGGGCGTCGGACCCACTGCGGCTCTGGTGACGGCGGGCGAAACCGGTGATGCTGTGAACCCGCGCACCAAAGCGGTGGTGCCGCCCCGTCCGTTGGGGGGACCGCTGGGGGGGGCGCCCGTAGAAGATCCGGATCGCCGGAAGCAGTTGGCTGCGTGGATGACCCGGCCGGACAACCCGTACGTCGCACGGGTGATGGTGAACCGGTTGTGGGCGCACTTCCTTGGGCGTGGATTGGTCGAGCCGGTGGATGACTTCCGTGATACCAATCCCCCATCCAACCCTGCATTGCTGGATGCGCTGGCGCGGCAGTTCGTGGCCGATCGTTTCGATCTGCGCCAGACGGTCCGGCTGATCCTGAACTCACGAGTGTACCAGACAAGCGGGAAGAGTAACCCGACAAATGTGCGCGACCTCCAGAACTACAGCCGGGCCTATCCCAAACGGCTTCAGGCGGAGGTGCTGCTGGATGCGATCGCCGCCGCGACGGGATCGGCGGTGGAGTTCCCCGGCCTGCCTCGAGGAGTTCGTGCCGTCCAGGTATGGGAC
>SYMT01000082.1 GCA_005805375.1 Actinomycetota bacterium
AACCTGACGCGCCTCACCAGCGTGAACTACGGCGACGGCCAGACGCAGACGTACAGCTTCGACGAGATGGGCAACCGCCTGGCCCGCGTGGACAGCGCCGCCGGGACGGACACGCTGACCTACAACGCGGCGAACATGCTGCTGACGAAGAACGGGAACGGCTACACGAACGACACTAACGGCAACACCCTCACCGGCGGCGGGCGCACCCTCACCTGGGACGGGCAGAACCGCCTCACCCAATGCGTGAACAACGGCACGACGACGACGCACACCTACGGGAGCGACGGGCTGCGGCGGGGCACGGTGCAAGGGAGCACCACCACGGATTTCGTGCTCGACGGGCAGGGCGTGGTGCGCACCCTGACCAACGGGACGCTGGACCGCACGTTCCTGCACGGCGCGCGGGGCCGGAATACGAGCGCATCAGGGCGAGCGCGCGGCGGGTGAGGCCGGAGTGCCGGCGCCGAACGGAGCGGTCAGACAGAACCTGGAGTTCCCCCAACCTGGAATGGAAATGCCCCGGGTTCCATCCCGCCGGGCAGGGTACAATTCCGGGTAGATGGATGCGGTATTGGTCGGTCGAGGCCCGGACCGCCGTCTGTGTCCGAAGACGATTCTGGGATGCGCACGATGAAATTCCGACCCCGGTTCCTGGCTCTTGCCCTGCTGCTTTCGGTGGCAGGTGTCGTGAGCGCGCAAACCTCGCGTGGTGGAAAAAAGCTTACCGGAGAGCAAATCTACCGGCAGCGGTGCGCGGCGTGCCACGGGCCCCAGGGTGAGGGCTCAAAGCAGTACGGCAAGCCGCTCACCGGCGATCGTTCGGTGGGTGAATTGGCCCGGTTCATCGCACAGGCGATGCCGCCGGGTCCGGGGCGCAAGTGTACCGGCGAGGACGCGCAGCAGGTGGCGCAGTACCTGCACGGCGCCTTCTACTCCCCCGTGGCGCAGGCACGGCTGCGACCGGCCCGGATCGAGGTCTCACACATCACCGTCCGGCAGTATCGCAATCTGGTGGCCGACCTGGTGGGGAGTTTCCGCCCCGCGACGCCGTGGGACGAGCGCCGGGGCCTGCGGGCCGAGTACTTCCGCTCGCGCCGGTTCCAACAGCGGGACCGGTTGCTGGAGCGGGTGGATCCCGACGTGCAGTTCGATTGGGGAACGGCGAACCCGACGGGCGCAGAGTTCGACCCACATCAGTTCTCCATCCGATGGCAGGGCTCAGTCCTGGTCCCCGACACCGGTGAATACGAGTTCGTCGTGCGGACGGAGCATGCGGCTCGGCTCTGGGTGAACGATCTCCAGCAGCCGGTGGTGGACGCGTGGGTGAAGTCCGGCAGCGACAATGAGTTTCGTGCGTCTCTGTTTCTCGTCGGCGGCCGGGCGTATCCGGTGCGACTGGAGTTCTCGAAGGCGAACCAGGGGGTGGATGACTCCGGCAAACTGGCCGGGCGGCCGGTGAAGAAGGCGGCACTGCGCCTCGACTGGCGTCCTCCCAAACGAGCTGCGGGCCCAATCCCGCGCCACTGTCTGCTCCCCGGAACTGTCTCCGAGGGCTTCGTGGTCACCGCGGCATTTCCGCCCGACGATCGGAGCATGGGCTACGAACGGAGCACCACGATTTCCAAGGAATGGAATGACGCCACCACCGAGGCGGCTTTGGAAACCGCGGGTTACGTGGTCGAACATCTGCGGGACCTCTCCGGGGCGCCGGAGGATGCGGAAGATCGGCCGGCGCGGCTCCGCGAGTTTTGCCGGCAGTTTGTGTCCCGCGCGTTCCGGCGTCCCCTGACGGACGATCTGGCCCGCGTCTATGTGGAGCGTCCGTTTGAGGGGGTTTCGGACCCCGAAGCTGCGGTCCGGCGAGTGGTGCTGGGTGTGTTGAAGTCGCCGCGGTTTCTGCTCCGGGACCTGGACGGGGGCGCGGCGGACGGGGCCGAAACGGCTGTCCGGCTGGCCCTCTCTCTCTGGGACTCGCTCCCCGATGCAGAGCTCACCCGGGCCGCTGCTGCCGGCGAACTGGCGACCCCGGACCAGGTTGCCCGGCAGGCGGAGCGGATGGCGGCCGACCCCCGCGCCCGGGCAAAACTGCGCGACTTCTTCTTGCAGTGGCTGAAGGTGGACGGGGCGCCGGAGTTGCAGAAGGACCCCAAACGGTTCCCTGTTTTCGATCCGCTGGTCGCGTCCGACCTGCGCACCTCACTGGAGCTGACCCTGGACGAGATCGTTTCCAACCCGGACGCTTCGTTCGATCGCCTCTGGACCGACAACCGGGTCTTTCTGAACGAACGGCTGGCCCGGCTGTACGGTGCAAAACTCCCGGCCGGCGCTTCCTTCCAGGCGGTGGACATGGAGCCGGAAGCGCGGTCCGGCGTACTCACCCACCCGTACGTTCTCGCCTCGTTTGCGTACGCCGACTCGAGTTCCCCCATTCATCGCGGCGTCCTGATCGCGCGCAACATGCTGGGTCGCCTCCTCCGTCCGCCGCAGCAGGCGTTCACGCCGCTCTCGGTGGAACTGCACCCGAATCTGACCACGCGCGAACGGGTGCAGCTCCAGACCGGCGCGAAGGGCTGTCAGACCTGCCACGGCCTCATCAACCCGCTCGGATTTACGCTTGAGCGCTTCGATGCCATCGGGCGACTGCGTCAGGCGGAGAACGGCAAGCCGGTGGACGTGAGCGGCGCCTACCAACCGTCGGCCGGTTCGGCTGTGCGCTTCGCCGATTCCCGGGCGCTGGCGCAGTACGTGGTGCAGAGTTCCGAGGCACATGCGGCGTTCGCGGAGAGACTGTTCCAGTTCCTGGTCAACCAGCCGCTCCGGGCGTTCGGACCGCAGGCTCCCGCCGAGCTCTCGAAGGCGTTCGAGGAGAGCAAACGCAACCTCCGCAGCCTCGTAGTGCGGAGCGTGACCCTTGCTGCGTCTGAACGACGCCCGTCACTGCCGCAAGATTCCCCGGTGCGGGCGCCGAGCCGGGCGGAGGTGCGGCGCGCCCCGCGGCAGGGTGAACCGATGCCAATGCCGAACCAATAGGATAGAACAAGCGGAGAGAGCAGACCGTTCCACCTGCTCGCCGCTCCCGTCTTGAATCGGAGTCAGCCCTGTGAACGAGAGAGGTTCCCGCCGCGAGTTCCTGCGCGATCTCGGGGTGAGCGCCGCCGCGCTCCCCTTCGTCCTGAATCTGCCGTCTCTGGCGGCCGGAGAACCCACCCGGCGCAAGCAGCGGCTGATCATCATGTTCAGTCCGAATGGCGTGCAGGTCCCGACCTTCTGGCCGGACGAGGTCGGGGACACCTTCACGCTCAAGGAGAGCCTGAAGCCCCTGGAGCCGTTCCAGAATCGCACGCTCATCTTGAACGGCGTGTGTGACCGGGTGCGCGGCGACGGCGACAGTCACATGCGGGGCATCGGCTGCCTGTTGACCGGGATCGAGCTCTTCCCAGGCAACGTGCAGGGCGGGTCCGACACACCGGCGGGCTGGTCCAGTGGCATCTCGATTGATCAGGAGATCAAGAACTTCCTCCAACGTGATCCGGCCACCCGGACCCGCTTCGGCTCCCTCGAATTCGGGGTGATGGTGCCGGAGCGTGCCGATACCTGGACTCGGATGTCCTATTCCGGTCCGAACAAGCCGGTGGCCCCGGTGGACAATCCCTACCAGATGTTCACCCGTCTTTACGGCCGCGCGAAGGATCAGGAGCACCTCGCCAGCGTGCTGGATGAGCTCGCAGAGGATCTGGAGCGCGTCCGCACTCGCGTCGGCGCCCAGGACCGCCAGATCCTGGACGAACAGATGGCCCTGGTCCGCCAGCTCGAACGCGACATTCAGTCCGACCGCGGGCGGGACATGGGGCATGCCGTGCCTGCCCTGGAGCCCGGGGTCCGGCGCGACAATGACAACATGCCCCGCATCAGCAAGCTCCAAACGGACCTGCTGGTGAGCAGCTTCCAGGCGGATTTCGCCCGCGTCGCCACGTACCAATTCACGAACTCGGTCGGGGGAGCCCGCATGCGTTGGCTCGACATCAATCAGGGCCACCACGATCTCTCCCACATGCCGGACAGCGACACTACCTCGCAGGAGAAGCTGACGCGGATCAACAAGTGGTACTGCGAGCAGCTCGCCTACCTGGCGAAGCGCCTCGCAGAGACGCCGGAACCGGGAGGCGCCGGCAGCCTGCTGGACAACACGCTCATCGGGTGGACCAACGAATTGGGCAAGGGCAACAGTCACACCCTGAACAACATCCCGTTCGTGCTGGTGGGCAACGGGCTCGGGTTCCGGATGGGCCGCTCGTTGAAGTACCCGGCGGTCCCGCACAACCGCCTGCTGCTGTCGCTTGCCCACGGGTTTGGTCACCGCCTGGAGAAATTCGGAAATCCCGACTTCTGCGGCGCCGGCCCTCTCAACGACCTCACCTGATCCCGGCGGTGCGTCTCGCCGCAGGAACAACGAAGGGGACGGGCATCACGCCCGTCCCCTACTTCGGTCCCGCCCAGGAATCACGGATCGAATAGCGGCAGGCGCCTGGCGTCGCCTGCACGTCCGGTGTTCGCACTCTCAGTCCTTCGGCAGCACGAAGGTGAGCGTCTCCCCGGCGGGGACTTCGTCCTCGATCTCCTCGGCAAACAGGCTGCGGACCCGGGTCGTGCCGGCATCGCCGCGAACCATCACGATCCCCGATCGCACCCACCGGCTTCGGTTCCGCATCGTGCTTCTCCTCCGACATCCGTCCGCTCGTCTCATGTTGCCCCGTGGGATCCGGTTCAGGCGATGATCCCAACTCCAGGACGGCAGAGCCGTGCGCCACCTCCAATAGGGATGGGGTCGCATTCCGCCCACATGCCGGGCGGACAAACGCCGATCGCACGCAACAACAGCATACTGCGACCCGGCGGGAGAAACCAACACCCGGCGGAGACGCGCCCTTTGCCGCACCGGCGCCTGAGCACGGCACGCAGGCGCCGCGACCGGAAACGCAGAGGGAACCGGAGCGCGGAGCCGGAATAGAGATCCGAACCCCGACTATCGAGTGGGTTCCCCGCTTCGGAGCGCAGGGACAGACCATGAACCGGCGAGAGTTACTTTTCACCGCAGGAGGCGGAATCGCGATGGCCGCAGGCGACACTTCCGGCGAGGCACAGCAGGCGCCCTGGGTGATTGATACCCACACGCACTTCTACGATCCCACCCGTCCGCAGGGCGTACCCTGGCCCTCGAAGGGAGATCGGCAGCTCTACCGTCCGGTGCTTCCGCCCGAGTATCGCACGTTGACCCGGCCGCACCAGGTTGTAGGTACCGTTGTGGTGGAGGCCAGCGGGTGGGTGGAAGACAACCAGTGGGTGCTCGACCTGGCCGAACGGGAACCGTTTCTGGTGGGTCTGGTCGGCCACCTGGATCCGGGTACGCCGGACTTTCCGGCGCTGGTGCAGCGGTTCGCAAAGAACGAGTTGTTTCGCGGTATCCGCATCGGCTCCGGTGCCCTGGCCGCCGGACTGGCACAGGACCGGTTCCGGGCCGATCTGCGACGTCTGGCCGACCTGGACCTTGAACTGGACGTGAACGGCGGCCCGGCAATGCTCCCCGACATCGCGCGGTTGGGGGTGGCTGCGCCCGGCCTGCGCGTGGTCATCAACCATGTCGCCAACCTGCGCATTGACGGAAAGACGCCCGAGGCTGCCTGGCAGGACGGCATGCGCCGCGCTGCGGCCGCGAGCACCGGCATCTACTGCAAAGTCTCCGCACTGGTAGAAGGCGCAGCGCCGCCGGGTGAGAAGGCGCCAGCCGCGCTTGACTTCTACCGTCCGGTCCTGGATACGATCTGGCAGGCGTTCGGTGAGGACCGCCTGGTCTACGGCAGCAACTGGCCCGTCAGTGACCGGGCGGCGCCCTACGGCGTGGTCCAGCGCCTGGTGAGCGATTACTTCGCGGAGAAGGGCGCCGGGGTGCTGCGCAAAGTGCTGCGGGAGAACTCCCGGGCGGCGTACAAGTGGAAGCAGCGGTAACCACTCCCCTTCTCGGACGACATCCGGACGCGCTCCAGGTAAGGTAAACTGGGAGGTACCAGCATGAAAAGACGAGCGGCAATCCATTGGGTCGGCGGGACCGTCCTGGTCTGTGCGATGGCGCCCGCGACCCGGGTGTGGGCATCGGACCGGATCCCGTTTGAGCCCCTGCGCGACGGGCAGCGCTCGAAGGCTCAGAAGGCGGCGCAGGCGGCGGCTCGTTCTGAGAAAGAGTGGGAACGAGCGCGCGCGGACCTGGTGGGCCCGCTGCCCGGCGAGCCGCTGAAGGTGGACTGGGAGCGCGAGATGGTGCTGGGCATTTTTCTCGGCATGCGTCCCAGCAGCGGTTACCGGGTCACCATTCAAGAGATCCGTGAGACGAAGGAGCGTCTGATCGTACGCTACCGGGAGCATGGCCCCCCGCCCGGCGCCATCACGCTCACCGTGCTGACCTCGCCGTTTCAGATCGTGAAACTGAAGCGCAGCGTGCTACCGGTGGAATGGAAGGAAGTGAAAGAGGACGGATAGCGCCGCTGTTGGAATCGCTGCGGACAGAGTGCAGAGAAGAGCGGAATGAGTCGAGGCCCGGACTCATTCCGCTCTGCCTGCGTCTTCCGTGCGGCGCGCCGGCCGGAGATGAACCCTTCGGAGTCGGCGCTCCGCGTGGCGGTGCTCCCAACCCCACCCCGGACCGGGCCGATCCAAGACTCGAGATCTCGCGCCGCTGTGCGGCCCCTTCCCTCGCTACGGACGCGCCAGTTCTGCCTGGATCGGTTCGCCGCTGGCCGTGTCCCGTCCCAGGTTGAGCCGGAGGCGCCGCGGGTCGCGTGTGACCGAGCCGAAGTTCACGGAAGGTTGGCCCGGAGCCAGTTCGGGAGTCACCCCATTGGGGACGCGGAACGTGCTGGCCGCGAGGCCCACGAACGTCTCGGCCGCTCCGCCGGCGCCGGCTGGGGCGACGGCATTTGGGTCCATCAGTGGGGCCCACACGCCCAGCACGGTGAGTTTCCCGCGTGCCGTGCGTCCGGTGAGCGAGAAGCGGTTGGGCGTGTCGGTGATGGAGAGCGTGAGGGCATCGGCGCCGCCTGCCGGAGAGGCCCACGCGCCCACCACATCATTCACGGCGTCCGCGGCGATCGGCACTTCTCCGGCAGTGTAGTTTCCGGCGCCGAGGCGGCGCAATGACACCCGCCCTGCGATCTCGTCGCCGGTCAGGGCGCCGTTAAACGCGCCGAACACGCGCGGACTCCCGATGCGGAAAAGCGACCCGACCAGAGCGGATCCGCGCCGCAGCCCGCCGCCGGCCACGGTGAACGAACTGCCGTCGAAGTTGGAAAACTGGAACGACGCAGCGGCCGACCGGGGCAGGATGGCGAGAGTAGCGGCCCCGAATTTGGCGATGCCCGGTTCCACCGGACCCTGGAAGAAGCGGGGAAAGGCCGCAGCGCCTTGTGCCATGCCGGGCCGTTCCGGCATCGCCAGGCCGACAGTCGTCAGCGCCACCGCAGTGAGCAGCAGGCGGCCGGGGTGTGTGCGACAGATCATCGTTTCAGGCCTCCTCGACTCGGGGTCGGACGGCGGACCGCCCGGAGTGCCGGCGACTGCCCGTCAGGCGCCGGTCGAGCGATCCCCATCTCCATGAGGGACGCTGGTCGAGCCGCAAAAGTTGCTCTGAGGGAACCGAGCAGAATTAATCCTCCCACCCGTGAGGAGACACGGCGGCATCTGAGAGGACACAACTGGACGGAATCATGTACGTCATGGTGTTATGGAACTCACTGCCGCCGCCACTGCCCTCCTCCAA
>SYMT01000083.1 GCA_005805375.1 Actinomycetota bacterium
CTGGGGCTCCTGGTGCTCCGGGAAGAGCGTCTCCCGCTGCCGACGTTGGTCGAGACATTCGAGGCGATGTTCTCGGTGCTGGAGCAGTTGGCGCTGGATGCCGCGCCCCGCTGGCTGCGAGTTATCCAGTTGCAATGGGCACTGGTCCACCGGCGGCGACCGCGGGTAGAATTCCCTGGATTGTCGGGGATGCTGCAACGGTACCTGGATCGGTCGAAATTCCGACATCAAGCGGAGGGCGCACGCATGGGCCAGACGATGTACGATTACCTTTTCGCCAAGGGCAAGCGCGAGGGCTTGCGTGAGGGCTTGCGTGAGGGCAGCCGAGAAACGGCACACGAGATGCTGCTCGGCCTCTTGCGAGCTCGCTTTGCGGTGGTGCCTCCCGAGGTGGTGGCGCGAGGGGAGCGGGCAGAGCCCAGGCAGGCCCACCAGTGGCTCCTCCGGGCGGGAGTGGTGGATCGCCTGGAGGATGTGGGGATCGTCGGCCCCAGCGGCGAATAGCCGCGTGGATCGGGGAGTGATGGGAGAGGAACAATGCGGCAACAAGATCCGGTGCGCGGAGTAGACCGTCCTGTGGGGGTGCATCCCGGCGATGGATGCTCCGAGCGTGCTGCGAACCCAGGGCTGGCGGCGCCGGCAACCTCATCACCCCTCGGGATAGCGCACCCGCGCCGACACGTATTGGGAACCGGGCTGGCCGCTCTGGCCGCGGCGCCGGCCAGGGGTGAATCTCCGGTGCCGGCGCTGCGGGGCAAAGCCCAGGCCTGCATCTTTCTCTGGCTGGGGGGCGGCGCAGCGCACATCGATACCTTCGATCCGAAGCGGCGCGGCGATGGGGCAAAGCAGCCCGGATCCTATTACGACTCCATCCCCACGGCGATTCCGCAGGCTCGTGTTTGCGAGCACCTGTCGCGTACTGCCCCGCTCCTGGATCGCTGCGTCCTTGTGCGGTCGCTCACCCACGGCATTGTCAATGAACATGCAGCCGCGGCGAATCTGGTTCACTCCGGCAGGCTGCCGAGCGGCACGCTCGTCTATCCATCCATCGGGTCGATCGTCAGCCACGAACGGGGTCAGCGTACTCCGGATGTGCCCGCCTACGTGGTCATGGGCTACCCCAACGTCACGCGCGACCCCGGCTTTTTGGGCGCGCGCTATGGCTATGTCTACCTCACGCAGATTGAGACCGGTCCCAGCGGCCTGATCCGGCCCCCGGATGTGGACGACGCCCGCCAGCAGCGCCGCGAAGGGTTGCTCGGCGCCCTTCGCCAGGAGTTTGTCCGCCGCAACCAGGGAGATGCTGTCGTCCGTGCCCAGGATGACGTGTCCACACAGGGCTTCCGGATGGCCGGTCCCCGGTTTCTGAACGTGTTCGATCTGAAGCGCGAGCCGGCGTCCCTGCGGGAGCAGTACGGCGGCGAATTCGGACAGCGCTGCCTGTTGGCCCGGCGGCTGGTCCAGTCCGGCGTGCGTTTCGTCGAGGTCTCCTTCAACCTGAACTTCCTGAACGGCACCGGTTGGGACACCCACAACGACGGCCAGTTCAAGCAGCATCTGCTCATCCGGGATCTCGATCAGGCCTTTGCCACTTTGATCCAGGACCTGGAGCGCCATCGCCTGCTGGACGAGACGCTGGTGGTCATCGCCACCGAGTTCGGTCGCCCGCCGGAGTTTGACAGCGGCGGCGGCCGCGGGCACCAGTCCGTGGCCTTCAGCGGCGTGCTGGCGGGCGGGGGTCTGCGCACCGGCCAGGTCATCGGCGGCACAGATGATCTCGGCCGCAAAGTGGTGGCGCGCCCGGTCACTGTTCCGGATTTCCATGCCACCATCCACGCTGCGCTGGGCATTGATCCGGCGAAGAACCTGTTTGCCGGCACCCGTCCGGTCCCGATCACCGATCACGGTCAGGCGCTCTCGGAATTGTTCAGGTAGGGTTCCAGGGGTAAGAACGGAAAGACCGATAGCACTCGCGGGCGAAAGGGGCAGAACACCAGGGGCCCCATAGTTCGCGAGTTTTCCCGTCCCGCCCCCCTCCCACGTCGCAAGGTTCGCTGGAGTCCGAGGTCTTAGCCTCGTTTCCCGTGAAAATCCCGTCGGCCGTTTCGGCTCTTCGGCGGGGGTAAGGGCGTCCGTCATTCTCTGGATGGAGTTTCCCGCGCTCAGAGCCTCCGTAGTCGGGGCGTGAGTCGGGACGGGTTGCAGCCGGCGTCGGAGACGGAGTTCGTCGCGTCCGAGGCGGACTGGTTTTTCGCGTCGCGACAGTTTCAGGTTGCCTGGAGTGGGGTCCGCGAGGCTCTGCATCGGCAATCGGAGTTGCCGGACTCCACGTGGGCCGGCGTCGCCCAACGCGGCGGCGGGTCATCTCGGCGGCGCGTCGGCCGGCGTCCGACGGCGCCCTGCGGGGAGGACTGTCGAACTATCGCCGGCGCCCCCGCTGTTTCGTAGTCATCGCCTGCGAGTGTTCTCGTGTTTTCGCCCGGAACATCCAGGGTTCCAGGGTTTCA
>SYMT01000084.1 GCA_005805375.1 Actinomycetota bacterium
ATGAACTCGAAGGGCCGATAGGTAGCATCGGTGCCGATGTGCAAGACGCCGGCCCGCCGCACTTCATCCAGCGTCCCGGCGTGGCACGGAACCGCGAGGCATAGGAGAAGGACGGCGAGGAGACAAGAAACAGGAGCGAGAAAGAAAGACCTTCTCTTCCACACTCTCCTGGTAGCACCGGGGCCGATGCGCTGCGGAGATGAGGCGTGGCTCCACGCAGGTGAGCTGGGAGGGGAGGCGAGTGGCGGGCACGCCGCGGGCACGCACCCGCCGCGCGAGCCGATCCTCGCAGCGAGTCGCCGAACAGCGACGTGCATCATCGGACTACCGCACCGCCGGCTGTCCCGCCCCGACGCAATGCGGGCGCGGCCGGCACGACTCCTCGCGCCCGTGTCCCGGTTCCGTCGCGTTTCATCCGTCTTCCACGATCACGCATCCCTCACGGCTCCCATGCTCTAAGGCGGGCCGCTCGTCGCTTGCACGGCCCACACGCCCCCGACCCACGCCCACATAAGCCGGATGCCGCGGCAAGAGGGCCCCCGGCGTGGACAGCGGCCCACACCGCACCCGAGCCACGCCCGTCAGCGGGTGTCCCGCACCGCACCTCGCTCGCGCGGATGAAACTCCGGCGGCCAGCGAGTGGTGTCGTCGTAGACGGCCTGGTTGAGGCCCGCCTCGTGCAGCACGTGCGCCCTGGAGAGGTCGGCGCCACGGAGATCGCAGCGGCGTAGATCCGTACCGTGCAAAATGGACCCAGTGAAGCAGGCGCCGCGGAGGTCGGCCCCGGCGAACCGGGCGCCCGCGAGGTTCGCGAGACAGAAATCGGCGTCGCGGGCCCGCACCGCTTCGGCATGCGCCCGCAGTAGGTGCGCGCGGGTGAGGTCAGCGCGTTCCAGGCCGGCATCCCAGAGGAACGCCCCCTTCAGATCTGCACCGCACAGGCGCGCGCCGGTGAGATCGGCCGCCGTGAGGTGCGCGTACATCAGTGCCGCCCGATCGGCGATGACGCCGACGAGCAGTGCATCCTTGAGGCTCGCGTTGGCAAGCCGGGCTCCACGTAAGTCCGCATCCCGCAGATCGGCTCCGTGCAGATCCACTCCGTCCAGAATTGCATTGCGCAAATCGGCCGAGCGAAAGTTCGCGGCGGATGCCAGGACCGCAAGCAGATTGGCATCGCGCAGGTCGGCGCCCGCTGCTCGTGCACCGGTCAGTCGGGCATCCACCAGGCGCGCGCGCCGTAGATTCGCACCCTCCAGGTTGGCCTCAATCAGCAGAGCACCGTCAAGGATGGCTTCGGAAAAGTCGGCGCCTCGCAGATCCGCATGCTGCAGATCGGCAGAGCGGAGGTTGGCGCGCGACAGATCGGCTCGCGCCAGGCAACGGTGATGCAGGTCCGCGCCGCAGAGGTTCGCGCGGGAAAGGCACGCGCCGTCCAGGTGCTCGAGTTCCAATTCCAGGAGGAGGTATCCCGTGTGATGGTGGCGGATCTGGACCACTGCGGTCCACCTTTCGTACCTGTATGCCGCCTGTTCTTATTGGTTTCTGCTGCACGCTTCAGGCTGGCGCTTCATTCCGGGGGACGGCCGGCTGCAGTCCTGATGCAAGGGATTCGCTGCAGCATACTCGTCATCCTGCGTGAGTGGTATGAAATCGAGCCAAACGTCGGGAACGTTCAGGATATACTCTCGTCCGTCACCTGAAGGAGGAAGGTCATGGTCGTTCCCGGCGGCCTTCGTCCTTGCAACCGAGGAGGAAAGCATGGCTTTTGATGTGTTTGGGATGTGCAATGCGCTGTACGACATACAGGCTGAGGTGGACGATGCGCTACTGGTAGGGTTGGGGCTCGAGAAGGGGAGCATGTCTCTCCTTTCGGCGGAGCAGCAGCAGCAGATTGTCCCCCAGATCTACACGCACATCGTCAACACCGAGTCGGGTGGATCGGGCGCCAACACTATGTTCGGAGTCTCGCTGCTCGGCGGGCATACCTGCTACACGAGCTGCGTGGGGAAGGACGAGCACGGCGCCCTCTACCGCCGCGGCCTCGCCGAACGAGGGGTGTAGCCGAACCTGTCTGTAGGGGAGGGTGACACAGGGGTGTCGCTCGTGCTGATCACCCCGGACGCCCAGCGGACGATGGGGACCTTCCTTGGACGATCCCGGGAACTGACCGCCGCGGATCTCTCCCTGGAAGACCTCCGGGCGAGCAGATATCTCTATGTGACCGCGTACCTCTGGGACACGGACAGCCAGAAGGAAGCCGTGCTGCTGGCGATGCGGGAGGCGAACCAGGCGGGCGTGCGGGTCGCTCTGAGCCTGTCCGATCCATTCTGCGTGCATCGCCATCGAGACGACCTGCTGCACCTGCTGCGAGAGCACGTAGACGTGCTGTTCGGAAACCAGGTCGAGGCGCAGGTGCTGACCGGAACCGACCATCCGTACGATGCCCTGCGCGAACTATCCCGCCTGAGCGACATCGCCGTGGTGACGATGGACGAAAACGGCGCGCTCATCCGCCAGCGACATGCCACCTACGAGATCCCGCGGTACCGGGTGACGGCGGTGGACACCACCGGCGCGGGCGACATGTTCGCGGCGGGCATTCTCTATGGGCTGACCCAGGGACTTCCCCTGGATGTGACGGGACGCATCGGGGCGTACACCGCCGCACAGGTCGTCGCGAAACTGGGGCCGCGCCTCACCCACCTCGACGAGACCGCTATTGCCCGCCTGAAAGCCGGCGCCGAACTCGACGCAGTCTAGACCATCCGGCAGGGAAGGCAGTGCCGGCAGGGAGCACCGGTCTCCCTGCCGGCTTCGGTCGCCTCAGTGCTTGAAGAGGAACTCACGGGAGTTCATCAGCGCCCACAGCAGGTCTTCCAGCCCCTCTTTTCGCGAGGGAGCCTTGGCCACGATCTGCCGGGCTCTCTCCACCTCGGCGGCGGCGGGCGGACGACTGAACGTCACCAGGTAGAGTTCTTCAATCGCTTCCGGATCGGCGCGGTTGGCGGCGAGCAGCTTTGCCACCCGGCCCTGCGCCGCCGCCACCTTGTTCTGCACAAAGTCACTGTTCATCAGGTGGAGCGCCTGGGCCATGTTCGGCTCTGCCGTCCGCTCGCATTCACAAGCAATCTGGCGGTCGGGGCGCCCGAACGTTTCCAGGAAGTAACTCTGGACTCCCGGGTCCGGCAACTGCACCGCGCGAAACCCACTCGGCAGGTTCGGGAACTTCTCCGGCGCACCCGTGGCGAAACAAAGGGCATCCAGCAGTTCCTCAGCGCCCAGGCGCTTCACCGCGTATTTGGTGTAGAAGACCTCATCGGTGCGATTCTCTTTGGTGGGCTCCGAACTCAACTGATAGGTGGAACTGTTCAGGATGTTGCGCAGCAGGCGCTTGACATCGTAGCCATGGGCGGCGAAATCATTGGCGAGTGCGTCCAATAGCTGGGAATTGCTCGGAGGATTGGTGATCCGCACGTCATCCACCGGGTCCACGATCCCCCGCCCCATCAGGTAACTCCAGTAGCGATTGACCCAGTTGCGGGCGAAGAACCGGTTTTCCGGCGCGGTGATCCAGGCCGCCAGGGAACGGCGGGTGTCCACTGCGTCCTGGGTCGGCCTGCCTTCCAGCGGAGTGGGCTGCATCACCCGCCCACTGCGGGGATTGCGCACCTCTGCGGACGGTCGCAGGTACACCACCTGCTCGCCGCCGAACAGGCCGAACTCACTGCTCCCCTTCAGGCCCACCCGCCCGAAGAACGCTGCCATCTGCCAGTAGTCATCCTGGCTCCACTTCTCAAAAGGATGCTGGTGGCACTTTGCGCAGGCGAGACGCACACCCAGAAAAACCTGGCTGGTGGTCTCAGCCTGATCGGCGGCGTTGGTGGCCACCCGGAAGTAGTTGGCGGGACCGGTCGTGAACGTGCTGCCCTGGGCGGTAACCAGATCGCGAGTCATCTGGTCCAGCGGACGATTCTCACGGAATGCAGCCCGGAGCCAGTTGTAGAAGCTCCACATCCCCTGTTCGCCGAGACGCGCCCGGTTATTGCGCAGCAGGTCCCCCCATTTGAGCGTCCAGTAGTCGGCGTACTCGGGCCGGGCGAGGACGCGCTCGACAAGTTGCTCCCGCGCCTTCCACGGGACCTGCTGTCCCTTCGCCGCGGGCCCGGAGCTGTTTCGCTCGGCTTCGCATTCTTTCAAGAAAGCGCGCACTTCCTCCGGCGTCGGCAGAATACCGAGCACATCGAGATAGACGCGACGCAGGTACTCCGCATCGCCCGCCAGGGCAGAGGGGCGCAGTCCCATCCGCTCCCATTTGCGCGCCACGTGCTCGTCCACCAGAGTGCGCGCGGGCACCGCCGGCGCCGCGGCTACCGAACGGCGGTACGGCACCTCAAACTGCGTCACCGCCGCCTTGCCGCGGTAGCGGACCATCACCGCAGTTTGCCCCGGCAGCGCCAGCGACACCCGTGCATCGGTGTCCACCGTCGCCATCGCCTCATTGAGGGAGTTGAACTGCGCCTTCCGAGTGACATCCTCGGTGGAGCCGTCTGCCCGCCGGGCCACAACCACCAGGCGCTGCGTGGGACCCAGGACGATGAGGCGATCGGGGCCTTTCACCAGGGGAATGCGCACCTGGACCGGCCGCGCCGCAGGCAGCGCGGTCGAGACCGGCGTGTCCTTCGGGCCGCTGCCCGCGACCTGACGGGCTCCCGTTCCCTGTCTTGGGGGCATTTCCACGCGGCCCGGTCGCGGCATTCGTGCCGTACCCGGCTGTGCCGGCGCCCCCCGCACCGGCCCCCGTTCGACACCCGCAGTGGGAGCGTCCCCAAATCTGAGCACCACCTCGGCCGGCTCGACCAGTACGTCGCGCACCTCGGGTTCATCGGAGCGCGGACCGGGAGCGCCATCGGCAATCCAGCCCGCCAAAGTGCGGTACTCCAGGGAGTCCGGGCGGAACCGCATCCCGCCGGCGTGCGGAATCGTCAGCGTCGGCTTTGTCAACAGCAGACTCGCTCCGGGGTCACTGCGCACGATGCGCCGCCGACGGGCATCCCGCACCAGCGCCTGAAAGTCCGGTTCGGGGTCGTAGCCGAGCAGCGAAAGCCTCAATCCCCCCTTGCCGAACTGCGCTCCGTGGCAGGCTCCCTGGTTGCACCCGGCACGGGTGAGCATCGGAATCACATCGTGGAGGAACGAGTAGGCACGATCCGCCGTGCTTTTCGCCTCGACTCGCACTGCCGCCGCCTGTGTGCCCACCCGGGCCCAGACCGTGCCGACACCGTCCCCCGCCGCCGTGATCCGCCCCGACGCCGACACAGGCAACTGGGCGCGATTGGTCGAGGAGAATTCAGCCAGCGAAGTGAGATCACGCCGCATTCCGTCGGAGAAGCGCCCGGTGACGAGCACCTGCTGCTCGCCGCGGGGCCCAACGAACGAGACCTGCGGAGGGAAGACCTCAACGCCGGTCAGCACGGGCATCGGTGTGGCGGCAGACCCCGCGGCGGACCGAGGCTGCGCGCCAACATCCCTGGCGGGAGCGGCAGTCGCCAGAATCAGCACGCAGCAGGCGGCGAACGGCAGGGAGCAACGCATTGGAGGGCCTCGGTTGGCAGGGACGGGTGATGGAAGACGGGAGGTCGAGCCACAGAACGGCGCCCAACCCTCACGACGAGTCCTTTGACCGGGGCGGGGGAGGGGAGTTTCCCGTATTTTGGCTGCCGGCGGTGGGATCACGCCTCTCCTGGGACGGCATCCGGGCGATCGCCGCATCCATCAGCGCCGGAAAGTGCCGATTGAGCGCCAGCACCACCCGGTACCACCCCGGCACCACGACGCAGCGGCGCGGCCGACGCATCACGCTCAGCATCGCCCGCGCTGCGTCGTCCACAGGCGCTTTGGGGAGATTCCGGATGTAGGACGTCATCGGAGTGTCGATGATCCCCGGCATCACGTCGCTGACGTGGATGCCGTATTCGCGCACCTCGCGGCGCAGTCCCTCGGTGAACCGGTGAATCCCCGCCTTTGTGGCGGCATACACCGCAGCGCGAGGCATCACAAATCCCCCGGCCACACTGCTCACCGTGATGACATGCCCCGACCGGCGAGCAATCATCATAGGGAGCGCCGCGCGCGTCAGCCGTATTACCCCGAGGAGATTGGTCTGCACCGTCCGCAGAATCTGTTCCTCGGTGATCTCGGCCATGCGCGCGCTGTACCCGGCGCCGGCATTGGCGAGCAGGATGTCAATGTGGCCGAAATGTTCCTCGGCTGCCCGGATGAGACGTTCCACATCCGCCGGCGCCGCTACGTCCGTCCGGCAGACCAGCGTCTCGCCGCCGGCCCGGCGGACCTCCTCCGCCACCTGTTCCAGCAATTCCGTCCGGCGCGAACCGAGCACCACGCGCATCCCGGCCGCGCCGCACAGGCGGGCCGTGGCCGCGCCGATTCCGCTGGACGCACCGGTGATGACTACGATTTTCCCCTGCAGTCGCTCGTCCATCCGTGATCCCCTCTTTGCGGGAGGCGAAGTTGATCCTCCCGAAACTAAGGATGGACCCGGTGTGTCCCACACTGTGCGGCGTCGTTGGGTACGCTGCCGTATCCAGAAAGACGTGCATGTTCGCCTGCTCCGCCGGTTGGCTCTGTGCCGCCCTGGTAGCCCTGTCTCTTCTCGCACCGGTGGCCGCCGCGGCACACCGACCCGCTCCGATCCGCCGCGCTCCCGGCGCACCGGGACGCAAGATGGCGCGAGTACCCCGCGCGAGCGTGTTCCCTGCGGCGCCGCGCGATAGCGCTCCGATCGAACCGGAGAAGGCCGCACTGGAAATCCCCGACCTGCGCACTCCGGTGGACGGGGCGAAAGTTACCGTCGCCCTGCAAAACACTCTGGGAGTCTGCACCGCCGTGGTCGACGTGCGCACGCGCCTCGCGGTGGTGGACTACGATCCGCGTCGCATCCGGCTGGCCCGACTGCTGGAGGTGTGCGCCGGTGAAGGCTTCGATGCCCACGAGTATCGCGTAGAGAGCCGGTTCCCCAAGCCCATCAAGCTGAAGGGCGGGTGATGCCGCTAGCGAGAGCCGTCGGCTCTCTCACACTGGAGACAATCCCATGCCGGAAACTCCCGCCGAACGATACAAGAAGTGGTTCCTCGAAAGCGCGGACCGCCTCCGCGCAACCGATACGCCGCCCGCAACTGCCGCTGACGTAGAGCGGCGCGCCGTGGAAATCCGCGCGCGGATGCAGCGCGCATCGGGGGACTGGCCGGCCGAACGCGCTCCCCTCGATCCGCAGATTCACGGGACCCTGGAACGGGACGGCTACCGCATTGAGAAGCTGTCGTTTCAGACCCGTGCCCGCTGCTACGCCACCGCTACGGCATATGTTCCGACGCGCGGCGGCGGCCCGTTTCCGGCCGTGCTCTGCGTGCATGGACACTGGAGCGGCGCCCGGCGCGACCCGGTGGTCCAGTCCCGCTGCATCGGGCTCGCGAAACTCGGGTTCGTGGCGCTCACCCTGGACGCCTGGGGAAGCGGCGAGCGCGGCACAGAGATCGGAAAGAACGAGTACCACGGCGGTCTTCTCGGCGCGAGCCTGTGGCCGGTGAACACCCCCCTGCACGCGCTGCAACTCTACGACAATGTGCGGGCGGTGGACTACCTCCAGGCGCGCCCCGAAGTCCGCGGTGACCGCATCGGCTGCACCGGCGCCAGCGGCGGCGGCAACCAGACCACCTACTTCAGTGCGTTTGACCCCCGGATCCGGTGCGCAGTGCCTGTGTGCAGTGTCGGCACCTTCCGCAGCTATCTGGACACTGCTTGCTGCGTGGACGAAGTCCTCATCGGCGCGCTCACTATCGGTGAAGAGGGGGACCTGCTCGGCAGCCTCGCACCGCGCGCACTGATGGTAATCACCGCCAGCCGCGACGCCTACCACTTCGGGCCCGTGGCTTCCGGAGCGGCGGTGGATCGCGCCCGCCCCTACTTCAAGGCCGCCGGAGCGGAGGAGCGCGTTCGCCACGTGGTGTTCGACTCGGGGCACGCCTACAACCGCGAGATGCGCGAGGCGATGTACGGGTGGATGACCCGCTGGCTCAAGGAAACCGGGGACGGGGCGCCCATCTCCGAGCCCGCGTTCGAAACCGATGATATGGAGGCGCTCCGTTGCTTCGCGCCGCCGTTCCGCTCCCCCCGCGTGATGACCACGGTTCAGTGGGTGAAGGAACGAGCCGTGGCGCTGTCTGCCGCGCAGCCCACACCGGTCTCCAGGGGCGAGTGGGAGCGGCAGCGTTCCCGCAACCTGGACCGGCTCAATGAGCTGCTCCGGTTGCCCGCCGCGCCGGCGGGGACCCCGCGGGGCGCACGCGCCTCTGCGATCGGGCCGACGGAGGGAGTGATCGAAACCGAGCCGGGTTTCCTGCTCCCCGTCGTGGCGCATCGCGGCGGATCCCTGGCTCCCGCGCAGCCCGCCGTCGTGCTGCTGCACCCGATGGGCCGCAAGGTTGCCCTGGATACGCCGTTGGCGGTCGCGCTGCGCGAAGCCGGAATCGCGACTTTCGCGCCCGAGTTGCGTGGTTGCGGAGAGCTGACCCTCGACCGCCAGGGGTTGTCAGCGGAGATTCCGGACCACAATCTCGCGGAATGGTCTCTGCTGCTCGACCGCCCGCTGCTGGGACAATGGGTCCACGATGCGATCGCCACCGTCCGTGCTCTCGGCGCCTGGGACTGCGACCCGGACCATGCCGCAATCGTCGGCTGGCGCGAGGCAGGGCTGGCGGCCGCCCTGGCTGCGGCGCTTGAGCCACGGACGCTCGGCGCGGCCGCGCTCGAAGTGCCTGCCACCTACATCACAGAAACCCCGCCGCACGGGGGGCGGATGGCGCTGTTCAGCCCGGGATTACTGGAAGTGGGTGATACTCTCCAGGCGGCCGCCCTGGTGGCGCCGCGCCCTCTACTCGTGGCCAATCCGATTCGGCTGAACGGTTCCGCGGTCTCTGCCGGTGACCTGGACGAAGTCACCGCGGCCCCGCGCAGCCTGTATGAGCGCCTGGGAGAGGCACGCCGATTCGTAGCCGGCGTCGGGTTGACGGACAGCCGGATCGTCTCGGAACTGCGCGACTGGTTCTCCCGCCGGAAGAAGCGAGTGGGCGTGCAGGTGGAATTGCCGGAGTTGAAGAGGCTCCGGCGCCCGTAGAGCCGGACTGCTCCGGCACTCCATTGTGCCGGAGCAGTCCGCGAAGCCTAACCAGCGCTGACCGTGCCGACCAATTCGGAAATCGGCTCGCGTCGCTCCAATAGGTATTGAGGCCGGCCGGCGCGATCCGGCAATTGGGTCGTCTCCGGCGGGATCCCCAGATTGTGGTACACCGTCGCCAGCACTTCCTGGAGGTGGACCGGACGGTCAAGGGCGTCGCTCCCGGTGGAGTCGGTGGAACCGATCACCTGACCCAGTTTCATGCCGCCACCCGCCAGCAGGGCGCACGACACCTGGGGCCAGTGATCCCGCCCGGCGTCTTTGTTGATGCGCGGTGTGCGACCAAATTCGCCCCAGACAAGCACGGTCACATCGTCCATCATCCCCCGCTGGTCCAGATCTTCCAGCAACGCGGACAGGCACTGATCCAGTTTCGCGCCGTGATCACGCACGAGGCCGAAGTTGTCGCCGTGGCTGTCCCACCGGCCGAACGAAAGGGACACGACGCGCACCCCGGCCTCAACCAGACGCCGCGCCATCAGCAGATGGTCGTTGCAGGTCGGCGCTCCGTCGTATTGGAACTTGTAAGGCCGACCATCGCCGTACCGCGCCCGCACCTTCGGGTCCTCCTTCGACAGGTCCAGGGCATCCGCCAGCTTGGCACTCGTCAGCACGTCGAACGCGGACTGCAGGCTCGCGTCCAGTGCGTGGATTTCCGGATGGTCGTCCAGATCCTTGCGGGCCTGCCCCATTGCCTCCAGCATCCGCCGCCGGTCCTGCAGCCGCGAAAGTGTGATCTCCTTCAACTGAATCACCTGCAGCCCCGGACCCTGCTCATACGCCCCCACCGCTTTCTGGGTCTGCGGAGACGCCTCGTCACCCGTCATGAAGGGCTTGAAGGGGGCATACGCGGGCCCCAGGAATCCGGGGCTGCCGGAATCGGACCACCGGCGCTCGCGTGTCGGCGCCGCCAAACCCACCGCGGGCGGCACGGCCCGGTCCACTGATCCGAGCACGCGCGCCGCCACCGGGCCCACGGCGGGATAGCCTCCCTGTCCTTCGAGGATCACGCGCGGCCAGCCCGCCATGCACTGATACGCATCGTGGAACGGAGCACTGCCCACCACCGAGCGGATGACGGCGGTGTGTTTCATCTGCCTGGCCATGCGCGGGAAGACCTCACAGATCTGGAGACCGCCCACGTCGGTCGCGATCGGCTTGAACTCGCCGCGGATCTCCGACGGGGCTTCCATCTTCAGATCCCACAGATCCTGATGCGGAGGCCCACCGGCCAGAAAGACGTGGATGAGCGCCTTGTGCTTCATGCGCTTCCCGGAGGCCGCCTCAGCGCGGTGCAGATCCGCCAGTGTCAACGCTGCACCCCCGAATGCGAAGCCGCCGATTTGGAGAAAGCTGCGGCGGCTCAGCCCGCCGCACAACTGCATCCGGTCCCCGTGGATCGTGATCATGGCGCTGCCTCTCGAGTCCCCCGTGCGCTCGTCCGCACGGCTCCTTCAGGTTTCAGCATTCCCAGCCGCGCAAGACGCGATTTGGCAATCCGGAGGTGTCGGTACTGCGCCTTGCTGTCAACCGATCCGTTCGATGTGTCCCACGGCATGGATGAATGGAAGGCCGAGGCGAAACTCGGGTCTCGTCAGGAAGGAGGTCCGCCCACAAACGCGGAATCCCGCAAGCGAGGACCGGGAACCGCGCCGAGTGTTCCTGACCCTTACCCTGTCCCAAGCCCGGAGAAGGAGCCGCCCATGCGTGTGGAAGATCTGGATACGCCCGTCTTGACCGTGGACCTCGACGCCCTGGAGGAGAACCTGGACCGCTACCAGGACTACTACACCCAGCACGGCATCGGGCTGCGTCCGCACATCAAGACCCACAAGACCCTCGCCATCGCGCACATGCAGATGCGCCGGGGAGCGATCGGTCTCACCTGCCAGAAGCTCGGGGAAGCCGAAGTGATGGCCTGGGGCGGCCTGGGTCAGGATCTGCTGGTCCCGTACAATATTCTGGGAAAGCAAAAACTGGACCGCCTCGTAGCTCTGGCGACCCAGGCGCGCATCACCGTCGCCGCCGACTCGGACGTGACGGTTGCCGGGTTGGCCGCTGCGGTCAAGGGCGCCGGAGTCACCGTAGGCGTGATCGTGGATGTGGACCTGGGGGGAGGGCGCACCGGGGTGCAATCGCCGCAGGAGGCAGTGGCACTCGGGCGACGTATCCACGATGCTGAGGGCCTCGAACTACGGGGTATCATGGCATTCCCCACTCCCCCGGCGGTACGAGGCGGCATCCAGGCCACGCTGGCAGCCCTGGACAAAGCCGGCCTGCCCCACCCGATCGTGAGCGGCGGGAGCACCAAGTCCGCGCTGCAGGCGCACGAGATTCCGGAACTGACCGAATACCGGGCAGGGGAGTACCCTGTCGGCGGCGCGGGCCACCTGCGCGAGGGGCGACACACGGTCGCCCAGTGCGCGCTTCGAGTGGTCGCCACCGTCGTGAGCCGGCCAAACGACGGGCGGGCCATCCTGGACTGTGGGAGCAAGACTCTCTCGGCTTCCCTCGTGCAATTCGACGACGGACCCTGCGCCGGCTACATCGTCGAGTACCCCGAAGCGCGGCTGCACGGATTTTCGGAAGAGCATGGTCATGTGGACGTCTCCCGATGTGCCCGAAAACCGCACATTGGGGAGCGCGTGCAGGTGCTCCCGGTCCACCCGTGTCCGTGCGTGAACGAACACAACGAACTCGTCGCGATCCGCCGGGGGAACGTCGAGGCGGTCTGGCCGATCTACGCCCGCGGCAAAATCCGGTAACATCCGGGCCGGGACTGCAATCCCCCTAACGAACCTCTCGAAACCGACGTCAAAGTCGCGGTCGGGTCTGCGGCCGAAAGCCGCACCCGACAGATAATCGGTCGGCGCCATCTGTACTTTCCATCCCTCACGGGAGGAACTCGCAGCGCCGTTAAAGAAAATTGATTATCGATGTACCCGATGTCCCTGGACAGGTTGGTCCAGGCTGGAGAGGAGATTGCAACTGCGACGAGTAATTCACGGACTCTGCGCCCTTACGGTTCTGGTGATCGGCGTACTTCTGGCGGGCTGTGGAGCCGAAGAGTATAAGGCCGACACCAGCGGCGGTGAGGTACAGCAGCAGAAGGTCAAGCAAGGTCAACCCCTGTACACACCGCCGGCTGGTGCCGTCCCCCCGGGCCGGTAACGGCCAGCGCCTGACTCCAGAGCTCCGGACAGCGCAAGGGTGCGGGTCCGGGAGCTCACTGGAACTGTCCCAACTCACAATGAGAGGAACTTCCCCAATGAAGAGGCTGAGACTCGCGTTTACGCTGATCGAGCTTCTCGTCGTCATCGCAATCATCGCAATTCTCGCGGCGATTCTCTTCCCGGTCTTCGCCCAGGCACGGGAAAAGGCCCGCGAATCCACCTGCCTGAGCAACATGAAGCAGCTCACGCTCGCGCTCGGTATGTATCAGCAGGACTACGACGAGCGCATGTTCGCTTCCGGGATGCTGCCGCAGGGCGGGACCAATGGTCCGGTCTCTGCTCCGGACGGTCAGAACATCATCCGGATGCTCGGCGGGGGTCTGCCGTACTTCATGGAACCGTACACGAAGAACCGCGGGATCTTCCGCTGTCCGAGCGACGCGGGTGAGAACTACTGGGGCCGGAACAACACCACGTGGTCGTACTCCAACGCGGTGTTTTGGAGGAACCCGACGACCTACCACTTCCGTCATGCACTGGACTGCGGGCTCAACGGTGGCGCCGGCAGCACCCGCATCGGAGTGGTGGATGCCCAACTGCAGTTCCCGTCCGGCACGATCACCATGTTCGAAGCAGGCGCCTTCCACAAGGAAAAGCTCCCGCTGTACGGCGGCGTTCACCCGGCGGGTAGCCCTACGCGGCCGCCGGATGGCCGGCAGTTCGTCGCGGCCTTCGCGGATGGACACGTCAAGGTGTTCCGGCTTGGCTATCTCCAGCCCGCGTGGAATCCGAACCACGACATGAACTGGCTGTTGTTGGGCGACCGCGACCAGTAGATCGCGGCCGTCTCGAAACCCAGGGAGCTACTCCTCAACCCGCAAATAGCGGTCGAGGAGTGGCTCCTTGATCTTTGTGACCTTGCCGCCGGGCCACCGGATCTCCACTTCATCCACCCGTCGCGCGGTGCCCAGTCCAAACAGCGGGCGCGTGTCGTTCGACGACCCGTAGCTCGCATTCGCCCGCACGTCCCGGCGCTGCCTCAACCCGCCCGCCGACAACCGGACCGTCGCGCCGATCGCCTGGACATTGCTCCCGGCAGCAGGGCGAAGGTCCAGTCCCAGCCAGTGGGCCGATGGTGCACACTCATTGTGGAGATACCAGGGCGCACCGCGCATGGTGGACACGACCACGTCGGTGCGCCCGTCGTTGTCCACGTCGCCGAAGGCTGCGCCCCGCGCGACTCGCCGGCCCTCAGCCACCGCCGTTGAGGCCGACACGTCCTCTAGAGCACCGTCGCCGCGATTGCGGAACAACTGGGAAGGTTGGGCCCAGGTCACCGAATCGGAGTAGGTCTCGATGTCGTCGAGCACATGCCCGTTCGCGAAGAAGAGGTCGAGCCAGCCGTCCCGGTCATAGTCCAGAAACCCGGTGCCGAAGCCAAGAAACATGAGCGTGCCGGGCCCCATGCCGGTCGCCATAGCGACGTCGCGAAAGGTGCCGCCCTCGTTCTGATACAGCGCGTTGCTCTCTTCGCTGAAGTTGGTGACCACCAGGTCCTCGCGCCCGTCGTTGTTGTAGTCCCCGGCGTCTACCCCCATCCCGGCGCGTGCGTTGCCTTCTTCGCCAAAAGCGACCCCGGCATCGAGAGCGATGTCCCGAAACGTCCCATCGCCATTGTTGCGCCACAACAGGTTGGGAGTCTGGTCATTGGCTACGAACAGGTCCTGGCGCCCGTCCGCATCGTAGTCCAGCCAGATCACTCCCAGGCCATTCGCGCGCCGGCTTCGAACCCCTGCCTTCACCGACACGTCGGTGAAGGTCCCGTCTCCGTTGTTGTGATAGAGAGTGTCCTCTTCGGCATCGTAGAGGTTCGGCCCGCAGAAGCTCTTCTGACCGGGGAACTTGCTGCACCACCGATCCCGGCGGATATCGTACTTGACGTAGTTGGCTACATACAGGTCCAACTTGCCGTCGCCGTCGTAGTCCCCCCACGCGGCGCTCGCACTGAGCCGCGGATCGCCGACGCCCGCGGTTGGGGTTATGTCGGTGAACGTGCCGTCTCCGTTGTTTCGATAGAGTTGATTCGGACCGAACACGCACAGGTACAGATCCACATCGCCGTCGTTATCGAAGTCTCCGGTGGCCACCCCCGTGCAGTAGCGTCCGCTGGCCACCCCGGCGCGTGTCGTGACGTCCTCAAACGTGCCGTTGCCGCGGGTGCGAAAGAGCCGGTTGGACCCCGCAGGGCCCTTGTAACCGAGCAGTGCGGCGCCGGAGCAGAAGTACACGTCCAGCCAGCCGTCACCGTCATAGTCGAGGAGTGCGACACCGCTCCCCATCTGCTCGGGAAAGAACTTGCGGCCGCTGCCCCCGTCCACCCGCTGGAACGCCCCGAGGCCACTCGCCTCCGTGCGGTCCACAAAGCGATTCTGCGGCGGGGACGGGGCGGGCCCGGCCCCGCTGCCGGCACGTCCCGAGTTGCCGCACCCAGGGGCCAGAGCAACGCCGCCGATGGCGGCCGCGACCAACAATCTGCGTTTCATCGAGACGGGTTTTCCGCAGACGTGGCCCCCGCTGCCCGCGCCCGTTCAAGCCCAACTTTCGCTGCGGGAAGATTCGGATTTCGCTCTAACGCCAGCTCAAACTCGCGCGCCGCAAAGGCCGCGTTCCCTTTGAGCAGATGCTCCTGACCCAGCTTCAGGTGCGCGGCGGCCGTATCTTCAAACGACGCGCTCGTGACCAGCCGCCGGGTCTGGGCGCGCTCGCTGGCGGAAAGCTCCTGAAATGACGCGAGATGGCGCCGCGCCTCCGCTGGTTTACCGAGCCGGCGGTAGGTCTCGGAAAGCTTGAAGTGGACGTTCACGTTCTTCTTGTTCAGCGCCAGCAGGCGACGGAGCAGGCCCACCGCCGCGTCGAGGTCTCCGCGACCCCCGCGTCGCGTCAACCCCATCGCGTACGCGTAGAGGGCGCGGTCATTTTTCGGATTCAGTTGGATCGCCTTCTTGAACAGTTCCTCGGCGCGGGAGAAGTTTTCCGGGTGGGAGCGATCGAGCGCGTAGGAGTCGGCCAGCGTGCCGTAGTAGTACGACTCAGCCGGATCGAGTGCGATCGCACGTTCGAGGGCCGGGCGGGCGTCGTCGAACCGGGTCAGATTCACCAGATACAACCCGATGTGCCCCCAGGCCCGGTGGTCCTGCGGCGCCAGCCGGGTGACCTCGCGCAGTTCGCGCACAGCCGCCTCCAGGTGCAGGTCACGCTCGTACGCATCGGCGAGCAGGGAATGGAGCTCTACACTGTCCGGCACGCGCTGCACGGCCGGTTCCAGCGTCTTGACGGCCAGGCGGGGTCGATTCAACACCAGGTAGAGGTTCCCGAGCGCCACACGCAGGTCCGGATTGTCCGGGTGCTTCTTCAGGCCCCGCTCCAACTCGGCTCTGGCTTCGACGAATCGTTCCTGCGCCAGGTACAGTTGACCCCTCCCGCGGATCAGCAGCGGGTTGTCCGGCTCCAGCTTTGCCGCACGGGAATACGCCCCCTCTGCGACGGGGAACCGGGCCGAAAGGGTACCCGCATCCCCAAGCGCGATCCAGGGCAGCGCCTGTGCGGGAGACAGACGGGTCGCGGCCTGCAAATGGGGGATCGCCGCAGCGTTATCGCCCACCTGCATGTAGAAAGTCGCCGCCTGCATGCGAATGTCATAGCGCTGCGGGTTGGCGGCGACGGTGGACTCCACCTCACGGCGCATCGCTTTCAGGTCGGGCGCCGGCGCGGGAGGCATCTCCGGCGCAACCCCGGAACCGGGGAGTGGGGGATTGGATCGGGGGGCAGGCGTGCCGACCGGTGGGGGAGCGAACGCTGCGCTTGTGGCGTCAGGCGACGGGCCGCGCAGACTGCCCTGCGGCAGCGGAGGCGCTCCTTCACCGCCGCCCGGAACGGCCGTCGCTCCGCCGGCAACCCCAAGCGCCGGGGGTGCCGGCGCCGGCGTCTCAGCGTCGGACCCGCATCCTGCGGCGACGAGCACCAGCACCAGTGCCAGCGTACATGCAGCAGTGCGCCGCAGGATCATCGCGTCTCCGTTTCTCCCGGCTCCGTGACGGTGATGTACCGGTCCAGCTCAGTGACCTTGAGGGCCTGCCGGCGACCCAACGGCCATCGAATCTCCACCGAGACTTGATCCGCTCCCGCCCGGTCGCCCAGGCCGAACAGCACCCGGTGGTCAGATTGCGACAGGTAACTCCCCCCGCTGCGCACCTCTCGCACCTGGAGGCGCCCAGGGCTGCGCAGGACGATGCGCGCGCCGATGGCATCACGATTGCTGTGCGTGCCGCGAAGGTGGAGCCCGATCCAGTGCCGACGTGCAGTGGGCTGGTTTTCCAACAGCCGGGCGGGGCGACCGAGGCAATTGATGAGCAGGTCCGGGGCGCCGTCGCTGTTGAAGTCCCCCACCGCCACTCCCCGCGCGACGGACCGCACCGCAGGGAGTGCCCCGGTTTGAGGGGTCAGTTCGGTGAAGTGCCCGCCTCCCTGATTCAGCATCACCTGATCCAACTGCTCGAACGTGGCTGTGTCGCTGAACTTCTCGACGTTGTCAAACACGTGGCCGTTCCCAATATACAGGTCCTGCTTCCCGTCCTGGTCCAGATCGGCAAAGGCGATGCCAAACCCGAGGCGGTTCACCGAAGGCGTGCCGATCCCGCTGGGGTACGACACATCATCGTAGAGCGGAAACCGGACCGAACGGTAAAGTGAGTTCGGCTCGTGGAAAAAATTAGTGACGACGAGATCGAAGCGGCCGTCCCCGTCGGCGTCACCGACATCGGTGCCCATTCCGGCCCTCATCACGCCCCCCTCGCCGAAGGCGACTCCCGCCTCATCAGAGATGTTCTTGAACTTCCCCCGCTGGTTTCGGAGCAGGGCGTTCGGCGTGCCGTCATTCGCCACGAACAGGTCGGTCCAGCCGTCCCCGTCGAGGTCGGAGGCCACCACCCCAAGGCCGGCGCCGGCGGGATCATCGGCGCCCCGCGCCACTGCGCATTCCACAAACCGGCCGTTCTTGCGGTTCAGGTACAGTTCGTTCCGCTGGGTGTGGTACCGATTGGGAGTACACCCGGACATCGTGCTGCCGGCCGGACAGAGCGGGACCTTCGGGTCATAGACGACGTAGTTCGCCACGTACAGGTCCAGCCACCCATCCCGGTCCATATCCACGAACGCGGCGCCCGTGCCCCATTGGGATGGCCGCTGCTGAATCCCCGCCGCACGCGTCACATCGGTGAACACACCCTGGCGATTGCGCAGCAGAAAGTTGCGCCCGAACCCGGAGATGAACAGGTCAGTCCAGCCGTCGTTGTCATAGTCTGCGGCGCAGCAGCCCATCCCGTACCCGTCCACGGCTATGCCCGCAGCCGCGGTCACATCGGCGAACGTACCGTCCTCCTGGTTTCGGTAGAGGCGGCAGCCCGGAGTCTGGCGGGGTTGACGGAAATCCTGCCCGGAATTGACGAGCAGGACGTCCAGCCGCCCGTCCCGATCGTAGTCGAGGAATCCGCAGCCGCCGCCCATCGTCTCAACAATGGTAAGCGGGAAACGGGATCCGTGCGTATGGACGAAATCCACCCCGCGCGACTTCGCCACATCCGCCAGGCGAAACGGCGCCGTTGCGGTCGCTGCCGGACCGGGGGTAGAAGCGGCACCCACCGTATTCTGCTTATCACAGCCGCTCAGCGTGGCCCATACGAGCGGGAGCGCCAGCACAAGCAGCGACAGGCGCCCGGGCGCGTCGCTCCGGTCGCGCCGCCGACGTGCCGGGCCGTCGGAGGCGTCCGTCTGCACGGAACTGCCCGACTCCACGAGGACACTCCAGGTCATGGCGCTCCGCTTGCGGCGCCGGGCGCAGGTGCGTCAGCGCCCGTTCCCAGAGCACTCGGAGCGCCGGACGACGGCGAAGATCCCCCTGCTGCTCCGGACGTTCCCGAAGCGGGCCGGGTGCCCCGCGCGAGTTCCGCAAGCAACGAAGGCAACAGCGGATGCCGGGGCGCACCTTCCGACAGTTGGCGGCACCGCAGCGCCGCCAACCCGTACTGTCCGGTCTCGAGGTCAATCACAGCCAGACGGGCCAGCGCATCCCAATCGCGCGGGTTCTGGTAGAGCTGCTCCTCCAGGCGGGTCTGCTCTCGCGAACGCAGCGAATCGCGGCGGAAGGCAGCGGCCACTCGATCCGCCTCCCTCGATTTCCCCACTGCCCGAAGCGCGCGAGACAGTTGGAGTGCGGCGCCGGGATGCTGCGGGGACAATTGGAGCGCCCGCTGCAAAAACTCCACTGCCTGCGCCGCCTTCGCCTGCTTCAGTGCCGCCCGGCCCAGATCATACCAGGCCTCCGGGTCTCCGGAGTCGGCCCGGAGCACCCGTCGCAGCAGGTCGCGCGCTGCCTGCAGTTCCGGATCGGACACCGCGTTTTCCAGCTTGAGGCGTCCCAGCGTGGCCAGCGCTCCGGGTTCTTCCGGCGCCAGTTGAAGCGCCGCCCGCAGCGCTTCCTCGGCACGCGGATAGTCCGTCAGGTTGAAGTACGTCTTCCCCAACCCGAGATGGGCGCGCACAGCACGCGGATTTACTTTCAGCGCCCGTTCGTAAATTCCGCGCGCCGACGAGTAGTTGAGGGTGCGCTGGTAGGCTTCGCCCAGGTCGCACAGAGTCTCGACATTTCCCGGATCGAGCCGGACCGCGTGTTCCAACTCTCGCACTGCGGTGAAGGGCATCTTGGTCGCCACATGGAGGCGGCCGAGATTGGCGTATGCCACCGGATAATTCGGCCGCACCCGCAGTGCCCCCTCCAGGGTCACCAGACACTCGTAGTACCGGCCTTCCAGCAGGTAGAGGGCGCCCAGATCGTTCAACACATCCGCACGGAGAGGGTTCCGCTGCAGCACGCCGATCAATTCGCGGATCGCGTCGGCGTTCCGGCCCGCGCGCCCGTACGTGAGCCCGAGCCGATACCGCGCCTCGAGGTCGGCCGGATGCTTGCGCACGTGCTCCTGCAGTTGGGGGGGGCTGAGCGACGCAACGTGGCGCCGATGCAGAAGGGACGCTACACGCGGGGTGTAGTAGGCCGCGCCCAACGCACTCGTCAATGCCAGTACGACGAACAGGTATCGCCGCGGGGGGCGACGGGTTGCGGGTAGAGGCGATCCATCGCGGTCGCCCCGGGGGGCGTTCGCCATCAGGGAGCTGATTTTCCGCCCAGGATTTCGGTGATCTTCCAGGTATTGTCCATCATCTCCAACCGATAAGGGACCGCGGCGCCTTTCGCGTCGGGCATCGTTACTTTGGCTGCGCCGCGCCCTACATAGATGTACTCCAGGCTGGTCCGCTTAGTTCCCTCAGACGGAGCCAGATCCTTCATGATGTACTCCAGGTTACCGGCGTTCGACCGCAGCAGGTACCCTACCCACTTCCCGTCCTTCTCCAACGGCTTCATCTCCTTGGAGCCCAGAAAGCGCGCCGCCCCAGCCTGGTCACCGCGTAAACCGGCAGAGAGGAAGGCACTAACGCTGTTCGCCGGTCCTTCGGGATCCCAACCGCGGAGCCGTACGAAGTATCCGATCTGCTCTTGAAAGGCGGCGCCGGCGATGACGGCGCCGGCGACAAACGCGGTGACGCCGTAGAGAACGATCCGCTGCTTCTTGTTGTCCATAGTCCCCACCCGATGATTACGATCAGGATTGCGTTCTTGCGGGAATGACCCCGGTTCGAGCGACCGGCGCGTGCGTGCCGCCGCCGTCCATCATTCATCCTACCGTTCCTTCACTCCTTCCACACAGCGCAAGGTGAAGTCCGGCGGTTCGCGGGGAGGCCACGCGGGGGAACGTGCGACAGAGGGGCGCGCTGTCATGCGGTGGATGCCGCTACAATAACCGTGCGGTGAGCAACGGCAGGGCGCGGAGCGGGATGCGGGTGACAGTTCGATGAAGCAGATTTCGGCGCGGAGGCCCTCGGATGCCGGCCAGGTCGCTGCGGCGGATGAGGTGCATCCCGGCGGAGCGCAGAACCGCCGCGCCGCGGACCAACCGCCTCCAGGGACGAGCAGGACCAGCGGACGGCAGGCGGTGCCGTCGTTGTTTGTGGCCATGATGGCCTGCCTCGGGATACTCGTCGTGATGGTGGCCTCCCTGACCGGCTGCGGCCAGTCGCAGGCGCCCTCCTCCCCTGCACAGGCATCCGCGATTCCGACTGTGCGGGTCATTCCGCCGTCGGAACGCGGCGAATACCTGGGCAACAGTGCGTGTGTCACCTGCCACCCCAAACAGGCCGCTCAGACGCAGACGCGACACGCCCGCACATTGCAGCAGGTGACTGCCGATGTCCACGCGAAGTACTTCTCCATACCCGCCCGACTATTGGATCCGCTGGAGGAACTGACATTTCACCCGCAGTTCAAGGGCGGCAGGTGTGTGATCCAGGCCACCGGACCCCAGGGCACCTCGGAAGCGGCTGCGGACTATGCCTTCGGTTCCGGCGCGATCGGGTACACGTTTCTGAGCTATGCCGGGGGACGTCCCACGGAGTTGCGCATTTCGCACTACGTGAATGGAAGCCGATGGGAGTTCACGCCGGGCCAGCGCATGGGAGGCCAGTCCAACTCTCCGGTGGGCCAGGTCCTCAGCCCCAATCACGAACGCACCTGTTTCGCCTGCCACTCCACTGTGCTGGTCAGCCGGGGCGCGGGACTCGATCTGCAGCAGTCGATCGCAGGAGTGAGCTGTGAGGGCTGCCACGGGCCGGGGCGCAGCCATGTTGAGGCCGTCCGCATCCGGGCTCCCGACCACCGCATGGCCCGTCTGAGCACCATGCGCGAACGGCTCTCACTCGAACTTTGCGGCCAGTGTCACCGCGCCCCTGACAACGTGGACCTGCACGCTCCAGGTATGGCGGTGCAACTCCCACGGATGCAGAGCGTGGCCCTCTCGTACAGCGCGTGCTTCAAGAAGGGCGGTCTCACCTGTGTGACCTGCCACAATCCCCACGGGGACGCCGCCAGCGTCACCCATACCGAGTACAATGCGAAGTGCGTTTCGTGCCACTCCGGACCGGCGCCGCAGCGACCATGCCCCGTGCAACCCCAGGGTGACTGCGTGAACTGCCACATGCCCTCCCAGGACGTGGGGATGCCCACTTCACCGCGCTTCCGAAATCACTGGATTCGGGCGTGGTGAATCGCCGCATCCCTGCGCCGTTTCGTGCGCCTGATCTGGCCGGGCCGGAGTAACCCACCCTCGACTCCGGCCCCGCGTACCCGCGACACCCCGTCCGTCCGCCCCCACAGGTTTCGGCGGAGCATGCGCGGGTCACTCCTGGGCGGGAAACACCGCAACCTTTGGCGCTCCGCGGGGTCTCAAACCGGCATCCAGTTCCCGGAGGACTTTGCCTGTGTCCACGCCTGCTCGCTTCCACCATCCCGGCATCTTTTCCCGGCGAGATCTGCTCCGTTTCGGAGGAGTGAGCCTCGCCGGCACGGTCGGGGAACTGCTCGGCACGCGCGGGGCAGGGGCGGCGCCGGCACGGGCTGCAAGCCGGGCCCGCGGGAGCGCCGTGGCGGATCAGGTGCTGTTCCTGTGGCTGCCGGGGGGTGTCACTCACCACGAGTCGTTTGATCCCAAGCCGGATGCCCCGCGAGAAGTGCGGGGTGAGATCGGTGCGATTGATACCAACGTGTCCGGGGTGCGCTTTGCCGAGGTGATGCCGCTCATGGCACGGCAAATGCACCGATTGGCGCTCGTACGGAGCTTTGCTGCGGGAACTGACGACCATTTTAAGGCGCAGGCCTACGCGCTCTCGGGGCGGAACGAACTGCCGAACGGGATTCTTTCGGAGCCGAACTTCGGGAGCTTCGTCTGTCATCAACTCGGGGCTACCGGCGGGCTGCCCGGCTATATCGCAGTGCCCGGAACCACCCGTCCCGGTCCCCCGAACACCGATCTCTTCGTTTCAGCGTGGCTGGGCCAGAAGTACGCGCCGCTGGAAACAGGCGGTGAGCCGCGCCGGCCGGACTTCCACGTGCAGGATCTCGCGCTGCCTGATGGCGTGGATCGGGACCGGCTGGCCCGGCGCCAGACCCTCCGCTCTCGGGTGGAGGCAGGCCTTGAGGGCGCAGAGAAAGCCGGACTGTACGAGGATCTTCATCAACTGTACGGGCGCGCCCTCGAGTTGCTGACTTCTGCGCACGTCCGGCGGGCTTTCGATGTCCAATCCGAGCCGGCCGCAGTCCGCGAGCAGTACGGGATGACCAAGCTCGGTCAGCGCTGCCTCCTGGCACGTCGTCTGATCGAGGCAGGGACCCGCTTCGTGATGGTGGACTACGGATACGACTGGGGTGAGTACAATAATCTGTGGGACAACCACTGTGCACCGGTACAGAACCAGCCGCACATCAGCCAGATGGTGAAGCTCCCGTACCATATCCCCGCCGTGGACCAGTCATTTTCCGCCCTGCTGCACGATATGGACCAGCGCGGGCTGCTGCAGCGGACGTTGGTGGTGTATCTCACCGAGTTCGGCCGCACGCCGAAGATCAACCCGAACGGAGGACGGGACCACTGGGGCCACGCCGGTTCGGTGTTCTACGCCGGCGCCGGGGTGCGCGGCGGACAGGTCATCGGGGAGACCGACTCGATCGGCGCTTATTGCACCACTCGGACGTGGTCTCCGGCGGACGCCGTCGCCACGGTCTACCACGCGCTGGGGATTGATCCGGGTACAAACATCCTCGATCGCCAGGCGCGTCCAATCGCGATCCAGCCCTCCGGGGAGCCGATCCCGGTGTTCTGACTGCTCGACCATCCGGTCCTCAGATAGCTGCGCTCCGGTATTCAAACGCTGCGTGACCGCCTTCCCCATTGTTCCGCCTGGGCAGCAGTGGTAGAATGCATCGCGCCGCTTGTGGGTGCCTGCCGTTTCGCCTATCGGAACGGTTTGTCGTGGCCCCCGACGATCCAACGGCAGAACGCAGTCCGGATTCTGCTGGATTGAGGCGCACAGGAGATACGACAGGATGGCGATGCGGCGGGAGCAAATTCGGAACGTCGCGATCATCGCGCACGTAGACCACGGAAAAACCACCCTGGTGGACGGCATGCTGCGTCAGGGGAACGTTTTCCGCGAGAACGAGATGGTCCTGGAACGGGTGATGGACCGGCTCGACCTGGAACGCGAGCGCGGGATCACGATCATGGCGAAGAATACCGCTGTGACCTACCGGGGCGTGAAGATCAACGTCGTGGATACGCCCGGCCACGCCGATTTCG
>SYMT01000085.1 GCA_005805375.1 Actinomycetota bacterium
GGTGGTCGGCGGCACCGGTCGCGTTCCCGACGCTTTCCTCATTCTGGCCAGCGACCACCCGACGCAACTCGACGATCTCGCACGCCACCTTCTCCCAAATCCTGCCGCCGACGGCCCCGGAGCCCCCGAAGTCGTCTGGCGGGAACTCGGTGAAACCCGTCCCGACCTTCCCGGCCACGAGCACTTCGGCTTCAAGGACGGCATCTCCCAGCCTGCCGTCCGTGGCCTCATCTCCCGCCGCCCGAAGATCTTCCTGCACCGCCGTACCCTGAAGGCCGCGCCCGCGGGTGAGGTGGACTTCGCCCAGCCCGGTCAGCCACTCATCTGGCCCGGCAACTTCGTCCTCGGCTACCCGTTCACCGACCGCGGCGACGGCACGCCGCAACTGCCCGTGCCGCTGGCCCACAAGTGGTTCAAGAATGGATCGTTTCTCGTGTTCCGCCGTCTGAACCAGAATGTCGCCGGATTCTCCCAGTTTCTTGCCCAGCAGGCCGCCGCGCTGGCCACCACGCCCGCCTATCGCGGCCTCACGGCCGGCCACCTGGGCGCCATTCTGGTGGGGCGCTGGCCCAGCGGCGCGCCGCTACCTCGCGCGCCGCTGGTTGACGACCCCGTGCTGGCGCGCACCAATGCCGCCAACAACGACTTCTTCTTCGGGCGGGACACACCGCCGCCGGACTTCCTGCGAGGGCATAGCGGGGGTCGGTTTCCGGCCGCCCTGGAAGGATCGCGGCCGGTTTGTCCCCACACCGCGCACATCCTCAAGATGAACCCACGCGACCTGACCACTGACGTTGGCCCCGACTTCGACACGCTCACGCGGCGCATTCTGCGGCGGGGCAATCCGTTCGGGCCGCCGCTGGCCGATCCCGCGGCTGGCGACGACGGGGTCGAACGCGGCCTGCATTTCCTCTGCTACCAGGCCTCCATCGTGGATCAGTTCGAGTTCCTCCAGCAGCGCTGGGCCAATCAAACCGGTGGTCCGACCTCCGGCGGGCATGACGTAATCATCGGCCAGACCAACGATGCCCAGCGCACCGCGGACCTGTTGCCGCTCGACCCCAACGAGCAGGGAGTTCCCATCACCACACCCACGCAATGGGTGACGCCAACCGGAGGCGGGTACTTCTTCGCCCCATCCGTCAGCGCTATCGGCAAGATACTCGCCGGCGGAGCGTAGCCATGGCGGGCACCCTCAACGTCGCCTGGATCCACGGCGCCGCCGATTGCGGCGCCTCCACTGATCCGCCGCTGCAAGTCCATCGGTTCAACCCCTCGACGTTCATTCTTCGCCAGAGCAAGTGCCTGTCCTTCGAAGCGCCGTTCCTCTATCTGCTCTTCGGCTCCTCACGCACGCTGCTGGTCGATTCCGGAGCCACACCCTCGGCTGCCCAGTTCCCGGTCGCGGCGACGGTGAACCAGTTGCGCCAGACCCGTGCCGCGACCCTGGGGCAGCCGGTGCAGCCTCTGCTGATCGTACACACCCACAGCCACGGCGATCACGCTGCCGGCGATGTGCAGTTCGCGGGGCAGGCACAGGTGAGGATCGCGCCCACCAGCTTGGCCCGTGTCAAGCAGTTTTTCGGGCTGCCTTCATGGCCTAACGGTCAGGCGACCCTCGATCTGGGCGACCGGATCATTGATGTGATTCCCACACCGGGCCACGAGCCCTCCCATGTCGCGTTCTACGATCGTACGGAGCAACTGCTGCTGACCGGCGACACGCTCTATCCGGGGCTGCTCGTGGTGAACAACTGGAGGGACTATCGCGCCACCATCCGCCGGTTGGCCGCCTTCGCGGCCGCCCATCCGCTGCTCCACATTCTCGGCTCGCACATCGAGATGACCAACCAGCCTGGCCACTGGTTTGGCCTGGGCACCACGTTTCAGCCTGGTGAACATGTGCTGCAACTCGGTCCAGCGCATTTGACCGAACTGAACGCGGTGCTCGGGAGCCAGCGCGCGCTGCACCGGCGGGCGGACTTCATCGTCTTCCCGTCGAACATGCCGCTGCCGCCTCTGGGTCCGTAGCAGGCCACAGCGAGGGGAATTGCCCGCCAGGGAATCTGGCCCCTCAATTGGCGGGGCGGGCGGGCGCGGAGCGGGCCAGCCCCATGACGGCCCAACAGCTCCCGAAGTAGGTGATCGGTACGGGGTTGGTGTAGGGAGTGGCACCCGGATGCGCGCGAGACGTCATCGGCCAGGAGCCGTCCGCCCGCTGGTTGCCGACAAGAAACGCGACCGCCTGCCCGATCTCCGGCCGGCAGTGGTCCACGCCGGCGAGGCTGAGTCCGTAGAGCACCTGTCCGGTGGCGTAGGCATCGCTCGGGAGCCGGCGAAGCTGGCCCCAACCACCATCGGGATTCCGGCGGGCGAGAAGCCCCTCCGTGGCCGCGCGGAGCACCGACCCGGGCTTGCGCTCCCGCGCCGCCAACAGCAACCGCAGCACCTGGGCCTGGGTATCGTCTCCCGGCGCCGTGAGGGCCAGCCAGGTCCCTACCTTCTTGCGGGCCTCATGCACTGCCGCCGGCTCCTCCGCTGCGAGCGGCTTCTGGGGCCGCAGGGCGAGCGCGCCCAGCAGAGTCAGGATCTCGCGCGATTCGAAGACCGGGGGCGGTCCGTCGATGGGGCGGGGAGGGGACATCGTCGCGGGGGTCAGCACCGATCCATCCTCTTCGAGGTGGCGGGTTGCATGACCGGCGATCCGACGGCGCTCCTCCACCGTGGGAGACGGCAGGGCCGGCTGGCTCTGTGCCATCACCGCCAGGTACAGGGCCGGCGTGTTGATCATGTTCCACCCCGGGCGCGGGTCGCGGGGCTTGTCCAGACTCCCCAGGAATCGCTCCCGGGTCCCCTGTTCCATCTCGGCTAGAGCTTCCGGGGGGACGGCATAGTGCGCGCGCTTCGCTTCGTTGAACGCCCAGAGGGTAAGCGTGCCGTGGTGACAGGTGGCGCACTGCCGCTCAGCCTTCCACCGGGCCGCATCCTTCTCCAGGAAGCGCAGCCCTTCGCGCACTGCGTTTCCTGCCGCCGCCTCGGCGGCGATGCGGTCTTTGCCGCCTGAGGCGAGCCCGGACTCTGTTCCGAGCCACAGCACACCCAGCGCTGCGGCGGCGCACGCAAAGAAGTGTACTCGATGCATCCGCCGATCCCTCCGGGTGGGGCATCGGGCCGCGGGCTTGCGGTGGCGCGGCAGACAGCCCCAGGGACCAGGGTTCCGCAGCGTGACGGCAGGCTCCTGCGCGGCTGCGGCGGTTCCTCAGCGACGACCGCCGAAGTCGTCCGCATTCTCCTCCCGGATCTGGCGGATCAGCCGATCCTGCTGCCGCATCCGGCGGGCGCCCTCCGCCAGGGCGCGCTCCCGAGCCGCCACCATGGACTGGTGCGTTGCGACGGACATCCACCCAAACCCGAGCGTGAGCAGGCAGGTGAACGCCACCAGCCGGACCCGCCATCCCGCCGGCAGCGGATCCTCCGGTAGCAGCCACAGCCAGACCGCCCCCACAGCCGACATCGCCGTCAGGAACCACATCGCCTGCACCTCCGATCCTGTCGCAGAGGGATTCTGGCAGAATGGGGCGGGGAGTGAAGAGCCCTGGGCCGTCGTCTGCGGCCGTGCGCGCCCCCTCGCCGGCGGTCGTCTCTGCGCGGGGGTCGCTCGGACGGCGCCCTGCAGGGTGTCCGACCGGGAACCGGCAGAGACAGCGCCCGGGCCGGGACCGGCCGGATCCGCAGTACGTGCCTCACGGCGGAGGAACCGGCGCCCGTTCGAGGGAAAACGAGGGTGGAAAGTCCGGCTGATCTACACGTCTTCCGACAACAGGAGGCACCAGTGGAGCTTACGGTAAAGTTTCTCACAGTCCTGGGCCTGGGTGTGCTGGAGCTCTGGGCAGCCATCCCCGCTGGCCTGGCGATGCGACTGCATCCCGTGTCCGTAGGTATCGCAGCAGCCGCTGGTGCTATGCTCAGCGCACTGACAGTGATCCTGCTCGGGGAGAGGGTCCGAACCTGGCTGGTTCAGCGGCACGGCAAGAAAGAGGAGGGTGGGAGACACGAAGCACTCCAGAAGGTCTGGAGACGGTATGGAGTGATCGGGTTAGGACTCCTGGCGCCTCTGCTCACTGGTGCGCCGCTGGGGGCTGCACTGGGACTGGCACTGGGCGCACCAGCCGGCCGTCTCCTGTTCTGGACGTGCATCGGCGTCCTTCTCTGGAGCGCAGGGTTGACGTTGGCTGGCGCATTGGGAATGGCAGGCATCGAGACGCTGTGGCGCCGATAGGCCCCGAGGGCGCCGCCCGGGCCGGGATGAGCTGGACTCGCGGACCGGGCCTCGCAGCAGAGGAACCGGCGCCGGGGCGAGGGAAACAAGAGTGGGAAATCCAGGCGGCCGGGTTTCCTGTTTTCATCCTCGCGAGGAGGGCACCCATGTCCGAACAGAGCACAGCATCGCCCCCTGCCGGCGCCGGTACGCCGGAGATTGTCTCCCTGCGGAAGATCTGGGATCTCGCCCCGCACAATGCGTTCACCGACCTGATCTGGTTTCGGGACCGGTGGTGGTGTACATTCCGCGAGGCGGAGGACCACGGCCCGAGCGTCGGTCGGGTGCGGGTGATCGTCTCTGAAGACGCCGGGCACTGGCGCTCGGCGGCGCTCGTCGCGCTCGGCGGCGTAGACCTGCGGGATCCGAAGCTGTCGCTGATGCCGGATGGTCGCCTGATGCTGATGATGGGCGGCATCCTCTACGACCGCGCCGCCTACCGGACGCGGGCGCCCCGGGTCGCTTTCTCGGAGGACGGTACCACGTGGACCGAGCCGAAGAAACTGCTCGCCGAGGATCACTGGCTGTGGCGGGTAACGTGGCACGAGGGCTGGGCCTGGAGCGTCAGCAAGCTGGGTGAAGGTGCCGATCCCCGGCGGGGGATGCTGTATCGCAGCCGCGACGGCCTGGATTGGGAGTGGATCACCGAGTTCCGGCTGCCGGACAATGTCTGGACGGCGAGTGAGACTACGGTGCGGTTCATGCCGAACGGCGACATGTTCGCTCTGGTTCGTCCCGAGTGGCTCGGAGTCGCCCGCCCACCCTATCAGGAGTGGACGTGGACTCGCCTGAAGGAGCGCATCGGGGGTCCGAATTTCCTCCGGCTCCCCGACGGCAGGCTCTGGGCGTGTGGCCGGCGGCACGTGGGAGGCGCGGCCACGGTGCTCTCCCGCCTGACGCCCGCCGGATGTGAACCGGTACTGACCCTGCCCAGCGGTGGCGATTGCAGCTACCCCGGAATGGTCTGGCGCGACCACCACCTGTGGATCAGCTACTACTCCTCCCACGAGGGAGGAACGAACATCTATCTGGCGAAGATCCGGTTTCGACCGTGACGCGCTGCCCCGGGGACACCGGAAAGGGGAGTCCCGCAACTCCGATCGCGGGCGCCGGATGCGATGCGAGTCGGCGCTGCGCCGCCCTGACTACCTCGACTCTACTGGAGAACGCATGCGCCGCTTGTTGCTGCTCGGGCTACTGGTCGCTTTGACCGCGGCGAAGCCCCCGCTGCGTGCGGATGGGGGTTTTGTCATCGCCTCCCGGCGCGAACTGTTCGTGGATCACCACCTGATCGAGCGAATGGAACGGGCGCGGCTCCTGCTCCACCACCCCACCCCGCGGGAACTCGTCTGGCCGGAAACGAATCAGGTGAGCGGGAAGGAGTGGGAAGGCGCCAACCGCTCCGTGACCGTGTTTCAGGATGGTGACCTGTACCGGATGTACTACCGCGATCACGCGCGGGTGAAGGAGTTCTACCGGGTCCCCGGCTCGTCGGGGGACGATGACATCGTGGTCTGCTACGCCGAGAGCCACGATGGAATTCGCTGGCGCCGTCCGCGGCTGGACCTGTATGCGACGGACGACCTGAAGATCAACAACATCGTCTGGGCAGGCACCGGCGGACACAATTTTGCTGTGTTCAAGGACGGCAATCCGAACTGTCTGCCCGAGGCTCGCTACAAAGCGATCGGCCGCGTCCTCTTGAAGACGGATCCCTCGCCGCCACAGCGGGACGGTACGAACTACGCGTGGGAAAAAGGGTGTGGGCTCCTGGCGTTTCAGTCCCCGGATGGGATCCGCTGGCGCCTCATGCGGGAGGAGAGGATCATCAAGAAGGGAGAGTTCGACTCCCACAATGTGGCGATGTGGGACGCGGAGCGGCAGCGCTATGTCGCTTTCATCCGCATCTGGCAGCCGGACGGCACGAGGATCCGCTCGGTCGCGATGCTGGAGTCGAACGACTTCCTGCACTGGAGCGATCCGCCCCGCTGGCTCCAGTACGACCGGATCCCGCCCGAACATCTCTATGACAACAACATCAGCGTCTATCCGCGCGCGCCCCACCTGTTCGTGGGTCTGCCCATGCGCCTCGTCCCCGGGCGTGTGAAGGTGGCGGACAACCCATTGCCGAATGAAACGGCGCTGAATGACACGGTGCTGATGACCAGCCGGGACGGGGCACACTTCCATCGCTGGCGCGAGGCGTTTCTCCGTCCGGGTCCTTCGCGGGGAGCCTGGTGGAACGAGAACAACTGCGTGGCCTGGGGGTTCGTTACTACTCGGTCGCAGAACGAGGACGCTCCGCCGGAACTTTCCGTGTACTGCAACGAGTGGTACGGCACCGCGAAGGGGAACCTGCGCCGGCACACCCTCCGCCTGGACGGCTTCGTCTCGCTGCATGCGGACGCGGCCCCCGGAGAGGTCGTGACCCATCCGTTCCGGTTTTCCGGCAAGGAACTGGTGCTCAATTACGAGACGTCGGCCGGCGGCGGCGTGCGCGTCGAAGTCCAGGACAGCCGGGGTCGGCCGCTGCCCGGGTTTGCGCTTGCTGACTGCCCCGACCTGTTCGGCGATGAGGTGGAGCAGGTCGTCCGCTGGAAGAGCGGGGCCCGGGTGGCCGCGCTGGCGGGTCAACCGATCCGGCTGCGGTTCGAGCTCACCGACGCGGACGTCTACGCGATGCAGTTTCGCCCGTGAAGCCCGCCGCTGGGCCGGAATACCTGGTGCAGTGCGAACGTCGCCGCGGTGTGCCGTGTGTGGGCTGTAACTGCACCGGGGTGCAGAGGAACAAAGCGCCGTGGAACTGAAAACGAGGAGCCACGTCCGGGACCGGGAAGGCCGGCTGCAGCGTTTGAGCAGTACACTGGGAAGCCTCGCGCCGGATTGGCCCTGCCGCGTGAGGCGCACAGGGGGGCCGCCGGGACGGCGGCGCTCCCAGGTGGGGCCGGGGGAGCCGGGGAGGCTTCTGCTCCACCGGGCCGGCACGTACAGCCAAATCTTGTCGGTCTGCGTCGGGGCCGCCATCCTGTGGGTTGGCGCGCCCGGTCTGGGTCGAGCGTCCCGGCCGGCCCGCACGCGAGAGGGGCACAGCATGTCCGTGGAGTTATCGGGAGAGCATCTCGCCGCCGTCCGCCGGCGCCGGCGCATCTATGTCAACAACGATGTCGGCTACGGCGCTCCGATGGGCCCGAAACTGAGCACGATCACGCCCGAAGCATGGGCGGCGGCCCGGTTCAGCGCGTTTGCCCAGCGGGGGAGCCAGGTGGACGCGGTCGGCTGGTGTCTGGACGAGGGCAACATCGCCGCCTATCCGAGCCGGGTGCTGCCCGAACTCCAGTACCCGACCCTGCTGCAGTGGCGAGCGGGGGGCCTGGACCTGGTCAATCTGATTCTGCAGGAGAGTCGTCGCCGGAAGATCGAGGCGTTCTGGGAGTACCGGATCAACGGCGCCGACCGGGAAAATGACGTCAGCACTCCCGCGGCGCATCCCCTGAAGCAGAAACATCCCGAGTGGTTGCTTCCCGGAGGCTGGTGGAAGCCCGGGCTCTGGAACTTCGCGGTCCCCGAGGTGCGGCAGTACAAGCTCGCCATCCTGCGGGAGATCGCCGAGCGCTATGACCTGGACGGAATCAGCCTCGACTTCGGACGGCACCCGCCGTTCCTGCCGGCCGGGCGGCAGTGGGAGCACCGGGAAGCACTCACGGAGTTCGTAGGGGAGGTGCGCCGGATGCTCCAGGAGGTAGCGGCGCGCCGCGGACGCCCGTTCCTGTTGGCGGCGCGGGTTGCCGACACGGTGCCCGGCTGCCATTTTGACGGCATGGATGTGGAGACCTGGGTGGGGCGGAAGCTGGTGGACTTGCTCATCGTCGGCACCCGATCCATCGAAGTGGACCTGTCCGGTTTCCGGAAGATTTGCAGCGGCACTCACGTTCGGCTCTATCCCTGCGTGGATCAGCATCACTCTCCGGATGGGTACCACGCCGTGACATTCCCCCAGTTTCTGCGCGGCGTGGCTGCGAACTGGTGGCGTGAGGGAGCCGACGGCATTGCCACCTTCAATTTCTGGAATGAGCTTCCCGAGTTCGCGGCGCAGGCCGGGACCTCCGGCCCGATGTATGAGGGAAAGTCGGTCCACGCGCAGGCGTATCGCGAGATCGGCGACCCCCAACGTCTCGCGCCGCTCGACAAGTGGTTTGTGGTGCCGCGCCGCTACGGGGGCGGCTTCTATGACCGCCTCGGCGGGCGCTGGGACGACTATCTGAACCTGAACCACCGGGCCCCCCTGCCCCTGGTCCTGGGGGCGGACCCCGCCTGGGTGGAGGTCTCCGTCGCGGATGACGTGGCCGACCGGGCGAGCCGGGTCGAGCGTCTGGAACTGCGCCTGCTTTTCGCGCCCAGCATCGCTCCCGGACAACTGGCCGTCAAGTTCAACGGGCTGGCGCTGCCGCCGGCGGCGCGCGACGGGGCGTGGTGGATCATTCCGCTTCGCCCACAGCAGATGGCGGTCGGGCGCAACCTCGTGGCTCTGAAGCGGAACGAGGGTGCGGCGGCCCACACACCGATCTCATTAGAGAAGGTGGAGGTCCACGTGGCGTATCACTCGCCATAGAGGTCCGGGTGTAGGGTGTGGGGTGTGGGGTGTGGGGTGTCGGGTGTCGGGTGTCGGGTGTCGGGTGTCGGGCGTCCGCGCCGGGTTCAGTGGAGCGACGCTCGGCGCGGCTTTGGGTGCGGCGCTCACGCCCACTGGCGCCCGCACCACATAGCACTGTAATCAAGGTCAGGCGGCGCGTGCGGCCTTCAGGTGTACCGGTTGACTCGCTGCCTGCACCCCACACCCCACAC
>SYMT01000086.1 GCA_005805375.1 Actinomycetota bacterium
CTTCGCGGCGGGTGCGCTCGGGCTGATTCGAGCACGCCGCCGAAAGAAAACATCTGAGACTGTGGCGGCCGGCTGATCCGCCCCACAGAGAGGGTCGGTAGCGAGCTACTGCCGGTGTTGCGGCAGAACCCGAAGCAGCGGGCCGTTCTCGTTGGAGAACGGCCCGCTGCTTCTTCATTGCGGCGGAGCAGTCCTGCGATCACACACTCGTGGGGGACGCTATCCGCCGTGGGATCGCAGCAACTGCTGCGCCTCGCCTGCATCCTGGGTGGATAGGCCCGCCGCTACAGCCGCTTTCAGACTGCGTACGCCCTCGTCGCGACGCTCCAGAGCCAGAAGTGCCCGCGCCAGCCGCAGATGATAGGCGCCCTCCTTCGGTTGGAGGCGGATCGCCTCCTTCAACTGGCGCACGGCGTCGTCATGGAGTCCCTTCTGGAAACTCACCCACCCCAGCGTGTCCCAGGCGGCGGAATTCAGCGGCTGCACGGCCACAGCCGAACGGGCCAATTGCAATGCGCGCTCCAGGTTCGTGTTTGCCGTCGCATAGTGAAACGCCAGGTTATTCTGCGCTGTCGGCAGGTTCGGCTGGGTTTCGAGCGCCTTCTCGTACGCGTCAATCGCGCCGGCCCGGTTTCCCTTCTGCTCGGACACTCCCGCGAGCCCCAACCAGGCCGATGTGGAGCTGCGGTTGGCACGGAGCGCGCGCCGGAACGCCGCTTCCGCCGCGTCGGGATTCCGCATCTCCAGGGCCACCTGGCCTTCATCCAGGAACGCCGCGGGGGCATCGGGCTGCAGGGTTTGCACCTGGCGCAGGTGTGTGAGCGCATCCGGCCACCGCCGCTGCACCATCCGCGCTCGTGCCAGCAGATGGTGCGCCAGCGGATGCTGGGGCTGGCGCCGAACCGCCTCTTCCAGCGCCGCAACACCCGGTTCGAGGCGCTTCTGCTCGAACTGGATGAGCGCCAGCATCACCTGGGGGGCTGCCTCCACCGGCGCCGCGCCACTCGCACGCTGCGCGTACTTCTCCGCATTGCTCCAGTCCCGTGCGAGCAGGCGCGAGGCCGCCGCGTTCATCAGGATCGCGGGGTCGGAGGGCTTCGATTCGAGGGCCTTGCGGAAGTTGGCCTCGGCATCCTTCCATTTGCCGAGTTCCGATTGGGCCACCGCCAGCGTGTTGAGCGCCTCGGGATCCCCCGGGCGCTGCTTGATCACTTCTTCGGCCAGGGCCGCCGCATTCTCCGACTCATTTGCCCGCACCGCCAGCTTCGCCATGCCGAGGCGCGCCGTCAGATTCTGCGGATCGCGATTTAACGACGCACTGAACTCCCGCGCCGCCTCGGCGAACCGGCTGGACTCCAGCAGACGCTGGCCCAGATCGGCTCTCCGTGCCGCTCCCCGCTCGGCGGTTTCCAGGCGGGACGGGGCAGACTGAAGCCCGGCGCGTGCCTCTCGCGGAATGCGATCGTCCGGCCGCGTGGACACCGCCGCGACCAGCCAGGCACAAAACCCCACCGCCACCAGCACAGAACCAATGGCCGCCGGCGAAAAGCGATGCGCTTCGGCCCCCACAGCGTCCCGTTCCGCAGCCAGTTCCTCCTGGTGCTCCGCGCGCCGGGCCCGCCAATCGGCAAAGAAACGCCCCGGCTGCCATTCCTCGGCAGTGGTGGGCAGGCCCCACCAGTACCACCAATGCCGCATTACCTCGCGCCAGTGCCGGGGCGAAACCAGCACCAGCAGCGCTTGCCCGAGTTCCGTCAGCGTCTCGCGAAATCCGTACGAGGCGATACGCAGCCGATCGCGCCAGCCGATCGCCTCTTCGCCGTCTTCATAGGTATCGGGATAGGGCTTCATTCGATCACTTGCTTTCGCACGCGGAACACGGCGTTCGCCAGGCGCGGTTCCGAAGGCTCCAGCCCCCGATAGACCCCGTCCGGAAGCACAAGCCAGTACCACCAGGTACTCTGTTCGATCTGCGGCAACTGGTACACGGCCGGAGTGACGTACGACGCAGAGACCTTGCCCGCCGTCTTCTCAATCGCACCCATTCCCTCTTCCGTCTGGGGCAGGTAGACGGCCCGGCGATTAGCAAACCACGCCACCAGCGCCGGTTGGTCCGTCAGCACCGCCCCATCTTCCGGCACCCGGCTGCGAATCGGCCGGAATTGCTCCGCAAACCCCGCGCTCTGTGCCGGGCGCTCCGTCAAAATGTACGAGAGCAGCGGCACCGCGGAGGCCGCCGCAAAGCCCGCCAGCACGAACCCGTGCAGCACTCGTTCCGGTATCTCGCGATCCCTCCGCCAGATCGGGCGGACCCGCTCCGCAAGCCATACCGACAGCCCATAGGAACCGGCTACCGCGAGCACCGGAGTGAACGCGAGCAGCACCGCCGGATCGGGACGAAACAGGCTTCCGACTCCGGCCACCGCGATGATACCCACCACGAGTGCGATCAGTCCGCGATTCCAGGTGCGGCCACCGACCCCCTGAAAGAGTGTCCAGGCGAAGAATGCGGCGGCCAGCGGGCCGAGCGCGATCGGCGCTTCACGCCAGTAGCGCCCCAATCCTGAAAGCAGCTTCAGCAGCGTCTGCAGCGGGTGCACCGCGAGAAACACGAGCGGATGACCCGGCGCCTCAGTGATCCGCCAGATCATATCGCCGGGAAAGCTGCCGGAGTTGACGAGCAGATCGTACCAGAAGATCGTCGCTACCGGCGACCCGGTCTGCGTGAACAGGACGATGGTCCACGGGATCACCATCCCCAGAAAGCCGCCCAGATACGCAGCCGCGGCCGCCCCTCGTTCCGGCTCTCGCCGCGCCAGGAAGATCCCCATGACGATCGCGAAGGGAAAGAACAGGAAGTGGTTGAGCGCCGCCAGACCGCACCAGACCCCGGTCAACCAGATGCGCCACGCCGGCAGCACCGGCACGCGCTCCGGGGCCGGTTCGTGCGCGCCAGGTCCCTCGTCAAACCCATCCTGCTCCGCGACCTCGCCGTCAAGAGCCGGCTCGAAAGTCGGCGGCGACAGTGCGGACCAGACGGCCAGCAGCACCAGGTTGGCTCCGAGAACGTAGTGGAGACCATTGACGGCGGTAATCAGCGCCGGTGTATGCATGGCGTACAGCACGACGGGAAACCATGCCCGCCTTGGGCCCATCCAGGCACGGGCTACAGCGAACGTGAGCCACAGGGAGACCACCCAGAGCACGGCTCCCGTCCACGCGACGGCAGAGTCCGTCGCGCCGAACGCACCGAAGACCAGCGCCAGGAGCCACGGATGCAGCGGTGCATTATAGAGATCCGGGTGGTGCTGCAGATTCGGCTTGAACGACAGGGATAGTGGGCGCAGCAGGCTGGTCACCCATCCATCTCCCACCTGCACGTGCCGGGCGAGTTGCGCATGGTCAAGCGCGGTGAAGTCCGTGAGTCCCTGGAACTTCGCGGCGATGACGATCATGCAAAGAATCAGCGGCAAGACCGCCAGAGCGACATATCCGAGCGCCACCGCGACAATCCACTCGTGGGATCGCGGCTCGTGCTCATACTCGTCGGGCGGATTCTGGGGGAATGGCTGTGTCATACAAAAGGATTATGGCGGGAGATCGCAGTCCCGACAGATGGTCGTGCCGGCGCGACTTCTGTGTCAGACTGAGTCAGTTCAGCCCGATCTGGGCCGTGCGCACCGTACCATAAGAACATTGTGCGTCCTACTCTCTCACAGGTCGAGGAAGCCCATCCGATGCACTCAATCGTCGAACGACTGATCCTCGCCGTCGACACCGCCGACGCGGCGCAGGCTGTCCGGTGGGTCGCGGCAAGTCGAGGCGCCGTTGGAGCGTGCAAGCTCGGCCTCGAGTTCCTCCACGCCACCGGTCCGGAAGGAGTCCGCGCGGTCCGCGCGGCGGGCGCCGAACGCCTGTTTCTGGATACCAAATTCTGCGACATTCCGAACACGGTCGCCGGAGCGGTGCGCGCCCTTGCGCCGCTCCGGCCGTGGATGTTCAATGTCCACGCGCTCGCCGGACCGGCTGCGCTGCGGGCGGCGGTCGCAGAGGCACACCGCGGCGGCGAAACCCACGGAGACCGGCCGTTAGTGATCGCGGTGACCGTGCTCACCAGCCTCGACGAGGCCGCGCTCGAGGCGATGGGGGTAGACCGCCCGGTGCCCGAACTGGTGGTCCGGCTCGCGCGGCTCGCACAGGATTGTGGGCTGGACGGGGTCGTCGCGTCTCCCCGGGAAATTCTGGCCATCCGTGCTGCCTGCGGCGCCGATTTCCTCATCGTGACGCCGGGCGTGCGGCCTGCCGGCGCCGCGACGCACGATCAGGCGCGGGTCGCCACGCCGGCTGCCGCCGTTCAGGACGGAGCAGACTACCTGGTGATCGGACGCGCGGCGACCGCCGCGCCCGA
>SYMT01000011.1 GCA_005805375.1 Actinomycetota bacterium
GCCTCGGCCGCCGCTGTCGGCCGAGGCCGGACCCCTCGCCGAGGTCGCTCACCGGCGCGCCTCCCGGTTGGATGCGCGACTCCTCACGGTGGGGACAGTGCTTCCCCGCAGGCGTCGAGGAGTGCGTCCTGGACCGTGCGATCGTGCTCCAATGAAAAATCGGGCGTCTTCCCACCGCGAATGACGGCGGCGAACTCGCGGAGATCGGGAATTTGGAGCGTCGCGGCAGGCAACTCCACCGTCTCCCAGCGGTCCGCCCCGGCCCGGAACACCTCCACCGCCTGAACGTTGCGATTCGAGAGGTGACCGCTGCCGAGGTGTGGGATCACGCACGCGCCGCCGGTACCGAACACCTCAATGCGGCGCTGGTTGGGAGCCACCTCGAGCGCGGGGATGTCTATGATCCCAAAGGCGTGGTCATAGGCGAACACGCCGAGGCCGTTGTCCACAAAGTGACCGGGTTCAGTGTGGTGATGGGCGAGGACTGGGTGGACGCTGCGCGGCGCGCCGAGCACTGCGACCATGAGGTCAATCACGTGGCCCGCCATCTCGAACCAGATGCCGCCCGGGTGCCACGCAAAGTCCTCCAGGTAACGGGGATAGTCCACAAGCACCTTGGGGAGGCGCGCCCGGAAGTGGTAGATCTCGCCGAGGTCTCCGGCGCGGACCAGGCGCAGCAACTCCTGCACCGCGGACATGTAGCGGAACAGGTAAATCATCTGCATGTGCAGCCCCTGTTCTCGGGCGCAGGCCAGCAATTCGTGGTGCTCGGTTCGGTTTGCGCCGGCGGGCTTCTCCAGCATCACCGGGCGTCCGCTCTCCAGTGCCAGCCGGGCGAGGGCCAGATTCTCGTACACCAGGCCCTCCACGACCACTCCATCGAGATCCAGATCCAGGACTGCCGCGGGTGAGTCATACAACTCGAAGTGGGGAACCAGCGGCCCCCACTGTTCGCGTCGCTGGGCGACCACGGTTGGATCAGCATCGTAGAATCCGACAAGCTGAAACTCGTCGGGGTGCGCGCACACCTGGCGGACGATGCCGTTGGCATGAGTGTGCCACATGCCGAGCATTCCGAGACGTAAGGGCATGGGTAGGGTTACTCGCGTATCAGCCAGACTTCCGACACCTGGCAGCCCCGTCCGTTTCCACCAATGCCCGGCTCGCGGTTCCAGGAGAGAGTCAATTCTCCGGAATCCGTGACGGCTCCGGTCGGTACGGCAAACTCGATGGGCTGCACGGGCTGCGGTCGTGAGAGGTAGGGGTGAATTTCTACGCCCGTGCCGGTGCGCAGTCGCACCTTCCAGAGGGCGATGTCACCGGAGTACACAACCCGGAGACGATACCGCGCCCCGGGATCCAGACCGGTGTAACGCATGTTCAGCGTGCCGTCGTGAAGTGCCTGCGCATCTCGCCCCCACGAAATCCGGCCGCTCGGAGGCTGGGAGAATCCGGTCAGCGCCGTCTCCCAGAACTGCGGATCGGTCGCCGCCCCTTTTCCGAGTACCAGATGTGGCCGGTTGGACGGGTTGCCCAGTTCGTCGTAAAAGCCGCCCGGCCCCGGGTTCGTCCACTCCAGAATCGCGGCGAGCCCCGTCAGGCGGGCCGCCTCGTCCGGAAGCGCCCGGAGCGCGGTGAAGCGTTCCATCAGCCAGCCCCGGCTGTTCAGCGGGATGTCCACCGTGTCCAGGTTGGCGCCGCGGCCCACGGCGATCGCCTGGTAGCGATCCACGCTGAGCTGCATGCGGATGCTCTGGAACAGTGCCTCCGCCAGTTCGAAGACCCGCGCCCGCCAGTCCCGCGCCACCGGCTCGGTCACCGCGCGTTCCAGGAGGGCCTCTGCCCGCGCCATTGCCCCGGCCGCGCCGATCTGCGGCGCCAGCCGGAGCGCCTCCATCGCCCTGTTCTCCAGTTCCGTCTCGTTCAGCAGGCGGGCACGGACGTAGGCATCGTAGTAGGCCCGATAAAGCGCCTGCTGGAACCGCCAGTTGGACCGTACCGCCGGCGGCGCTGTTCGTTCCAATGCCTGGAATTGCTGGAGCGTGGTGTAGACGCCCGTGTTCGTGCCGAGAGGTCCGATCCAGTTGCGTTCAAGCGCGAACAGTCCCTGCGCGAAGCTGTCGGCGTACGCGTCGCCGATGTAATAGCGACCGTACTCCCGCAGCCCAGATACGAGGTCCGTGTTCGGATCCCATCCCAGGAGACTCCAGACACACTTGTTCACGTCGTCGTTGCACCCTTCGGAGTAGGTCAGGAAGCCCATCGTGTGTGGTTGGGTGTGACGGAAAATGTCGGCCATCTGGGTAGGGCGCGGATTGATGCCTTCGCGGGCTTCCGTGACTGCGTATGCCTGGTCCCAATCCGGCACCGGATACTGACACTGCCGGCTGTGGGTGATGTCCGGATAGTGGCGAATCGGGTACCTGGCGGGGATGAGTTCGCGCAACTTCGGCAACGCCAGCCGTACCTGCGGACCGAAGACGATCCCGGTCAGCCACGGCGGCTCCGTGCGCATGATGCGGAGAAACTCATCCATCCATTCCTGACCGAACCCCTGCGGGGCGACCCAGATCTCCGCCTCAGGATGGAGACGGCGAACACTGGCCGCCTGCTTTTCCAGCATCGGCATCAGGTGCTGCGGATGGGTGTGCCCGGGGTCGCCACCGGGCACGAAGAGCGCATCAAGGCGGGGGAGCTTCCGCAGGACCTCGGCCCATTCCTTCAGCGCGAATTCCACCGTTGCCGGTTTGGAGTAGTCCTCATCCATCGCCGGGTACCAGACCCACACGTCCAGTCCGTAGTGGTCCGCCAGGCGGGACATCTCCACCATCATCTCCATCGGCGGGAGTGGGAAGTGCGGACTATCAGCATCGTCATCGGACCGTGGGGGGATGAGCTCCACTGCATTGGCGCCGAATACGACGAGGTCGCGGTAGTACTGTTCCCACTGCCGGACGTCCCAGGCGTCGTAGGAGTTCGTTTTCGGGCGATAGCCGAGCTGATGCCCCCGCAGCGCGTACCGGGGCGCAGTGGCAATGCGGCGTCCCGCCGGCGCGTGCGCTCGGTGGCGCCCCATGCGCAGTTCTCGCAGCAAGCGCCCGATCCCGAACAGGACCCCCCGGGCGTCGTTGCCCGCGACGACCGCCACCGGCCTCTCGGCGGGCGCGGTGTACAGGCGAAACCCTTCGGCTCCCGCTGCGGCGGGCAGTCCGCTCATCGCCCCGGTCGCCGGTCCGGCGAACTCCCCCAGACGCGCGGCGGGGCCCACCGCCACCACCGCCTGATCCCCGTCCGGCCAGGCGTGAACGACCTCCCAGCGGACCTGCGTTCGCTCCTGCACTTCCTCCACCAGCATCCGGACCGCCGTTTGCTCCTGGCGCGAGAGCCCGGGGGGAGTCACCACGACTGCGCGTGTGAAATCGAGCAGCGGCTGCGCCGGTCGGGCGCCGCCGGAGGACTCATCTCCGGCGGCGGCGAGTGTGCAGGCGAGCAGTGCGCACACCACCAGCCAGGAGAGCAGTACGGCGCTGGAGAGCGGGAGCGTCATGGGGTTGGGAATCTCCGTCGTCAGGGTTCAGCCACAGCGGCGCGCGGTCAGGAGGGTGCGGGTCTCTGTGTCCCACCAGGGGTTTATTTCGGGAAGCATCGGTACATGGTGACGCCGGTGGCGGTCCCGAGAAGGGTCCAGGCGCTGGCAATCACGTAGTCACCCAGAATCAGGCCGATGAAGAACGGCAGGGCGCCCCGGCAGCTACGGATTCCCCCGTAGCGTAAGGACACGCTCTTGCACAGCCAGCCGATGAGAAACTGGCGCCACAGCAGATCCAATTCGAAGCTGTGTCCCAGCGCAAAGCCGACCGGATGAAACGGCCACCAGGGAAAGCGCGCCCGCAGAGCGGCCAGCAGCAGGCTGACGGCCGCGCCGATCCCCACCCCTTGCAGACCGGGAACGTCCGGAAGCGGGCTGTTGCCCTTGAATTGGCCGGGCAGCGCCTGCCACGGAAGACGGCCCATGAACGGACGCCAGGGGTTCACCTTCGCGGCGCCCGCCCCCTCGGTGCAGTAGAGGTGCAGCACGCTCCAGTACGAGGCGAGGATCCCCACGACGAGCGCCACCGTCATCCAGAGGGCAAGACCCCGCGCGGAGAAGCGTCCCTCCTCAGCAATCTTCATCGCCTCCATCTGGTTCGGCATCGGGCAGGAGCGGTACTCCAGGTTGTACCACCCGTGCCCGGCGAGCGCAGTCAGTTCCGCCGGATCGAGCGCCCGGCTGCCGAAGAGACGCACGGGCAGTTGATGGGGCTTCAGCCACGGCCCGAAGTGCCAGGCCATCCCCGCTTCGGCACGCGGCCGGGAGAGTGCGATCATCAGCGCCAAGACACCGGCGTGCAGCACCACGGCCGTCCGTGGGCGCATTCCCCCGCCGGACATCGAGTGCTTAGGGAACCGAGCAGAATTAATCCTCCCACCCGTGAGGAGACACGGCGGCATCTGAGAGGACACAACTGGACGGAATCATGTACGTCATGGTGTTATGGAACTCACTGCCGCCGCCACTGCCCTCCTCCAAGTTACCGC
>SYMT01000087.1 GCA_005805375.1 Actinomycetota bacterium
CCACGCCAGGGAATACACCCCGGCTTCGTGCCCCGCGAGCACCACCGGGGCCTGCTTCCCCGCCGGGTCCCACACCCGCACCGTGCCGTCCACGCTCCAGCTCGCCAGCCGCCCCCCGTCCGGCGCCCACGCCACGGAATACACCCCGGCTTCGTGCCCGGTGAGGACCAGCGGCTTGCCCACCGCGTCCCGCACCGGGCCGCCCTCCTCCAGGTCGGAGAGGTGGATCTCGCCGTTTCCCAGCCCCACCGCCAGCCAGTTCCGGGTCGGGAGCGCGGCCCCCGGCGGCGCCGCGGCGATGCACGTCACCTTGTCAGGAAAGACCCAACGATGTCGCTGCCCCTCCGGCCAGGTGTGTGTGGGGGCCAAGAGACACAGCCAGCGGGACACGCCGGCCAGGGCGGCGGGCAGGGGATGCTCCGGCGGGGGGGCGGGCCATTCCCGGTCGGTCCAGCCGTTGTGGAGGGTTTGCAGGAACACGTCGCGGGCGGAGAGCATGCGGGAATTCCTCGGCGCGGGCCGGGCGGGCGGCGCGGGTCAATCCTGATTGTGTGCGGCGCGTGCCGCCCGAGCCGGCACGATGCCGGCGGTCCCGGGGGGACCCTCTCGGGCGGCGGGGGCGGCGGCGCCCGGTCGCCCGAGCCGGCAAGATGCCGGCGTTCCCGGGGTGATCCGCTCGGGTGGTGGGGGCGCGGCCTCCGGCGGCGCGGGGAGTGGTTTGGTTTCAGTTCGCAGCATGGGGCTGTTCTTCCTCTCACCTCGCATGCCCGGCGCGCCTGCCGGGCATGCGGGTTCGCAGCTCGCGCCGCGGCTCTGACATGGGGGCCGCGTCCCGCGTTCGCCACCCGGCGCCCTGCCGGGGCGCGGCTCTTTCCGGGAGGCCGCGCGTCCCGGCCGTCTCAAACAAGACCGGGGCGGGCCGCTGTGGCCCGCCCCGGTGAGGTCAGCGTCCCGGCTCGCCGCGCTCCTCGAAGGCGCGGAGCAGGAAAGCGGGGGAGGTGAACTCCTGCTGTTCCGCCTGCCGGAGGGCGACCGTGCGCGGCGCGCCGACGTCGTCATAGCGGTACTGGTCCGGGTGATAGTAAGGAATGGTGCGCCCCTCCCCGAAATCGAACGCCCCGTTCCGGAACGTGATGGGCCGGGACGCATGGCCATAGTTCGAATCGAAGGTCATGAGCGCCGCCAGGGCCTCGGGCGCACTGACGTCAATGATCGCGCGGATGGGCAGGGGATGCGATCCCTGCAGCGCGAGCCGGAGGAAGAGCCGGCCGATTCGGCCCAGCCCTACCAGAACGATCCCTGACATAGAGTCCTCCCGTGGTGGAATCGGTGCGGGAGTGTGCTCCCGCCTGAGGGAGATCGAATCGGCCGGCGCATTCCTGACACGCGCCGGCCCGGCCCGCAAGATCTCGTCCGGGCCGGGAGAGAGCCGCCGCGTTTCGGGTCCGCGCTCTCCGGCAGGTGCGTCAGACATGGCGCGGCATCCAGCGATTCCCGAGTAGCAGACCGGCTGTTGGGGCCGGTCTACCGCTCACGGAGATCGCCGCCATGAATACCCGGTCGTTGGTCCACCCGCTCGTCCCAGCAGCATCTGCGGCTCCGATCCGCAGGGTCGGCGTGGTCGGCACGGGAGAGGCGTTCCAGCGCCTCATCGCGCCGGCCCTCGTCCGGCTCGGCTTTCAGGACCGGCTGGTCGTGTGCGGCCTGGGGCCGCCGCCCGGCGACTTCCCCGGGGAGTTCCTGCCCGTGGTGGATCGCTCGCGGCTGCCCCTGCCGGCCCTGACCGACCGCGGCTTCCTCGGCCCGGAGACCCTCTGGATCGTGGCGACGAGCCCGGAATGGCATGTCCCCTACGCGCTCCAACTGGCCGACACCGGGGCCCGGGTGGCGATTGAAAAGCCGGTGGCGCTGGACTTCCGGGAAGCGCGGCGCCTGCTGGCTCACCCGAACCGGGACATTCATGCCCTCGATCACAAGGTGTTCAACAAAGAGGTGCTCCGCATGCTGGAGGGTTTCCGCGCGCACCCGGACCGGCTCGACGCGGTGCGCCACGTCGAGGGGCTGTTCCTGGAACCGGAGGGCTTTGCTCCCGGCCGCGGCCAACTGGACACACTGCTGGATGTGACGCTCCATCTGGTTCAGATCCTGGCGGCGGCGCTGCGCGTCCCGGGCGCGCCGCCGTTCCGGCTGGTCGCCGATCATGTCGCCGGGGCGCGGCATCTGCCGGGCCCGGGGCAGCGTGCTGCTGCCGCAACGGTACCCACCGCCACGCTGCTGAGGGGCCGGGCCCTTCGGACCCAGGGCGACCTCCCGTTCCGATTCTTCCAGGTGAAGGCGGCCGGCTGCTCGGAGAAGTGGATCCGCTTCCGGGACGCGGACGGCGAGGTGATAGCCGGGGCACGACTGGAAGAGCCGTCGGCGGCGGCCTATGCCCGGATGCTGGAGCGCCTCTTCCGGCCGGCGCCGGATTTCCCGTACACGCTCGCGGAAGCCATCGGGGTGGGGGAGTACCTGGAGGCGGCCCGCGCCCGTGCGGTTCGTGCGGCGGACTATCCGGTGGGCCGGCGGCCGGAGTTCGGGCTGGCCGCGCCCATCCTGGCAGCGGCCTGAATTGCCCACGGCGCCGGAGATCGGCTCCTCCGGCCGCAGTAGGTCCGGCAGGAAAGCCGGGTGTGGGTGGAGAAGAGGGGAGGGTCCGCTCACTCTCTGCCCACCCTGAGGAACGCTGATGTCTGCGACACTCGAATCTGGCGCTGGACCGCGCACCGCCCCGCTCCGGTACGTGGGCGACCCGGCTGCGCGTCCGCCGGAATTGACCGTCCCGCAGATGTTCCACCACACGGCGCATCATTTCCAGCACAAGACGGCCCTGATGCACAAGGACGGCGGCACGTGGATACCAACCACGTACCACGAACTGGAACAAAAGGTGCAGACGTTTGCCCGGGGTCTGATTGAACTCGGGGTGGCCCACGGGGCGACGGTGGCGCTCCTTTCGGAGAACCGGCCGGAATGGGCGATCACGGACCTGGCCGTGCTGGCGATCGGGGCGGTAAACGCCCCCTTGTATCCGACGCTCCCGCCCGCGCAGGTGGAATACATCGTGTCGGACTCGGAGGCGCGCGTCCTCGTGGTGTCGTCCGAGAAGCAGCTTGCCAAGGCGCTGGAGGTGCGCGGGCGGCTCCCGCAGATCGAACACATCATCCTGATGGACTCCATGCCCGAACTGGAAGTCCCGGCCGGGGTCCGGACCTTCGAACAGATCTCCGGTCTGGCCGCCCGGCGCTCGACGGAGGAGCTGGAGCACCGCTCCCACGCCGTCCAGCCGTCCGACGTGGCCAGCATCATCTACACCTCCGGTACCACCGGCAACCCCAAGGGCGCGGTGCTCACGCACGACAACTTCATGTCCAACGCCCAGGCGGCGGCCGAGGTATGCCGGATCTCCTCGACCGACCTGTTCCTGTCGTTCCTGCCGTTGTCGCATGTGTTCGAGCGGATGGCGGGGCATTACTTCCCGCTGCTCATGGGGGCCACCATCGCCTACGCCGAGAGCATCTTCGCGGTATCGAGCAATATGGCTGAGGTGAAACCCACCATCATGGCGAGCGTCCCCCGCCTGTATGAGAGTATCGAGTCCCGCATTCGCGACGGCGTGGCCCGGCGGCCTCCCGCTGACCGGGCGAAGTTCGAGCGGGCCCTGGAGATCGGCTGGAAGTACCACAGCGCGCGCATTGCCAACCGCCGGCCCGATCCGATCACGGCGATCCTGTACGCCATCGCGGATGCCCGGGCACTGCAACCCCTGCGGGAGCGCATCACGGGAGGACAACTCCGCTATTTCATCTCCGGAGGGGCGCCGCTGCCTGTGGCAACCGCGAAGTTCATCACGTCGCTCGGGCTCAACATTCTCGAGGGCTACGGCCTCACCGAGACGGCGCCGGTAATCTGTGTGAACCGGCCCACGCAGCGACGCCTGGGGACCGTGGGCCCCGTTGTTCCGGGCGTCGAGGTGCAAATCGCCGACGATGGCGAGATCCTCTCGCGCGGCCCTCACATCATGCAGGGGTACTACAAGCAGCCGGAGGCCACGGCCCAGGCGATTGACGAAGAGGGGTGGTTCCACACCGGAGATATCGGCGAGCTGGATGCGGACGGTCTTTTGAAGATCACCGACCGCAAGAAGGACCTGCTGGTCCTGGCGAACGGTAAGAACGTGGCTCCGCAGCCGATCGAGGCGGTCCTCAAGTCGAGCCCCTCTATCAGCGCGGTGGTGCTGTTCGGCGATCGGCAGCCCAATGTGGTGGCGCTGATTGTTCCGGACTTCGATCACCTGAAGCGGTGGGCGCGGGAGCAGGGGATCGAAGGCAGGGAGCCGGAGGAACTCGCACAGGATAGCAAGGTGCGACGGTTCTACAAGGAAGAGATCGAGCGTCTGACCCCGCACCTCGCCGATTTCGAGAAAATCCGCCGCTTCGCGCTCCTGACCCGCGAATTCAGCCAGGACGAAGGGGAACTGACCCCCACCTTGAAGATCAAGCGCCGGGTCGTGGCCGAGAAGCACGCCTCCGTGCTCCAGACACTCTATGGCGGCCGCGACAGCTAGCCCAGGGGTGCAGGCGGAGCCAGGGTCAACTCGAAACGGGCCACGACTTCGTCATCGCCCGCCCGCCCGTACCGGTAGCCGACTTCGACCGTTCCGACCACGGGGCGGCGGATCGGCTTCCGGAATCGGATCAGAAGCTGTCGCCCTCGGTCCGGTGGCAGCACGACAAACCCGAAACTGATCTCGCCCCCCTCGAACGCGCGTGTGTCCGGAGTGGACGCGCCCGCAGTGAGGAGCCGCACCGACAGGCGGTTCGGCCCTTCGCCGGTCACGTCCATCCGCGACGCCCCATCCGCTGACAGGGCGTACACCTTGAAGCGGACCGACGCCCCGCCCCGGGTGGGTGCAATCAGCGAAGCCGCCGTGCGCGCGAAGGCGGCGGGAGGCGGCGTCGCGTCCCCCAACAGATCCAATTGCAATCGGGCGATGCCGCCGGCAGCAGGGGGCGCCGAGAGCATCGCGCGACGCTCGGGACCGGAGGCTTTCGGCGCAATTCCGGTTCCGAGCCACACGAGGTGGCTTGCGATCCAGAGCGCCACGCAGCCGAGGCCGGCGGTACGCAGGGCCCGGTAGAGAAACACCGGCAGGCCCGGGATCGGTGCGTCATTCGTCACCTGACGCGCGGCGCCGGGCGCCTCGATCCGCACGGGCAGGCGGCTCGCCAGCCCGATCCCGGCGCCGAGCACCACCCAGAACAGCGTTGCAATCTCCGGATAGACCCACCCCGGGTTCGCAAATGCGTCCAGACATTGCCCCCCGACCGCCGCCATACACCCGATCAGTGTCGCGCGCCGGAGTGGTAGTTCGACGAACGGGAGTGACCGGGCAGTATGACCGAAAAATGCTACCAGGACAAGCACATAAAGCACAAACCCGGGGATCCCCTGTTCGGCCGCAATCTGCAAGTATAGATTGTGCGCACTGTCTGCCAGCGACGGGCCCGCTTCGCGGATGAGGCGTTCGCTGCGTGACCCGAGACCCAGGCGAGCTTGCGCGATCGGGTAAGAACCCAACCCCCAGCCGGTGAGGGCGCGCTGGGAAAACACTCGTACTGCATCGTCCCAAATCACCAGCCGATCCCGCATTCCGCTGTCGGCCTCCAGGCGCGTGAGGGTGGTCGCCCGTTTCCTTACGCCCTGTCCCGCCGCAGATACAGCCAGGAACGAGCCCAGCACGAGCAGCAGCAGGCCGAGCAACACTGCCAGCCTTCGAATCCGCTCCCTACCGCCGGCTTCACGTCCCACGTAGCGGCGATACAGGCCTATAAAAAGCAAGACACCAAACGCGGCACCGATCCACGCGCTCCGGCAGCCGGTCAGCAGCAGGCCGAGCACAGTCAGTCCCAATGCAATTCCACCCATCCAACGGGCGAAACTGCTCGAGGTCCCGGCCGCCATCCCGAGCAGCACGGGGCACAACAACGCCAGATAGCCCCCGAATAACTGCCAGTCACGCACGGTCCCGGCGCGATCGTGCCAGCGCCCATCCGGGGCAAGCAGGAACGCCCAGAGCACTGGGCCTACGGCCAGCACGAGAAATGCGCCAAGGAGGGTCCGCAGCAGACTGCGCTCACGAAACTCCCAGGCGGTGATCGCGTAAAGGAGGACTCCGAACGCCAGTTGCAGAAACCCTAACTGGGTGTAAAAGGAGTCGATCGTATAGAGAAGGCCGAAGCCGCTCCACGCCATGTAGCCAAGCACATACGGAGTGGGGCCTTCGAGCGCGATCCGGCGGATTTGTGCCACCGGCAACTCGCGCCGGAGCAGCCAGACCAACAGCAGGACTTCACCAATCAGTCCGTAGAGGGAGAGCTGGATCAGTCGCTGCTGCTGTGGCCCCCAGAAGAGCGCCGGGAGGAGGAGCAGAGCAGCGACCAGCAAGGCCGCCACCTGATTCTTGCGCAGGGCACCGCGGAACACGCCACTTACCGTCGACTCTCGTCTCCAGCGGTCGCCGCCACCAGGTCAGAGCGGAGCCGGGCAGCGTGCAAACACGGTGCCGAAAATCGCGTAGGCGATACCAATCCCGGCTGCAACTCGGAAATCCCCGGCTCTGCCTGGTCCTCGCTCGGGAGCACGCGGTAGATCGCCACTCCGTCTTCACGGATATATACCTCGGCGGCTTCCTCCAGGTGCCACAGCAGGGAAACCAGTGCGATCCCGGCCATACCGGCTCCCAGCCATTGACCGCAGGAGAGCGCAGCGGCAGTCCCGGCGGCAAGGAGCGAGGCCAGAGCCACCACACTCATGCACGCCCGCTTCGAGAGCCCCCGTGCCATCAGCCGATGCGGAAGGTGATCCTTGCCGTTGGAAGAGAGCAGGTCTCGGAAGGAACGAATACCCCCCTGGTAACGGCGGTAGTGAACCCAGATGATGTCGAACACCGGCACAAACAGGGCCAGGGGTGCGAGCGGCAATTGCCAGGCGGTCGCCGACACAGGGTCCGCCAGGATCGCGAGCACCGCCACCATCAGGCCGAGGAACGTACTTCCCGTGTCCCCCAGGAACACTTTTGCCGGCGGCGCGTTGTAGCAGAGGAACCCTACGACCGCGCCCGCCCCGGCCAGACAGGCCTGACCCACGTAGAGACGACCGTTCCCGATGGCGAGCGCGCCCAGCACCGCGAACACCACGGCGCACGTGCCGCCGGCCGCGCCGTCCGCGCAGTCCAGGCAGTTCATCGCGTTGATCACGCCAACAATCCAGAGGACCGTCATGATGTGATCCAGCAGAGCGATGGGGAAGAAGTGGAACCGCACGCCGCTCAGCGAGAGCCCCAATGCAATCAGCAACTGAAAGGCCAGGCGATACCGCGAATTCAGATCCAGGCGATCATCCACTACTCCCAGCGCCATCACCAGGAACGAGGCCAGCATCATCAGCCCCAGCCCCAGGTCCATAGGACCCCGAGCCAGAAGTGCGGCCATCAGTCCCAGATAGACACCCACCCCACCCAGCAGCGGAATCGGACGGGTGTGGATCTTCCGAGCATTCGGCACATCCACAAAGCCGGTCCGGACCGCCACGCGGTTCAGCAGCGGCATCGCAACTGCACAGACGACCCCCGCGATGATGGGCGTAGCGATGAGTTCGGGCGAAAATACCATACGGATTGAAGTCCTACTGGGAGAGGCCGGATGAGCGGCGAGTTGCTCAACCTGTCTTTCCGGCTCCAGATTCAAATTGCCTGACCCCCTCGCTTGTGCAGGATTCCCTCCGACCTCCGGACGGGGACCCACTGCGCAGACGAAGGCCGCGATCCCCGTTTTCCCTCCACTTCCGGTTCGATGTGGCGCCGTCGGGGAGGGGGATACGCTTCAGCTAGTGAATCGTCCACATGGGGGAAAACTCAAGTGGAGATTCTCATCCCATGTGTGGGACTGGGCATGGCGGGCCTCGCGCGAACGTTCGTGCCCTGGCAATGGGCGCTGGCGGGGCTCTGCTGCGACTTGATGGTCGGGACGTCCCTGATCCTGCTGCTGGTGGGCCGCACGCCGGAGGTGCCGGCGCCCCTCCGGCGCTGGATCCGGCTCGATGGTCACCGCCTGCGGAAGCTGCTGCTGTCGGTAACCGTGATCAGCTACCTGACGCTGGCGCCGATTTTCCTGTACCTGCTGATGCACCAGGTACGGATCGGCTAGTAGTCCGTCAACACGATATTGATGGGTTCGAGCGGGCCCCATAGGGGCAGGATTCCACCTATCACTTCCTCACTGACACGCTACTAGCGCCTCGGACTCCGGCGAAACCCACGAGGTGGGGCGCTCGCATCGGAGGTGCTGGCGGTGGGACTTGTGAAGTGGGGTGCTTGACCTGGGGGGGCCAGGTGGTGCCGCTTCCGGAAAGTGAGTGACGATGCCCTGTGGTGAGTTTCCCGCGCCCCACCCCCCGAGTTGCGGTGCCCCGTCGTGAGTTTCGCGCCCACCACTCCAGAGTGGCGGCGCCCCGTGGTGAGTTTCGCCGGAGTCCGAGGCGCTAGCCTCGTCCCCCCTCTTGAGCGCACACGTCCTCACAGAGCATTGCCTCACGCTTTGGGCTGGCGGAGCGAGGCGCTCCCTGGGGCGTAGGCGCGCGAACGGAGGGCTCCGACGGCGGTGAAGTGCCGACAGGGCCGTGGAGATCGTCAGGGGGGACGAGGCTAGTAGTGTGTCAGGGCGGAAGTGATAGGTGGAATCGTGCCCCCATGGGGCCTGCTCGAACCCATCAATGTCGTGTTGACGGACTACTAGCCTCGTCCCCCCTGACGAGCTCCACGGTCCTCTCGGCATTTCGCCGCCGCC
>SYMT01000088.1 GCA_005805375.1 Actinomycetota bacterium
CCAGAAGGTCCACCTGGAGATCGGCATCCCAGCTATCCGTCGGCACATCGTCCGCGTACGGGAGATCTTCCTGCGTCGGCAGCTTCGGCGGGGCCAGGGTGGCGGGAAAGGACATCGTAGACCTCCACGGGATGTGGGACTACCTGGATTCTACCACACACGGTAGGGCCGGCGCGGGCACACGGTGTGCTTGTATGCTTGTATGCTTCCGCGCAGTGCGCCCGGAAATCCGGGATCATACTACCGGAAGTGGTGTGCGGCAGGGGCAGCCCACCCGTGGAGCGCCTCATGAATCCGGCGGCCGGCGGCGCTCTTGGTGGGATCAGGAAGAAACTCCTGGATCGGCCAGGCTGCTTCGGCCAGCAAGTTTTGCCTCCGGGTGCGGCTTTCCAGAATGCCTTCGATCACAACCAGGGGGGATAGACGAAACGTCTGCTGATCCTGCGCGTAGATTTCTGGGGGGACCACTACGTTGAGCAGACCGGTTTCATCCTCCACCCCGAGAAAGAGGATGCCCCGCGCCGTGTACGGGCGCTGACGGCAGGTAACCAGCCCAGCCACCCGCACTCGTGTGCCGTCAGGGACCACCAGCAATTCCCGAATGGAACAGCACCGGCTTACCAGGGAGGGACGCAGGTAGGCAACCGGATGACCGGACACGCTCAGGTGCAGGACCTCGTATTGCTGGGCCATCCGCTCCCAGGGCCCGGGCCCCGGCAACTCCACCTGGTCCTGTTCGGTCGAAAGCGGTAATGCGCCCTGGATCACGCGCAGGCGGCTGCCGTCCGCCTGCTTCCGCTCGCGAATCTGATCCGGATAGAGCAGGCCCATCTGCCAGACCAACTCGCGGCGGTTCAGGCCGAAGCCGTCCATCGCGCCCGCCAGAACCAGTCGCTCCACCAGCCGGTCCGGCAGCACGATGCGGCGGCAGAAATCCGGCAGGCCCTGGAACGGCCCCCCGGTCATCCGTGCCCGGCAGAGCTGCATGCCCCGTTCCTTCCCCAGGCCGGACACATACTGCAGGCCGAGACGGACCGTGCGCCCCCGGACCGTGCAGTCCCACTCGCTCTGGTTCACATCCGGCGACAGAAACTGGATGCCGCGCCGCTGGAACTCTTTGATGAGCGAGTCCGGTGCGTAGAACCCCATCGGCTGCGCATTGAGCAGACTGGCCACGTATTCGGCCGGATAGTAATGCAGCAGCCAGACCGATTGGTACGCCAGCACGGCAAACGCCGCCGCGTGAGACTTCGGGAAACCGAACTCCGAAAAGGCGATCACCTTCTCAAACATACTCTCTGCCACCTCGATCGGCACCCCCCGCCCTGCCGCGCCCCGGTAGAACAGTTCCCGGAACTGCTCGATCCCCTCCCGGGAACGCTTGCGCGACATTGCCCGGCGCAGTTGGTCCGCTTCCCCGTCGGTGAACCCGGCCAGCGCCTTGCACACCTCCATCACCTGGTCCTGGTACACCATAATCCCCAGAGTGTCTTCCAGCACCGGAGCCAGCAGCGGATGCTCCATCGGGGGCGTATAGTGCGGGTTCCGGCGTTTCCGTTCCCGGCGGGAAACGTAGGGGTTGACGGCATTCCCCACGATCGGGCCCGGCCGCACGATAGCCACCTGCACCGCCAATTCCTCCATCGTTTGGGGCTGCGTGCGCACCAGCATCCCGATCTGGGCCCGCGATTCGACCTGGAACGCGCCCACCGTCTCCCCGCGGCCGATACGCCGGTAGACGGCCCGATCCTGGAACGAGATCCGGGTAAGATCCACCAGCGGCTTCCCATTCGCCACAATGCGGTCGAGACAATCCTCTGCAGCGGAGAGCATACCGAGCGCCAGGAAGTCCACCTTGATCATCCGCGCCAGATCGCAGCTATCCTTGTCCCATTGCGCCACCTGGCGACCGTCCATCGCCGACCGCTCCAGCGGCACAATCTCCAGCAGCGGCCGGGACGAGAGCAGCAGGCCCCCGACGTGCTGCGATACATGCCGGGGCATCCCCTGCAGTTCCCGCGACAGTTCCCACAGCAACTGCCACAGCAGCGTGGCCCCCTCCGCAACCGGACACTCGAAACTCTCTTCCCCCATCCTGGCCAGCCGATCCAGTTCCGCCGCGGGCAGGCCCAGGGCTTTGCCCACTTCCCGCACGGCGCTGCGAAACCGGTAGGCGGGCATAATATTCACCATCGCCACATGGTCGTAGCCGTAATGCTCGTGGACCCGACGAATCAGCTCGGCGCGGATCTCACGGGGGAAATCGAGATCAATATCCGGCACACTGCGGAACGACTCGTTGAGGAAACGCCCAAGGAACAGGCGCGCCTGCACCGGATCTACCGGGGAAAGGCCGATCAGGTAGCAGATGATCGAGGAGACCGCCGAGCCCCGGCCCCGGCCCGGCGGCAGATCGAAACGTCCGCGGGGCCGCTCGCCCCGCACCTCCACCGCCACCTGCTTGGAAAGTTGCAGCAGATCCCGATAGACCAGGAAGAACCCGCCCAGCCCATGCAGCCGGACCAACCGGAGTTCTTCCTCCAGCCAGGCACGCGCCTCTTGCCGCCGCTCCCGAGGCGCATCCGCGTATCGTTCGACCAGCGCCTCCTCACAGAGACGGCGCAGAGTGGTGTCGGCATCCTGCTTCTGTCCGGAGTGCCACTCGTCGGCGAAATCGGGAAAGGAGTAGCCCAGATCCCGGGTCAGATTGAAGGCCCGGCAGCGGTCTGCAAGAGCGAGGGCGTTCTCTACCGCCTCGGGATAGTCCCGGAAGCGGGCCCGGAGTGTCTCCGGACGTTTCAGCGCAAACTCGCTGTTCGCCCGGCGCACCGGATGTGCTTCATCCAGCGTGAGGCCGTGACGGATCGCCACCAGTGTGTCTTGCAGGCGGCACCGCGCCCGTACGTGGTAATGTGTATTGTTGGTGGCAACCAGGGGAATGCCGGTGCGCCGGCTCAGGTCCGCCAGTGCTCGCAGGCGGAGGGTGTCGCCATGCACCAGGTTCTGTTGTGCTTCGAGGAAAAACCCGTCCGCACCAAACCACTCCCGCAAGCGCAGCGCGGCACGCTCCGCCCCCGCCCGATCGCCGCGTGCCAGACGGTGCGGCACCTCTCCCCGGGGACAGCCGGAAAGGGCGATGAGCCCGGCGGTGTGCTCCGCCAGCGCTGCGTAAGGCAGCAGGGGAAAGCGGCGCTCTCCGGTGCGATGGGCGGTGGTGAGCAGCCGGCAGAGGTTGGCGTAGCCTTGCGGCGTTTCGGCCAGCAGCGTGAGGTGCCGGTCATCCTCCAGCGTCACCTCTGCGCCGGTGATCGCCTGAAGACCCGCTTCCTGCGCGGCGTGTGCAAATTCGATGCTGCCATAGACGCCGTTGTGGTCTGTCAGCGCCAGAGATGTATAGCCGAGCGCGACCGCCTGTTCCACCAATTCCCGGGGAGTGGAGGCCCCGTCCAGAAAGGAAAAACAACTGTGGCAGTGGAGATCCACCATCGCCCGCCCGGTCCCGAGATACGCTGCGTTTCTCTATTATGGAACATAAGTTTGCATTTCAGGTCACGGATAGCGGAATTGTCGCCATCCAGGCCGGCGATGGCAGCTCAAGGCGGCGGCAAACGTCCGGACGAGCAACATTCCGCAGGCGGGAAACTCAGAGGTATTTCCGGGGTAACGGCGCCCCGTCGCGCATTTGCCGCACTATCTCCGGCAGTGCCGGCAGCGGGCCGGAGGGCAACCCGGGGTGTTGGGCCGCCCTCACCACAGAGAAACACAAACCCGAAGCGCACCCACGCGCAAGTCCACGAAGGTGGACTTCGCATCATAGCGCGGGATTTTAACCCCGTGCCCCCCAACCCCGTGCCCCCCAACCCCGTGCCCCCCAACCCCGTGCCCCCCAACCCCGTGC